>CARBES010000060.1 GCA_948944455.1 uncultured Candidatus Saccharibacteria bacterium | reverse complement strand
GTTTTTGTCTGGATGTGTTCATTGTAGCACGGATTTGGAGATTTGTCAAGTGGACGAAGTGTTGATTTTCTGACGGGACTGAATGGCTCGGACGTGTCATTTTCACTTTTTGTTGTAATTTTGACATGTCTTGATATTGCGTATTGTATGGGACAGTATTCTATGATAGAATATGATTATCAGGGAGGGTAAGAAAAATAAATAGCTCTATAAAATAATTCGAAAGGAGAAAAAATGAGTTATTATGCCATTGATAGCGGGACGGTCGGCGGGATGATGCAATACCTAGGCCAACTGCAAAGCAGGTATCGCAGCGAGTCGTCGAAGATCGTTCCACTGCGTTCCGCTGTGCGACGGGTCTTCCGCTCTATTTATGAGCAAAACTGGGAAGACGTTGCGGTAAGAGACATCGATCTGGACAATATCATGGGGAGTTTCCGGGAAACGAGCGGCAACGATTTTGGTCCTGCAACCTTCACAGCCTATCAATCACGGATTAGTCGGGCGATTAATTGGTACATGCACTACTTAGAGGACAATGACTGGTCGCCTTTCGGCGACGCCGAGGTTGAACTTGGCGCCCTCAACCGGCTACTGAATGGCTCCTATCATATGGGGGCAGTTCAGGCTAGAGAAAACGCCGCAGAAATGGTGCAATATCCGTTTCCGCTATCCGATGGGTCAATGGTAACCTTGCAGTTGCCGAAATGCCTGTCTTCCGTGGATGCTGATAGGCTGAAAACTTTTATCAGTTCACTAGTGACAGGGAGGAAATAATGTCAACGAAGCGAAAGACACAAACCAAGAAGCGAGGCAAGTTAACTACAAACGGTGTTAGACTTGAGTCGCATGAAAGAGCAACCGTAGACTATTTTCTGGATACTGGGAAAGATATCGAGCTGTTACCGCCGTCGAATACACCCGGTAACAAGACGCCTGATTTCTGTATGAGTGGCTTAGTCTGGGAAAATAAAAGCCCAGTAGTACCTAAAGCGAAATCGATTGAGAAGTTATTCCACAAAGCAGGTAAACAGTCTCGGAACAGAATTATGGATTTGCGACGCTTGCCGAATGATACGGATGCGCGAAAGACCTTAGAAAAATGTTTTAACACGTCGAAGAGAGTTAAGAACATGCTCGTAATCACTCGAGCCGGTATCTTAATTATCTACAAAAAGTAGTTGCTTTTTGGATGCTGATGTGATAGAATGTAGATAAGTGGACGACCTAGTGGTGTTACCATTAGGCCAAGTCCTCTTTTTTTGTGTTATAATGTAAGAACAGAGGGTTCCCCGGCGTCGAAGTGCGCCGGGATATGCCCTCTTTTTTGGATGGAAGCGCGAATTGTTTGGGCGCAGGCACAAAAACCTCCGGGGTGAGCCGGAGGTTTTTAGATGTTTAGGTTAGGCTGCGAAGCTTAACTCTTCTCGCTGAGGGGATTTTCCGCGTTAGCGGGCATTCCCTCTTCGGAGAAATAATCTCGCGAGGAGATTATTTCTCGCTAGAGCGGCGAGCGCTGCGGTAAGCAACGACACCAGCACCAAGGGCGGTCAAAGCGGTA
>CARBES010000059.1 GCA_948944455.1 uncultured Candidatus Saccharibacteria bacterium | reverse complement strand
AACTCCTCGACAAGCAGAAAAAAGGCAAAGCCCGCATGAAACGCTTCGGCAAAATTGATATCCCCTCCGAAGCCTTTACCGTTATGCTAAAACGCGACTAGCCTACATCGCCTCCCCGCCCACCAAAACTGTTGTAAAAATTACAACATCAGATATCCATTTTTGAATATTTTGTGCTAAAATACATAAAGTTGACCCAAAAACTCAGAAATTGATATAAAAACCGGGCATACATACTTATAAAACGTAAACCCTCGAAAGAAAGGAGCATTTTTCGTGGACGACCAAGGTAATAAAATTCTTGGCACGGAGAGAATCCCTAAGCTACTTATCAAGTTCGCAATTCCGTGCATTATGTCGCTTTTGATTAGCGCACTATACAATATAGTCGATCAAATTTTTATCGGCAATAGTCCGGAGCTTGGATACTTGGGTAATGCCGCTACATCGGTAGTCTTCCCGTTGACCGTAATTGCGATGGCTGTTACTTTTGCGCTTGGCGATGGTGCCGCCGCCTTTTTGTCGATATGTCAAGGTCGTAAAGATACTCGAAGCGCCCATAAAGCAGTCGGCAATAGCCTGCTAATCTGTATGATTGCCAGCGTAATATTTGTTCTACTTGGTTTTCTCTTCATGGACCCGCTACTTTATTTCTTTGGCGCCTCGGAAGCAACTATTGGGTTTGCGCATGAATACTTTGCTATCGTTCTTGCATTCATGCCGGCTTTCATGATTGGCAATTCAATCAACTCAATAATTCGTGCAGATGGGTCGCCAGCTTTTGCTATGGTGCAAACTCTGGCCGGAGCTATTACGAATATCGCGCTGGACCCAATCTTCATCTTTGGTTTTCATTGGGGAATGAAAGGAGCCGCCTGGGCTACCATTATCGGTCAAGTTATTACTTTAGCCATTGGCGTCGTTTATCTTTTCTGCACGAAGACCTTCCGCCTAAAGCTCGAAAGCTTTAAGTTGAACATGCAAGTTATCACTAATGTCATTAAGCTAGGTATCTCAACTTTTATTACTCAGCTTGCGGTAGTCGTTATCACTCTGGTCGCAAATATCATGCTGTCAAAATATGGTGCATCCTCGATTTATGGTGCTGATATCCCGATTGCTACCATGGGCATCTGCTCAAAGGTTTTCTCAATCGTCCTCAACGTCGCTATAGGTATTATCGTCGGCGCGCAGCCTATACTTGGCTATAACATTGGTGCCGGGAAGAATGAACGAGTGAAGGAGACGTTTCGCCTTGCAGCTACTACTACTGTCATCGTCGGCATCATTATTACTGTAGTAGTAGAAGCCTTCCCGGATCTGTTCATTAACTTATTCGGTGTTGATTCCGAATTATATCTTGAATTCGCTCGCATTACCTTTCGGATCTTCCTGCTTGGCGTCACTCTAACTTGTTTGGTCAAGATTATCTCCATTTTCTTCCAGGCAGTCGGCGAGCCTCTAAAGGCTGCGGTCGTTTCGCTTTTGCGCGATCTTGTCTTGTTTGTTCCGTTGGCTATTATTTTGCCGAATTTTATTGGCATCACAGGTATTTTGTGGGCCGCCCCGATTGCGGACGTAATTAGCGTCATTGTCGCCGTCGTCTTGGTGCGCGCGTTTTTCCGACATCTTGGCGTCTCCAAAGCATCCACATCTAGTCCTCTGCGAATCCAGAAATCTCACCCTGGCGTCATCATCACAATTTCCCGCGAGCATGGTTCTCAGGGTAAGAAAATCGGCGAACTTGTTGCGAAACAACTTGGCATCCCGTATTACTACAAGGAACTTACCGCCCTCGCCGCTGCCGAAAGTGGCCTCGACAAAGAATATATCAAGAAAGTTAGCAGTAACGACGGCGAACAAATTTCCCA
>CARBES010000058.1 GCA_948944455.1 uncultured Candidatus Saccharibacteria bacterium | reverse complement strand
CAACGCTATTGGGGCTTCCCCCTCCGTTGTCTAGCCATAGAGTAATCAAGGGGAGGATGAAGATCGCTCACAGGCAAAGAGGAATAAGGAAAAGGGCAATAAGGCTACCATGGGGCTATTTTGGATACAATCTTTTCCTTCTTTATGCTATAATAACTTTATGCTAGGCATTGCGTTTATCGTTATCGTCTCTCTTTATCTCGTCTTTTTGTTTCCAATTTTTAGCCATCGTAAAGTCGAAGCCCCGCGCAGCGCCCGTTACGATATGCAAATGAAAAAACTTTGGAGTGCCGCCCAGACTTCCATGCGCGACCACAAGCCTCTCCGTGCCGAAAAAGCGCTTTTAACTATCCTAAAATTTGACGAAAAAAACGCCGCCGCCTATAACCGTCTCGGCATCCTCTACGCAAAGGAACAAAAATTTGATGAAGCAATTGAATGTTTCGAAATTGCCCAATCGTTAGACAATAACCCATCCTCGCTACATAATGTTGGCCTAATCTATCTCGAAACTGGCGCTTATGAAAAAGCGGAAATGGCCTTTGAGCAAGCTATTGAGCTCGAGTCCGACATACCTGCGCGTTTTATTGCTCTCGCTAAAGCTCAAGAAAAGCTTGGCAAAATCAAACCCGCAGTTGATTCGCTTGAACGCGCTTATCAGTTAGACCATAGCACAAACACTCTCCGACTAATTCTTGCTCTGCACGAATTGACTGGCGACGCCGCCGCACTCGCTGACACCACCGCAAGAATCGAAGAACAAATCGCTCTTAACTCCAACACCCCTGCACGCAAACGTAACGCCACAAAACCCTCCGCGCGCACTACCAGCTCTGCCAAGCGTATCGCTCAGAGCAACTCGCGTCGACGTCAAATCTAATCATAGCTTTGCCATATACGTAATCTAGACAAAATTACATTTTTGTGATAAAATAAATAAGATTCACGTTTTCATTAGAACAACGCCGAAATCGTACCTCGAAAAACTGTTTTTGAAGAAAAAGGAGGATCCTGAAACATGAAAACCACCAGCCGCAACAGACTCAGCCAACGCATTAGTACTCTCGCCGCCATACTCCTCATCATCTTGATCGCATTCAGTACCACAGCTCAAGCCGCCAAGGTTAATAGCGACGCCGCCCCTAAAGCATATCTCTCTGCCGTCGACGAAGATACGGCAAGTAGCACTCTCTACCCTTGCCTTAATGTCTTAGAAAACGAAGAGATCGGTAGCGAACTCCAATTCATACGCATTTCCGGTCGGTTTGATGGACGCCTGCTCAAGGATTTCCAGAGTGCCGAGCTCACACTAGAGCCCGACCAAATCTACGACATCGCCATCTGCATCCATAACGCCGCCAGTCCATCCCTTGGAGCAGACGGCATTGCGCACGATGTTCGGCTGAATCTTGAGCTCCCAAGTGAGCTTGCGCCCGAACAGCCCGGTAAGATCTCCGCCGAACTTAGTGCCACCGACACTTCACCTAACGCAATCAGCAACATACTCAACCTCACGGCCAGCGCACCGCTAACTATTAGTTCAGAAAATTTTTATATTTCCCGCTATACTACTCAGAAAGACTTCCATGCCGAGATCTCCCTTGAGTTCGAAACGCCCGAACCTAACGACAGTAAGCTCCAAGCTACCAGTCTGATTGGTGATATCGGACCCGGCGAAGACAATATGCAATTTGTCTTCGTGTCTTTCGCTACCCAGGCCGCCGAAGTAAAAACAAATTCACTCAAAACACCGATAATCATCGGCGTCTCCGTTCTGGTAACTCTAACTATTCTTGTCGTATCATTGAAAATAGCCGGCGATAAGAAATATCACAAACGCTTTTCCCATCGTTAAAGCTCCAAGAACAGTTCCATCCAGGCGCCGCACGTCTCGCGGCGCCTTATTTTTACCCCTCCGGTCACGCCCCACTTAGCTAGCATAAACAAAAAACAAGCATCCCTGCTTGCACTCTCTTTATGGAGCCGTGTGTCGGCTCTGCCCCGACGACCTGCCGCTTACAAGGCGGCTGC
>CARBES010000057.1 GCA_948944455.1 uncultured Candidatus Saccharibacteria bacterium | reverse complement strand
TCGGTACGAGAACGTGTCGATGGATTACCTCCTTTCTAGGGAGTTTGATGCGCAATGTGTAGTAATACATATTGTAGCTAGGTCGGTCGTAATTGTAGTAATTAAGCTTATACTACAAATGCTCGCAAGAGATGCGACTTTAAGCTTTTAACTTTCGATGAATTGCACAATTAAGTTGTTAAACGAAAAACCTGCAGAAGTGCAGGTTTTTTGGTAATCGGGAAATATAATAAATCCTTAGATTAGTTAATTCTAGACTTTCTTCAACCTGGGTGAGTATTCTTATGTTCTCCCTAAGGAGCTTTACTATCATGCTTTTCGGGAAACGCTCACGCTCGTCCATCGTCATGGGGAGCTAGTTCGCTTCATCCGACTCCCGTCGTCGTCGGACATTCCCGACAAAGCAGATAGCTAAAGCTTCTTAGGGAGATTCTATTTATCTTTTCCTTACTCCACATTGGTTTGTAAGGTTGCTAGCAATACATTCTTATACATAGCATCTAGTATTTTATTCGCCAAACCTTCATCCTCCCTATGATTACTCTATATGGCTAGACAACGGAGGGAGAAGCCTTGGTGTCGAGGGTTGGCATACGTGGCAAGGTTATTGATAATTCTTGGGTCAAACCGCAGGTAAAATGCATTTTTTGGAATACTCCCAGACATACTTGACCAGCCATAACCATTAGCACTAGTATTAATAGCGACATTTTGAGTAATTTCGATCCACCCGCTGCGGACGAAACCCGCTCCCAGTTTTTAAAAAATGAGAGCGTAAAGTTGTACTTTTCTTCGTCCGCAGCGGAGCCACTGACGCAGCCTGGAATCCTGGAATTATGTCTTCAATAGGCGGTATACATGTATACTCATCCTCACCCTACGAACTGTACAGATCGCATTATCTACTAGTAGCCGCAGATTATATAACGGTTGGTCGGATAGATTTCAACGGTTACGGCTTCTCTCTCCGTTGTCTAGCCATAGAGTAATATATAAGGGAGGAAGAAAGCAGAATCTAAATTTGGTTCTCTTTAAAATAGCTAAGAAGCATGGTGTTTTATGAAAAGGTGTTATAATTAGCGTATGGTATTGCTAAAAGAAACAGAGAAAACCAAGAAAGTCGAGCTAGAAACAAGGGCAGATGATACCGGCGTTTTGCAGGAAGATACGCGAAATCTGCGTGATCAGTACAAGGGGATGGCAAATGAAGCGGTTTTTGACGATTTAGCCGAGAAGCGTAATGCGTTGGAAGTGGCGATTGAGAACGTAGGGCACGATTTTAATGTGGGTACTATTGTGCGGAGCGCGAATAATTTTAATGCAAGGAAAGTCCATATTATTGGGCGAAAGAAATATAATCGGCGTGGAGCAATGTGTACGGATAAATATCTCGAAGTGGTATATTGGTCGGATTTACAGGAGTTCTTGGCTGACCAAAAGCAGCGCGGGCAGGAAGTTGTAGCGATCGAAAATAATACTGACAGAGTAAAACCACTAGTGAGTAAAAAATTTGTTCAAGCAACAACGCTTTTGTTCGGTAGTGAGGGTGATGGATTAACTACGGAAGCGTTAAATAATGCAGACGATGTGCGGGAAATTGAGAGCTTTGGCTCGACGAGATCAGTAAACGTGGGTGTAGCGGCAGGAATTGCGATGTATGAATGGGCGCGGCAGTGCGTGCTGGAGGGAAAATAAAAATGGTGAAGAAAAATGACCAAGAGTCAAAAAAGTTAAACAGGGAAAAGGAGAGAAAAAACCAAGATTCTTATGCTAAAACTGACCAGAAGTCAGAAGAAGAATCAAAGGATGAGCAGTTATTTCGGTTAACCGAGGTGGAGTTGGGTGGCGAAGCGGTGGAAAATTTTGCTGAGCAGGATGGCGATGAAGATATGGCGAATGCGACAGAGCAACAGACTGAGGTGGAGCAGCGGACTACGATAGAGCAACAGGCTGCGACGGAAGATGCTGACGGAAAAAGGAAACGATGTGGCTTTTGGCATAAGATAAATGTTTCGTACCCGTGGCTGAAGTTTGCGGCGGCGGTCTTGTTGGTGATAGGGGTGACGTTAGGGGGATTTGGCGTAGCGAGCTTAGTGCATGGATCAAATGACTCGTCACAGGTGGCGGGAACGACGGAATCGAACGAAGAGAAGACTAATAATGATAAACAGGATGGGGACGATAGTCTAGAGGGGGGGCAATCGGGCGAGAATCAGGGCGCGGAGAATCCAGAGGAGATACCAGAGGAAAAACCAGCGGAAAGCCCAGAGAATCCTGGTACAGTAACAGTGGTACCTCCAAAAAAGCCAGTAGAGGTGCCAGATAGCGCAACTGGGAAGAAACTGATTGCGCTAACGTTTGATGATGGGCCATCGGCGGCGACTACGAGTCGACTGTTAGATATTCTGAAAGAGAAGAATGTGAAAGTGACATTTTTCGTGTTAGGGAACTTGGCGGAGCGGAATCCAGCGTTATTGCAACGCGAGGAAGCGGAAGGGCACGAAGTTGGTAGCCATACGCCATACCATAATCAACAGACGAAGCTGAGCCCAGCGGGTATACAAGCAGAAGCTGCAACAATGAATCAGATTTTTATAAATCTTTTGGGGCATTCGCCAGCCTTTACGCGGCCACCGTATGGCTCAGTGAATGAAAGTGTGCGAACCAATTTGGCGCAACCCCTGATTTTGTGGTCGATCGATCCGGAAGATTGGAAATATCGAAATGCGGCGACGGTGAGGGCAAATGTGGTGGGTGCAGCGCATGATGGAGCGATTGCGTTAATGCATGATATCCACGCTACGACGGTGGATGCGGTACCAGGGATAATTGATGATTTGAGGGCGCAAGGGTATGAGTTTTTAACAGTGTCGGAGTTAGCTAAGGCGCGAGGCGTGGCACTGCAAAATGGTTGGACTTATTATAATTTTCGGCCGTAGAGATAGTTTAAGGCTTGATTTTATCGGAGGAGTGGAGTAAAATAGGGATAGTTTCGATATCCTTCGGTTCACGGGGATATAGCTCAGCTGGTTAGAGCGCGTCACTGATAATGACGAGGTCTGTGG
>CARBES010000056.1 GCA_948944455.1 uncultured Candidatus Saccharibacteria bacterium | reverse complement strand
CTTCTTCATCCTCCCTTATATTACTCTATATGGCTAGACAACGGAGGGAGAAACCATATTCACGATACCATACGTTTGATGAATTTACAGCAGCATTATTGAAGTATAAATCATTAGCTCGTGAAAGATCGCTGGCAAAACTAGACCATCCATTGTGATGCAACCCGCTATAGTTCATCTTACTTCCCTTGTTGCTAAGCTTTGGATGAATTGCTCCGCTGCGGACGAAACCAGATGCTTTTCCTGTTCGGGCGAAACCTTAACACTAGTACAAGGTTTAAGGAATAGCTAACAGAAGTAGCATACTTCGTAATAT
This sequence comes from uncultured Candidatus Saccharibacteria bacterium, assembly GCA_948944455.1. Classification (GTDB taxonomy): domain Bacteria; phylum Patescibacteriota; class Saccharimonadia; order Saccharimonadales; family Saccharimonadaceae; genus Nanosyncoccus. The sequence goes on along the minus strand of CARBES010000056.1, from coordinate 3,339 downwards.
CCTCAAAACCTTAACTGCTAGTTAAGGTTTGACCAAACAGTCTTCGTCCGCAGCGGTGATTTGGATTTAGCTAACACCGTAGATAGTCATGTATACCATGTCGGGCTAGGTGGATTTTATTATTCCCGGCATACCCCAAAAGACTTCCCCAATATTCTCTATTTGGAGATTGTCAAATCCGGAAACCAAGCTTCTCGCAACGAAGGAACTCAACGCTATTGGGGCTTCCCCCTCCGTTGTCTAGCCATAGAGTAATCAAGGGGAGAATTAAGATTGTATGCCTGCCACACTCATCAGTTTTGGAGTAACGGACACGGTTTTGGCGAACAATGTGCTAGAAGCTATGCAGAAGAATGTATTGCTAGCAATATTACAAACCAACGAGAAATAAGGAAAAGCTAAATAGAATCTCCCTAAGAAGCTTTAGCTATCTGCTTTGTCGGGAATGTCCGACAACGACGGGAGTCGGATGAAGCGAACTAGCTCCCCATGACGATGGGCGAGCGTGAGCGTTTCCCGAAAAGCATGATAGTAAAGCTTCTTAGGGAGAATATAAGAATACTCACCCCTGGTTGAAGAAAGTCTAGAAATAAGTGGCCTAGAATATATTTAAATATTTTTCCTTATTTTTAGCTTTCCTAGCGGTTTGGCTAGCTTCATGATAAACTAAGAAAATGAAGATGCCGCACTCTCCCATAAACAAATTTCGTGTCGCTCTGCCTTGGTTAATCGCTTGGGGAATTATTTATGCAATCATCATCTTTGCTGGTATTTTTGCTCAAGAATCATTCTTTCTTGGCGCGGTCAAAGTAGCCAGCATTTTCCTTTGTTTTGTTTATGCTACCGTGTACTTTCCGCGCGATCGTCTACTCATTCTAGCGCTATTCCTTACCTGTTTAGCCGATCTATTTCTCGCTTTCAACAACACCTCTATTCCTGGGCTCATTATCTTTGTTTTAGCTCAACTCGTCCATCTCGTTCGGTTCGACTGGGCGCGCTATAGTGAAGCTATTATCCTCTTTAGTGCCGCAGCAATAATCATGATTACGCTAGCACTAATTTTTCGCTTTGCCGAGCCGATCTATGTAGTCTGTTCTTTTTATGCAGTTACGCTTACTCTTAATCTCATCGCTTCACTACGCTGGCGAAACGACGATCCTAAAAACTTGCACGCTAAGTTAGCTTTCTATGGTTTTGCCCTTTTTGCCAGTTGCGACATTTGTACTGGCATATCCTTTCTCTCCAAAATCTACCTCCTTCCGGCCCATCTTTACACTCCGGCAAACTTTTTTGTGTGGTTTTTCTACTATCCGGCACAAATTCTTATCTCGAACAGCGCAAAGTGTGCTACAATAGAACCAAAGGAAGGTAAACGTTAATGGAGGTATATGGAAGGTAACAAATCACACTCACCGAGCGGCCAGCGCGCGATTCTAGTTTTTGGTGCACCCTGCAGTGGCAAGACGACATTCAGCGAACAGTTTGCGGCACAATTCAATGCAACTTTTTATGATCTTGATGCTCTGAAAGAAAAACACAACCTTTCTCGCCAGTTCATCTTGCTCCTTGTCTCTGAAATCGCCAAGACCGGTTCGACCCTTGTCCTTGAAGGTGGAAATGAAACTGAAAAAGATCGTCGCGAGCTTGCTGAAATTCTCCGCGCCGCTGGTTATACGCCAACGCTCATCTGGATTCAGACCGATGTCAGCACAATCCGCATGCGCCTCAAGAACAAACTCAAATCCGTCGAGAAGGCCAAGACCGTCTACGATAACCGTATTAAGGCCCTCGAGGCTCCGTCCGACGCAGAGGCGCCAATCGTTCTCTCTGGCAAACATACTTATCATACTCAGCTAAAGCAGGTTTTGACCCAGCTCTAGGCTGCTAGACTAATGATTATTAATGACGCCGAATTCGGCGAAGTTATTGTGCGCAAAAACCCACTCTCACGTAGTGTGCGTTTTTCCGTATCGCCATCTGGAAGGCTGCAAATGTCTGTCCCGCAGCACACTAGTGATTTTTTGGTGCGACGTTTTCTAAAAGTCAACCGCGACTTAATTCGTGAAAAAATCCCCCTGAGCGACCCAAGCACCCAGCGTGCTCGTGACGCCAAAAAAAAGATCCTCATGAAAAAAGCAAAGGGCTACTTACCATATCGCTTAGAATATTATGCTAAGTTATATGGCTACAACTACGACAAATGCAGACTCAGCCATGCCGCAACTCGCTGGGGTAGTTGCAGTAGCACTCGCACGATCTCCCTCAATATTGGCCTCATGCAGGTACCGGAGCCACTTCGCGACTACGTTATCATTCATGAGCTAGCTCATCTAAACCATATGGATCATTCTGAAGCCTTCTGGCGCGAAGTTGGTAGCCACGACCCCCGATATAAAGAACACCGCAAAAAACTCAAAATGTTCAGCCCTGGGGTCTAATAAGCTAAAAAGTCCCCCTAGCCGTAGCTAGAGGGATTGTGGTTGGTAGGCAAAAAGATCACAGGCGCAATCCGGCTACGCCGAAGTTATCGTCCGCCACCATAGGCACCACCTCGGCCATCATCCCCCTTATTGTCACCTTGCGTCATCGGAGTGCTGGCGCCATCAACTGGCGACGCCACATGCTCAAACTGTTTTTTATCAAGCTCATCAGGAGACACCTTGAAACCGAGCTCGCGCATATCTGCAACCCCCGCTCGGTAGCCAACATCATAGCCAACATCAAACAGTATGTAGCCCTTCAAGGTTACGGCCGCAGCGACCATCGCAGTGACGCCAAGTCCACCCGCTAGGATAATTGCAAATTTACGAAATTTCACACTCATTCCCCCTATTCAACATCTGCAAAGTCCTGAGATTCTTGGATGCTGCGCCATTTGTTAGAGAAATCCCGCGCAATCAAGACCAGATAAACCGATGCCAGAACCATCTTCAGCACCAAGAACGCCATGCCCAGCTTCTTGTCCTTCATATTTTTCACCACCTTTTTAAATCGATACAAGGCACTAGCCTACCTCTCCATTATATCACACCTTATCGAAAAAGTCAATAGTCGTATGTCTATCGTCCGAAGTCGCAGCGAAATCAGAGAAAATGGGGCTTGTTTTTACCTTAAATCTATGATAAAATCAACGAGTATAGTCTAATAACGACAATGCGACTAGACGACAGGGCAGGCCTCGCGCTTAGTCCGTCGGTTCCGCCTTTGAGAGAGCAGAGCCGATCGACTGAAGTAAGAGGGACCACTCATTAGTCTAGATTTCGTGTTGTTATAAGGGAAAGGAAAAGGATGCAAGTCATCATCGGCACCAAAATTGGTATGACCCAGATCATCGGCGAC
>CARBES010000055.1 GCA_948944455.1 uncultured Candidatus Saccharibacteria bacterium | reverse complement strand
CCTTCCAAAGTATAGAACGGAAAAGTTGTCACGGCATTTCTCTGATGATTTGCTCCGTTCATTATAAACTCCACCCCAGCAGCGATTTGGCAGAACTTACCGATAATCAACTTGTCGCCAACGAAGTCGTAATGATGTGAAATATGACTCTCGAAATCCGTGTCAGCAATGTAGGTAAAATCTCCGACAATTACATTTGGTTTCGTAATAGTTGGCTTAATATAAATCTCCTTGTCATAACCTGCTATGGGGTGGATTTTGTTTGGATTGGGTATAACTTCTTCGCTCATAAAATATGTCCTCTTCTACTTTTATTATACCAGTTGCGCTAACCGCTTACAGTATTATAGTCCAATTTCAAATGGCATATTCCCAGGCGACCGATAGTTCGCTGATGGTCAGTTTAGCCATCTAGCGTAACTTCGATAGCCACTTCAGGCGAGTTGCTCGGCATACTTCCATTATAAGCCGGTAGCCTCTATTACGGCTTTATGGAAGTCTGGGTATTTGTCACACCAACGATAGAAGGTATCAGTAGAAATGCGAGCATCACGACAAGCATCAGACACAGTATAGCCATCACGAATCAGGACGAGGATTCGCTAGGTGATTTCTGAGGCAAACTTACTATAACGGCTTCAAGTTGCTTAAGGTCTCCAAGAAGGAAAATCCTCGCCAGTTCCTGGCGAGGATTAGTTACATGTTTAGACATTAAAGTGCTCGTGATACAAGGTCATCCCAGAGATTATCAAGATTATAGAATCCATCTTTCTTAGCGGGCTTTTTAGTCATGACTTTGGCAATTTCCAGAATATCATCTGCGAGCTCATCAAATCCGATTGTCTTACAGCTAATCTGAGTATTAATATCGTCGTCGCCGTAAAGAATCCACTCGTTAATGAGCGTTTCAGCGCTATAATGAGAACCGTTGACGATTTGTATTGTCTTGTTATAGGCTGATTCGATACGCGCACCGATCATCTTAGCAGCTTCGCTTGGCAATGGTTGACCCTGCCAATGCTGCTCCATTAACACAAGATTATCGTGTATTTCGGCAAATTTGACAGCCTCATCGGCGAACTTCTTCACTTTGAAGCGAAAGTTGCCACCCAGAAAAATCGGTATCAGCGATGTAAAGCGCTTTAACATATAGAGCTGAGTGGAATTAAGGCCAGAAGTTCCAATAATGAGCGGCTTCTGCAAAACGGCCGCTAAAGTCACTACCTCTTCTAAACGACTTGGATGGGAGAAATCAATAAATACGTCAGCATTCCAAGCTCCAAGAAATGGAAAGGTAAGCCGACTATACCGAAGCCACCGCATATCCTCGAAGGATGTGTCTCCTATCGCCGCGATATTATTCATCTTCATACGACTGATTCCTGCTATGACCTTAACGTCTTCTCGCTTCTGCGCCGCCTTCATGACCGCCCGCCCCGTCCTACCAGTTAGGCCACTGAAAACAATTCTTACAGGTTCCATACTGCCCCTCCCCTTTTGCTTGATACTCTAATTAAATAGTTATAACCATCGCTGGTCGGATCGCTACGCTTAATGGTGGAAATACGATGATTTACCTCGGCGGCTTCGGCGCTATATTCAAGATGCATCATAGACATTTTGCGGACTTTGACATAGACGCCGATCAATGTCCTGGCGCCAGACGTCCGCATGAGCTGCGAGAATTCACAGCGCTTAGACTTATTACTCGAGGTTTTTGGATCTAATAACGTAACAACTATTGAATGGATTTTGAACGCCTGCGTTAGAGCCGAAGCATCAACCTTTTTGGCGTAATAGCGCGCATTCCCCTGCAAAATCCCCATAAAATCGCTCAAGACCTCATTATTAAATGAATCATCAGCCCCGAAAATCATGATACCGACCGGATGTTCCATCTCAGTTTTGACTTTGTCAAGGATTTGTTCTGGCGTGCTTACTTCTTTGATTTCCCGTTTTCTACTCATATTGCCCCTCCTAGCTATATTTTTTGGAATTTTCGAAGTACTGCTTGATTTTAGTATATAGTATATAAATTGTCAATGATGCCAGCTTGTAGTCTAAAAATCTAAGAACAAGGTCAAATGATTCATTTTTTTACGGTAATCTAGTGAAGCATAACTATAGTAGTCATTGGCGTAAATATTACATCCATACTTAGACTAAAGAGGTGCATTTTACAAGTGGCCGATGGAATATTTACTCGTAAGCCTCTCCTTAGAGCTTTAAGTAGCGTCAAGGTTTTCCTTGGGGGGGTGATCTTTGGCCAGCAAAATCCCCTGCCGAACGAGCTGGCAGGGGGATAATGGCGACACCCTTAAAATTAATTTTGAGGTTCGCTAGATTCCGGTTCCATGAGCGGCAGCATCAGCGCAAAGATCATCCCAGATACTATCGATATCATAGATGTAGTGCCTAATAACACGTTTCTCGGCCATAATCTTAGCGATGCGAAGAATATCGTGCGCGAGTTCATCAAACCCCACTGTACAATACTGCAGCTCGTCAAATTTCCACTCGCAGATCATTTTGTGCGGATCAAGCGTGACGTTCGATTTCACCATAAGCTCACTACCTGTAGCCTTGAGGATGCGCTTCCCGAGTTCTGCCGATAATGCGCTTGGCATAGACTTACCCTGATAGAAGTTCTCGTATAGAGTATACTCTCTGGGATTTTTGCACGCCACCTTCTCAGCTTCATCAATGAACCTTTTCGCCCCCATGCTGACTATTCCACCCTGGAAGATCGGAACCTGGGTTGAGAGATCATAAAGCATAGCCAGTTGACGGCTAGACAAACCCGTAGCATTAGTGACGAGCGGCTTATTAAAACGCGCTGCCAGCCCGATAATTTCCGTAAACTGACTGGGATTGGAAAAATTAATTATCATGTTAACCTTATCCATATCCACAGCATTGATTCGCATGGCACCGAGATTATTGAAGTAAAACCACTGAATATCGTCGGTAGATTCCATTAACGCAGTGGCATCGCTAAAAGACATTAAGCCATGTTTAATTCCGCCTACGATTTTTACGTCATCCATACTCTTAGACTGTTGACATGCTGCAAGACCAAGTTTGCGGTCGAGGCCGCACCATAAGATTTTTACCATATATTATGCCCTCCCTTATGTGGTAAAATTATGAGTAAAAGAACCGTTTGTTATATAATGTGCCCACCTTTTCTTTTCCATATATAGCTATCCCTCCTTAGTATATTTTGAAAAAGCTAGGTACTTCTTTATTTTATAACAGATTGTCATTTACGTCAATAGTTACAACTGCTTTTTGAGGAAATTATGGGAAAATAAGGAGAGTGTGAAAAAAATGAAAAATTGAATGATTGCGGAAATTTTGGAGATTTTGGGTTCCCTTTTCTGAGGGTTTATGCTATACTGATAGCGTTGGGGCAGTAGCTCACCTGGTAGAGCGTAGCATTCGCATTGCTAAGGTAGTCGGTTCAAGTCCGATCTGCTCCACCAGAGATCGCGAAATTAATACTTCGTTATGGTTTACCAAGATATGCTGTGATAGCTCAGTCGGTAGAGCGCATCCATGGTAAGGATGAGGTCCCGGGTTCAAATCCCGGTCGCAGCTCCAGAAAGATAAAATACTAGAATATCAGCTTTTGCTGGTATTTTTTTGCTATACAGAATCAAAACCACCCCTCCAAGGGGTGGTTTGCTCAGCCCTATAAGGGCATGTT
>CARBES010000054.1 GCA_948944455.1 uncultured Candidatus Saccharibacteria bacterium | reverse complement strand
GTGTTTATACCAAGAATGGCACTAGTGCGTTCTAATCCGAAAGGACTATAAAATGGCACGACAAGATGCACTATCAATCATCCTTGACTCCAAAGAGACCAAGGATAAGCTGGCTGAAGCCGGTGGTAAACTTATCGAAAACATTCAAAAGAATGCTCTTTCGTCAATCCTCAAGAATACCGAGTATTCTGGCGATCCTACTTCTGGTTCGGTGGAAATTAACCGTTTCCAAAACGCAGAGAGCAACGATTACGGTACAGCTCGTAGCAATTCTAAAGGCGACAAAATCAAGAATGGCAAAGTTACCATCAATATCGACCAAGACAAGGAAATTGTTGAGGAGGTTGCCAACAAAGACCTACGTATGTTCGGTATCTCCGACATCGTTGATCGTCGGACAAAGAACCACGCTAACCGAGCTATTGCTGAACTCGATCGTGCGTTCTTTGAAACTGCTGAGACAGCAGCTACGGCTGTTACTACGAGCGAAACTGACATCGTTGAAATCGTAGAAGCACTCATCCAGAAGGCAGAAACCGTCAAGAATGAGTACGTGGATGGAGTTGACCGTAGTATGCTTGTCATTACTGCTACTCCGAGTGCATACGGCAAGTTGCGTGAATACATCGACCAAGTTGACGGTGGTGCTGGCAATGAAAGTATCGGCATGTTCCACGGTGTGGAAATCCACAGTAACGTACGTCAGACAGCCGACCTGCTTATCCAAGCTAGAGGCTCAATCGCTCAGCCAGTAGCGATTGATGAATATGAAGCTGAGCGTATCCCACAGTCGAACGATTTCTCGATTGACCTGTTTTACAGCTACGGCACTAAGGCTGTTACTCCAGATTTGGTCTTTAAGATCGAAAATGCTGGCACCAGTGAAATTGTAGCTTAGCTAATAAGAAAGGACTCAACTTATGAAATGCAAACTGAAGGTAGAACGCGAATTTCGCGATAAGGATACCAATAAAGTTCATAAAGTCGGCAAGACCCTTACCGTGGATGAAGCTAGGGCTAAAGAGCTCCTAGCTCACCCACAAGGAATTGTCAGCGTGGTAGAAATGCCAAACGCCAAATCCGATGATAAGCCAAAAACGTCAGACGAAACTGACAATGAAGGTGGCAATGATGGTGAAAACGAGCCAGAAAATGAGGATGGCGACAAGAACGATGAGGACGAAAGCTCCGAATAGTTAAAGGGTAAATATGCTGAATTATGACGATTTTGTAGACTCTATGGCTGAAAAAGTTGGCATTATCAATCAAGATAGTGCCAACGATACCGACCTCCTCAAATACGTTTGCGAGGAAGTAGCAGATCGTCTTTCAATCTATCTAAACTTACGTCCGAATGAGAATAAAGTATTTGAGTTTGACGAGAGGTTGGTAAAGATTGGAGCACGAATTGTCAGCAGCATATTTACTCAAACTAAGGCCAATATCGCTGGTACTAGTGTGGATACCACTATCAAAAGTATTAGCGATAACGGCCAGTCTATCTCGTATGGTGATAGCACGAGGAATTATCTGGCTACAGCTAGTGATGGCGAGCTATTTAACGGTTGTGTTGAGTTGCTAAAACCATATCGGAGGGTTCATGTTGTTTCCTAATTCGGCTAAGCAAGTAATCTATAAAGCCTTTTATGACAAAGAGGTTACTATTCTAGAGAAACAAGAAGCCTACGATGTTGAAGGTGGACTCGTGAAGACTGGAACGACTATTCGAGATATTTTTCTCGGAAATGTAAAGTTTGTTTCATATGACGAGGAACAGCAAGAAAAAGGACTCGTAAGGGACATCGACGTAGTAATTACTTGCTCCACGGACACTACCGTAGATGTCGGAGATTTGTTGCAGTATCAAGGCTCCAAATACGTCGTAAGTAGCCGGGTCATAACTGATTCTCATATGAAGCTGGAGGGTAAAATATGGCAAGTGTAACGATTTCCATTTCTGGTGTTAAGAACTTACAGCGTAAGCTGAGCACTATTAAAAGTCAGAAAGAGGTTTACTCTGTCGTATCGCAAGCAACGGCCCTCGTAGAGGGCTCGGCGAAAAGTGGATGTGCCGTTGATACTGGTGTTCTGCGAAGGTCTATTCATATGCGAGTAGTAGAGCAGAGCCACAAAGTGATTGGTATCGTCTATACGTCTATGGAGCACGCTCCATATGTGGAGTTTGGTACCGGTCAGCGTGGTAAAGGAAGCTATCCATACGAAAAAGGTCTTACGCTAGCGTATGATCCGAATTGGCCCGGTCAAGTTGCACAACCATTCATGGTTCCAGCATTACTTACAAATCGAATTCGGATTAACAAGTTAATTGCCGCTGCTGCCGTTAGTGGTGTGCGAGGAGGTGAATAATGTTTACTCCTAAGGCACAGATTCAAAAGATATTATCCGGACTTGGCTACTACTGTCATCAAGGAGCGCAAGCTTCTTTCGCGGACAATGAGATTCCAGCGATAACATTTCGAGTTGATAACAACAGCGTTAATCTTGATCTCGATAATCAAATTGCGAGTCAAGATATTAACGTCGTGGTTGATATTTGGGCAGACGATAGCATTACGGCCTCACGTATTCTTTCGGAGGTGGAGGAAGTCATGAGACTAAATGGCTATCAGATGACATATTCGGCAGATGTGCCACAGCCAAAAGGTTGTCTGTTTCACATCAATTGCCGTTTTATTACCGTTCATGTTGAATGAACGCGCTGCTAATTTCTAAAAGGAGAAAAATATGGCAGGTTCAATAACTATGGGTACAACCCTTACTATCACCAAAACCGGTGACGAAACTGAGGATCTTGTAATTAAGAGCCTCACATCCATTGGCGAGCTTTCTGGCGAACGCGAGGAAATCGATGTTACTACGCTTGATAGCCCAGATGGAGCAAAAGAGTATATTCCAGGAGGTGTTGACTGGGGTTCACAAGACATCTCTGGTAACGTTACGGATGCAACTCAGCTGGCCAAGCTACGTGCAATCTTTGACTCGCAAGCCGTTCGCACATGGACGATTAAAACTCCAGCTGGCAACATCGCACGCTACAAAGCCTTTATCGGATCGTTCAAATACGGCGAGAAAACGACTGACGGTCTTGATACCTTTGGTATGACTTTACGTGTTTCTGGTAGCGTTGAGTTTAACCCAGAGGGTGAGCCAGAGGCTTAGCCTTAAAAGCGTCGGTGGTCGCTTCGTAACCACCATTTACATTAACTCTAATCAAGGAATTATCCTATGAAACTTAATTACAAAGCCTCAAATATTGCCAAAGCAGAGCGTGAACATGATATGAACTTTTTTGATATGCTCACTACTCTTGGTGATAAACCGTCTATTAGTGGTCTTTTATTCTTGTTTGAAGCTGGAAATGCGACCGAGGATGACTTTGATGCCGCCTTTAAGGAAGGTATTGACAAGGTTTTGATGACTATTATGGATGGCTTAAGTGATGCTGGTTTTTTAGGGCAAGAGGACGTTCGAGTGATGAAAAAGGCTCTAGAGGAGCAGATGAAATCCCAAAAAATTTCACCGAGTTCTGGCGAAACAGCCAAAAACTAGCATTTCAGATTGGGTTACACCCAGCTGAATTTTGGGAGCTAACGATTGGAGATTTTTACGATTGTCTTGATGGCTATGAGGAGAACATTAAACTAAATTTCCGCCTACAAGACCGCCTAAATCATATTTTAGGCACTTATATCGCAGTTGGCATCAATG
>CARBES010000053.1 GCA_948944455.1 uncultured Candidatus Saccharibacteria bacterium | reverse complement strand
GAGGTTTGATTTTGCCCCTCTATCGTCCACATCTGAGCACTAGCATCACCATATTGTACAGCAACGTCTGGAAAAATATCTTGATAGACTACCCTATCGCCAGCCTTCTTAGTCTGAATGATATTTCTCACATTCTTGGAGAAAGTGCTGGCTAGACGCTCATTATAGGATGCCGTCATAATACGGCTCGATGGATTGTCACCTAATAGCCACGCTGTAGCAGATTGAGCCGTTAATGATTTACCGTGGCGAGGTGGAGCGTTGAGAATTAGGAAACGCTTTGGGCTATGCTTCACAAAACCCTCAATTTGGTTACAAATATCCTTCAAAAAGGTTCGGTTTGGCTTATAAAAGCTTGGATATTGTAACAGACAGTAATCATATAAATGCCTACGTGCCAACTCCAAACGAGCACCGAAACGAGCCAATTCTACGTCAAAAGAGTCTTTCATGATGACATCTCCCCAGCTAAACGACGTAACTCGTCCTCACTAAGATTTTCAAATGGATTATGATGGCCGACATCTTTGGTTTCAACTTTCGTCTTATCCTCCCAACCGTAGTTGTTTTTGAGCGAGAAAATAGCACCAGTCGGCTTACCTCGATATAGCTGTTGCTCTGTGGCATCATAAATGCGTAACTTCGCCTTTTTTATTGTGTCAGAAAAGCCGTGCCTAATTTCTGGTGGCATATCCTTGTTTTTATGTAGCTCATTTTCATAATCAAGCAGAGTTTCGCGTGAGGTATCTAGGAATACGGCTAGTCCAGTAATAGTTGGAACTTTTGCTTGATACGTTAAATACTCACCGGATACTGTATCTTTCATACGATTACCCTTCGCATCACGCACATAATCGTTACATGATGTGAAATAGGCCTCTACTTTATCTTGCATCTCTTTAACGCTCTGAAATTTCAATGGTCGGTATGGTGGCTTCTTATTTACTTTAGACTTACGTTTTTTGGTGGCACCAACGCTAGACGCGACCTTTTTCGTCTGCGTCTTTTTCTTGTTGGTCTTTTGTTTGTCTGCCACCATCGCTCATTATTCCTCTGCCGTATATCGTTTGATTACCTCGTCAATGCTTCTATATGTCGTAGATTCAATCTCGCCGACCTTTTCCCATTCAGTAACGGTAATAACAGCAAGATTATCCCCAAACACCTTCTTTGCCGTATTCATATCATTGACTATGTCTGCGTATTGCTTTTCTTGATCGTCATAGAACTTCGGATCATATCCATTCGCTTGGGTGCGATTATCAGACGCACAGATTGTAATCGTAATCTGTTTCATGCTTTATTCCTCCGATAGTTGCTGGTCATCGGAAGTATTAGGCTTAGCTTTCGTATTCTGACGCTGCTTCTTGGCCGGTTGAGCAATTTCTGCGACATACTCTTCACCAAACTTGGTGAATTTCGCTTTGCCAGACTCATTGAATTTGTCTTTGCCAAGTACAATATGCTCACCATATAAACAAATATGAGCATTACCGTCTGAATCTAAATTAACTTTGATAGTTTTCATCTATACTCCTTTCTTTTATTGCGATAAGACTTTTGTCGTCGCTCTATGTCAATGACTAAATCTCCAATTGTTTTACATTTCGTTAAGCCTTTGCGATCCAGTACTACAATTCGCAAGTTTTTACATTGTCCGTCAGCATCTCGGTCAAAATCTAGACCAAGTTCACCAGCTACTCGCCTCGACGGCATATGAAAGATATATGTACGTTTGCCACGAGCCATACACCAAAGCTTATCGTTGGCCTCGATGTCCTGTAGGTAGCTATTAGCTCCGATAATTGCTAGAGCAGATGCTTCGCTATGGGAGTAACTGGCCTTATTAGCTCGCTTATGAGTCAGCATCCTAGTTGTCGCTGCTGCTTCAAATTCTTGAATCGTAGGGTTTCTAATCATGTAATATGCCTTATTAAATTGATTTTCGGCACCAAAGACGACTAGGGAAGTCTAGCCAACAAAAAACGACCAGAGAGATCTAGCCGTCATTGATATAAGCTAATTATACCACAATCAATTTTACTTTGACAAAGAATATTAACTGCGATATAATTACGACAACACATAAAGTTCTAACAGCCTCACCTAACGGAAAGTTAAGTGAGGCTGTTTCCTTATCTCGCCTCTATAGTAAGTAATGCTTGGAGGTAACCGTGGGCAAAAAGGCATTTCTAAAGGTCGATATAGATCTTGTTCGTGATCTAGGCGAGCAAGAGGCTATTTTGTATGCTTTTTTGGAAAATCTTTCCCACGCTTGGAAAAAAGACAAAAACGGTTACATGGCCATCTGGACTAAATATATTATAGAACAACTTGGTTGGAGCAAACCAAAGTTTACAAGAGTACGAGATAAGTTATCGAATGCACATTTGATCAAGGTTCAGAATGGTAAAAACCAGAACGACAAAACAAAATACAAGTTGTTGTAGTCTCTACAACGATTTGACGCGAAAAGGAGGTAACGACCTCCGTTTTTTGTTGTCAAGGCCCCACCTGTGGAAAAGTTGTGGAAAACTACGCATATTTTGGTGGAAAAGTTGGTGGAAAAAACAATTCCGCCGTAACGAAACGTTACACCGGCTATTGAGAGTGCCGTAACGAAACGTTACGCCCATAGAAAAAGAAATATAAAAAGAATAGTAGTAGGCACAAAAAATAATAATTTTAATTCGGTGGGCAGAAAGCGAAAAAGTAATGTCAAAAACATTGGAAATTTACTACCAAATGGAGGGCTACCTCCACTACTGCCAGTTTACTCGTGGTATGAGCGATATGACAATCAAAAGTAAGCATCACACTTACTTGCATTTCATTATCGACTCGGAATGTGAGGATATGAGGCAATTAACGAATCGTGGTTACGATTTATGGGTAGAGAAACAAGTAACTGCAGGGGTTTCCAACAGTACGATCAACACTCGTACAGCACACATCAAAGCTTGGGTACGATACTGCAGAGAAATGGGAATGGAGATTCCAATAAAGCTACCTCTAATCAAGAAACGTCACGAAGGCAAGGTTACGCGAGTTCACTACACTAAAGAGGAGATCGATAGAGTGCTAGCGTGTGCCGATGAAAGAACTGGGCTTCTAATCAGAATCTGCTTTGATGCTGGGCTACGGATTAGCGAGCTAACTAATCTACGCTTAAGCAATTTCAAGGGTCAAAAAATTCACTTTGTAGGGAAAGGTAACAAGGATAGAGAGTCGTATATCACCGTTGATACGTACGAGCGTCTAATGGTTTACGTTTCAGAAAACGGCATCACAGATGCCTTGTGGCCAGGACGTTTTGGCGATACGTGCAGTACGGACACTCTTAGAAACAAGATGCGACAGGCATTCATAGCAGCTGGTTTTGACGATTTCTATCCACACGCACTTCGTCACTCATTTGCGACCGATATCCAGAGTAAGGGTGCCGAACTCCTAGAGATGCAGATGATGCTTGGTCATTCCAACGCACAAACTACGGAGAGATACCTGCACGGACTTGATGGACGACAGCAGGCTTTGTTCTCAAAGTACAAGGATGGCTCGCTTAAAACCTCAAACACCAGACAACCAGATAGAAACAAAGAGGAACAGGGGCAGGACACCCAGCAGACGCTTGAGCAATGTATGGGTAGTTTTTCTCCGGAACAGCAAAAAGCTTTCGTGGAAATTCTAGCCAAAATAGCTAGTGTCGGCAACCAGAAGCATTCTGCTGAATTGTAGGCACTTTTCCACAAAAAACAGATAGGACGGCAAGAAATAAGTCGCCCTATCGTTTGTTAAAACAATTTCACGATTGACTTGCGACCTCGCTTATGCTACAATAGAGGTAGTTAAATTGAAGCCACAAACAAAACTTCAAGAGCCTTTACACATTGAATTGAAGCCGTTTTATAAGAAATGGGCTGAATCAATGTTACCATTGTATCACAGATTTATAATTTTGTCAATAGAAACGTATTACTCCACTACCTTTGCAACAAAATAAGGTAAGTTCTATACTTAGATTTATTACCAC
>CARBES010000052.1 GCA_948944455.1 uncultured Candidatus Saccharibacteria bacterium | reverse complement strand
GCAACTGGGGTACGGTCAGGGTAAGAATCTGAGCAAGTCGGTTTCTGGCCACGTTAAAGCGGCTGGAGTTACACCAAAGGTTCTGCGTGAGTTTCGCGTTGAGGGAACCCCAGAGCTCAAGGTTGGCGACAAAATCAGCCTAGACAACTTTAAAATTGGAGATAAAGTCCAGGTCACTGGTATTTCCAAAGGTAAAGGCTATGCTGGTACTGTCAAACGTTGGAACTTTAACGAATCACGAAACACTCACGGTTTCAAAGGTAATATCAGAAGAGTTGGTTCAATTGGTTCCATGTACCCACAAAAAGTCTTTAAAGGTAAAAAGATGCCCGGCCGCATGGGCCACGATCAGGTAACTGTCAAGAATTTGGTAGTTGCCTATCTTGATGCCGAAAATAATATCATCGGCCTAAAGGGCGCCGTCCCCGGACCGAAAAAAGGCATCGTAACTATTGAGGGAAAGGAGTAATATGGCTGAACTTAATAAAGAAGTCTTTGGTCTAGATGTTCAGAATCATGAACTCCTCAAGACCGCTTATGATGCATATTTAGCAAATTCCCGCAGCTCACATGCCAAGACTCTGAAAAGAGGCGAGGTACGAGGTGGTGGTAAAAAACCATGGAAGCAAAAAGGTACTGGTCGTGCTCGTTTTGGCTCTACCCGCAATCCAATCTGGCGCCATGGTGGTGTTGCTTTCGGTCGTACCGGTAATGAAAACTTCACCAAGAAAATGAGTAAGACCGCTAAAAAGGTCGCTGTAAAACAGGCTCTAAGCCTAAAGAATAGCGAAAATGCTATTATCGTACTCAAAGAGCCGGTCACCTTCGTTGGCAAAACCAAAGAAGCCGTCAAAGTAATGAAGGATCTGAAGATTGAGGATAAGAATATCTTGGCCGTAGTCAAAGAAAAAAGTGACAACATTATGCGCGCCACCAATAATCTTCCAAATTTGAAGCTAGTTCGCGCTACCTACTTAAATGTCTTTGATATTCTGAATGCCGATGTAATCGTCTTTGGGCCAAATGCCTTAGCTGCTGCCGAAGCTTGGCTATTAGATAAGGAGGAAGCATAATGAGAACTGTACAATATATTCCTCGTGCCACAGAGAAAGCTTATACTGAAGAAGCTAAGAATACTTATATCTTCTATGTGCCAAAGAATGCTAGCAAACAAGAAATTGCCAAACAAGTAGCCGCAGCTTTCAAGGTGACAGTAGTCGATGTTCGTACCGCAGTGCGCAAAGGTAAGCCAACTCGCTTTAGTCGTGGCCGACATGCTTATCCAGGTACTACTTTTCGCCAGGATCACAAAGTTGCCTATATTACCGTAAAGGCAGGTGACAAGATTCCAGTATTTGAAGAAACTAAGGCTGACGATAAAAAAGCTGATGCTCAAGAAACAAAAGCCGAGAAGAAAACAGCAAAGAAGGCCGCCAAAGAAGAGAAAAAGGTCGCAAAGAAGGCGGAAAAAGAAGCAATCAAGGAGGATAAGTAATGAGTATTAAAGCTTATCGCCCAACTACTCCTGCTCAGCGCCAAAAGACTACTCAGGATTTCGATCAAATCACAACCCGAAAACCCATGAAGTCTTTGCTCGCGAGCAAGAAACAAATAGCCGGCAAAAACAACCAAGGCCGCATTACAGTGCGTCACCGTGGTGGTGGAGTTAAACGTCATTACCGTGTATTGACTTACAATCTACCGGTCGACAGTAAGTTTACTGTGCTGGAGATCGAATATGATCCAAATCGTAGTGCCCGCATCGCTCGCGTACAAGACCAAAACGGTGCCTATTATTACGTGATTGCCGACAATAACATGCAAAAAGGCATGACTTTTGAAACCGGCAAAGATGCTGCCGTAGAGACCAGCAACCGCATGCCGATCGAAAATATCCCAGTTGGTACTTTCATCTACGCAATCGAGCTCACACCTGGACGCGGAGCTCAGATGGTTCGTTCAGCCGGAACTAGCGCTCAGCTAATGGCAAAAGAGAACGGCTATGCCACCATCAAAATGCCTTCTGGCGAAATGCGCAAAGTTTTGATTAATTGTGAAGCCAGTATTGGTACCGTAGGTAACGAACAACATCAGAATATCAAAATCGGTTCAGCTGGTCGCAGACGTCGCAAAGGTATTCGACCAACCGTAAGAGGTGTGGTTATGAATGCTACCGATCACCCACATGGTGGTGGTGATGGTGGTCGTCATGGTACTGGTAAAGCTCCACGTACTCCATGGGGTCAGTTAACACTTGGTTACCGTACTCGTCATAATAAGAAAACTAATAAAATGATCGTGCGCAGTCGCCACGAAGGAAAGAGGAAATAATGTCTCGGAGTCTGAAGAAAGGTCCATTCGTGGACTACAAACTCGCGAAGAAGGTTGCCGCCCTCTCTACCGAGGATCGCACCGTCATCAAGACTTGGGCCAGACAGTCAACAATTTCTCCAGAAATGGTTGGCCGCACTATTGCCGTACACAATGGCAAAGTTCATGTACCAGTCTTCGTGAGCGAGAACATGGTTGGTCACAAACTCGGTGAGTTTGCTCCAACTCGCAAATTCAAACGTCATGGTGGTAAGAAAGCCGCCGAAGCAGCAAAGGGAGGTAACTAATGACTACTCATTTTGCACATGCCGTAATTAAAGGAGTTGACAGCCAGCCGCGCAAGACTAGTGTTGTAGCTAGCCTAGTACGTGACCGCTACGTCAGTGATGCAGTAATAATCTTAGAGAATACTCCAAGGCGAGCCGCCCGAGCTGTACGCAAGGCTATCGAAAGTGCTGCTGCAAACTTGTTAAATAATTCCGGAGTTAGCATTGACCCTAAGAGCCTAAGGATTGCCCGTATCAGTGTAACTGCCGGTACACGTATGCGTCGTTATGTTCCGGCTTCTCGTGGTCGTGCTCTGCCATACGAAAAAATTTCAAGTAACATATTCGTCGAAGTTGCTGGGGAAGAAAAAGCCAAAGCGACTAGTAGCAATAAAGCTAAAGAATCAACCGCTCAGGTTGAAGAGAAGGAGAAAAAGTAATGGGTCAGAAAGTTAATCCCGTTTCTTATCGTCTCCAAATCAGCAAGGACTGGTCGTCTAAATGGTTTACCCGTAAAGCCGATTTTCGTCACTGGCTGGTTGAGGATACGAAGATCCGCGACGCAATTGAAAAGCGCTTCAATAGCCGCCCAACTATTGCTCGGATCGACATTGAGCGCAGTGCCAACTTGACCACAATTACCATTCTGACTGCTAAAGCCGGAGCGGTAATCGGTAAGCAAGGTGCTGGCATTAACGAGCTCAAGAAAGAGCTAGAAAAATTCGTCAGCGGTCCTATCCGGATCAACGTCGAAGAGATTAAGAAACCAGAATTAAGTGCCAAGCTAGTAGCCGAAAACATTGGTTTTCAGCTTGGTAAGCGCATGAACTTCCGTCGAGCCGTCAAAATGGCCTGCCAATCTACTATGAATGCCGGTGCTAAAGGTATCCGTGTAGAAGTCAGCGGAAGGTTAAACGGTGCAGAAATGTCTCGGCGCGAGAAATTTATCGAAGGTAGTGTACCTCTACATACCTTGCGTGCCGACGTCGATTTCTACGTTTGTCATGCTCAAACCATCGCTGGCATCATAGGTGTAAAAGTTTGGATTTATAAGGGGGAGAAATAATATGGCTATCATGACACCGCGTCGCGAGGCGCATCGCAAAGTCCGTAAGGGCAAAAACGAAGGTACTGCTTCACGCTGTAACACTGTAGCCTTCGGAGACTGGGGACTAATGTCTATAGATAATGAACGTGTGACCAGCCGCCAAATCGAGGCCGCTCGTCAGGCGATTACCCGTTATGTCAAACGTGGCGGTAAAATTTGGATTCGCATTTTCCCGCATACTCCAGTTACCAAGAAGCCACTTGACGTGAAGATGGGTAGTGGTAAAGGCGAACCACAGTTCTACGTTGCTAAAGTCAAAGCTGGAACTGTTATGTTTGAAATTGCTGATGTGACCGAAGAACAAGCTAAAGAAGCTTTCCGTCTAGCTGGTCACAAATTGCCAGTGCGTACAAAAATTATTAAGAAAGAGGAGTTTTAAGATGGCTGGAGAATTGCAAGGAATTGT
>CARBES010000051.1 GCA_948944455.1 uncultured Candidatus Saccharibacteria bacterium | reverse complement strand
CCTTAGGAGCATGTGCCGAAAGGCTTGCTAGTTCGAGTCTAGTCGCGGGCACCATACGCTACGAGAGTCCAAATCAACTAGCGTAGCAAAAGGCTCTAACAGATGAAAGTTGAGTCTTTTTTGTTGGATGTTCAAGTTCGAAACTACTAATCGTAAAATTTGGTTTTTCACAGCCGGTTTCGAACTTTTAAATAGCTCATCGACATTGGCAGCGAGTTTTAACAGATTAGCAATGGTCATTCCGGCACCATCCGAGCCTTGCTCAAGTTTTACTAGCTCGTCGTCAAGATCGTGCATTTGTTGAGTGATATTTTTCGCTTTTTCGTCATACTCGTCCACAGTAATACGCCCGTCGAGTCGGTCTTCATACAGTATGTCCTTGCGCCGCTCCAGCGTTTCGTATTTGTCGCACAACGCCTTCTTTTGCGTCTCTCTTAGCTCTTTTGCTCGCATCTGGTCTCTATTCATCTCGTCGCAAATCCGCTTCGCCAAACCCTCGCCGATAGAAATACTGGCTAACACCGGTTCTAATTGCTCAATCACGCCAATTTCCGAGGCATTATTTGGGCATTTCCCTTTCGCATTAGTGCAACGCATATAGACGCGCCCTTTCTTCGTATAGGAACTCATACTGCAGCCACAAACCCCGCATTTAAGAATCCCACGAAACGCAAACTCGTAATGCGTTTTCTTATGAAACTTCGCCGAATAGTTGGACTTGCTAATCCGCTGAATCTCATCGTAAATATCTTTTGTAATATAACACTCGTATTTATGTGGATACTCCTTACCTCGTAGCGTCGCAATCCCGTAATAGAACTTACTAGTAAAGAGTTTTGCAATCGCCGCTTTGCGGACTGGTTTCGGGTGTGGCATATTACTCGTTAATCCTATCTCTTGTAGTTCTTTCGCAATATCACCCACCGACATACCCGAGAGACGTAGCTCAAAAGCCTTACGAATAAACGGCTCGCGCATCCTATCGATGATGATTTCTTTCTTACCATCGATCATTACATTGCAATATCCAAGTGGCGCTTTTTCTGGATATTCGCCGTTGCTAATTTTCAGGTCAATGCTACGTTTGACGTTATCTGAGGTCGCCGCCGAATAGTATTCGCCAAACACCATTCCCATACCGAGGCGTGTCTTGTCGCAAGCTGGTGAGTTCTGGTGAAATATCAATCCGTCCGATGGGAAGTGTAGCTCTAGATTTCCTTCTTTAACTTTCTCCTTCATAATTCGCACTATATCCGAGGATGCGTCGCGCGTAAAGCGGTCAATCTTATCAAAAACTGCGATGCGCTTGCCTTTATATCTAGCAATTTTATCGACAATCTCACGAAACCGTCGCCGATCTTCCTTATAAGCAGTCTCATCGAAACTAAATAGTTCGCCATCTAAGCCTAATTGATCCGCATATTTCTTCAATCGCAAGATTTGCCCAGGCAGAGCTTCGATCTGACTCGGATCGGATACCCTCGCGATAAGAAATGCTTTCATACCAGCATATTTATTGTTGCGGTACGTCATAATACCTCCTTTAATTCACTCTTTGTTACTATTATATCTTGATTTAGCTTAAGTTTTCATCAGATCATAGTAGATTCTCCAGTTTTAACGGCTTCATCTCACGAATAGTCTGTTCAATTTGTAATAAATGCTGTAAATTTTTCGGCGCCTCGGGTTTGAGCAGTAGCTTCTTACTTCGATTCCACGACCCTGGCTTAAATCTTTTATCAAATACTTCTCGCACAAAGCGCTCATCAAAATCTGGTTCCTCATAGAGACGCAGTGCACCCATTGTCGCCAGTGCTCGTTGCGGCTTCGCTTCAGGATTAGCCAATAATCCCAGTAGCTGATTTATTACAGATGTTTGATCAAGTGGCATCTTCGGAATTGTCCGGAAAATCTCCTGCCACCAATGCAGTAGTATCGCCTGAGAGATTTGCTTAGAAAATAGCCGCCGAAAGTTTACATCTTCTATATCTTGTTTAATAAGTTGTAAGTTTCGCTTAATCTCGCGCACACTGTTCAGGCGAATCTCATAGCGCAAAACCGCCAGCTTCGACTTCTCTTGTAGTGAATCCAATATTCCAAGCTGACAACGATTCTCTTTCTCTTCTGACCGTTTTTCGCTAATCTTCGAACGTTTGAGGTCAGAAATTTTATCATAAAAGGCAATATCTCGTCGGCCAGTATGTAGATGTAGGATTTGTCCACCGTTTCTAAACTCTTCATTAGAGATGTCGATCGCCTTATTGATAGTAGAAGTATTAAGTAGTTTGATGATCTGCGCCACGGTCGTTCCGTCGCTAAAGATAATGTTTTTGCTATAATCAACCCTCGTTACCCGGAATTCTTCTAACGGCCTCTCTGGTCTCCAACCAATATCTAGTTGCCAAATCGCATAACGCAAAGCCTCTGCTACGTCATTAAAATCCGCATCGCAAACTTCGCTAAAGTTATTACCATAGAGTAGCTTCGGAATGGAGAATTCTATCTGTATTTGCTGACGCAGACCGCCACGCACCGGCTGCTTGATAAATGTTATTCTTGGAAAGTATTTACCGGTCGATTTCTGTTCTTTGGTTGGGTTGAAGATGCTTTTGATCATGCCTTTTTGGTTCTTGGTGAAGCGAATCTGACTTGGAAGTTTTTCAATATCGCACGTCAGTTTTATCGTATCGATCATCACAATTTTTCTCAAACACATTCTTGCATTCCTCAAAGATTGCTTGTTCAATTTCTTTGCTCATCTGACGTGCCAGCGGATGGAAGATATATTTCATCTTCATCTGACTTTTGGTTGGGTAGACTAAGCGATACCCGCTACCATCAAGCTTACGATAGATCGCAATCGAATTAAGTGCCATATCGTCGCCAAGCGTAATACTGGCAAAACCTATGAGCCCATTATTGGGTGCGACTGGTCTGATAATTACATTCTTGATTTTCATTACATCCTTCCTGTGCCTTCTCCGCATCACTGAGAAGCTCGAAGAATTTCGCTAGCTTTTTAATTTCTGCCGGTGTATATTCGCAAGCTAATTTGATGTGATTGCGGTTGTTATTCATGTCCTGATTATCATATAAAAAGTAAAAACGCATCGGCTTCCTCAAACCAATGCAAAGAAATTCAAAAATTACAGAGGTATTTTACAAAAGTTGTTGCAATTTTGCATCAATTTCTGCGCGGTCAACATCATACTTCCGCAAATCGCTCGCCGAGATTTCTGGGTGCAACCGTAAAACGCCTTTGCCAGTTACGAACATTAGTTTCTGTAGAGGTTTGGGGATTTTAGTACGGCTAATACTCGATCACAAATTACCGCGTACGGCGATTTTCTTGCCTGGAGCTTTTAACGCCTTTCTGATTGCTTTATCGAGTTCGCTTTCGATATTACATTTATGCACGATAATGTCGTTGATACGCAAAACGCCAGCCATGTCGTCATAGGTTAGACGGTAGATAACGGCCTTGCGCCCACGCTTTTTCGGTGTATCCTCAGTATCACGGCAGAATTCTTCATAGGCTTTCAAAATATCTGGCAAGCGTTCAACTCTTGTCTTCATAGTATCATAGAGACGTAGTAGAACTTTCATGCAGCTAGCTTGGAGATATTGCGGATATAGGGCACGCAGCTCACCCTCGGTAGTCTTTACGTTCGCGGAAAACCGTGCTCTGAGACTAATTAACGGGATCTGGTTAAGAATATTCATCACCGCCCCATACCAGTCACTTGAAAGTTGATCGAGTCCCTTAAAAGTATCTTCAAACGCTTTCCGATCTTCGTCCGACCACGAGAGCATATCTTTTTCTGGGTTAATGCTATCAACTAGACGTCGTATCTCCACCTGAAAAATACTACAAGCCTCTTTACCTTTACCATATAGATCGTATAGCTGCGTTAAATAATCATCAGGCTCATTCACATTTTTCTGATTCACAATTTTACTCCAGTTCTCGATATTTATTATATAATAAATTATATGAAAGGCGAGGAAACTGAGGAGAGAATCATTACGCTAAGCGAGGCAAGCAAGATCTTGCACGTCTGCCCGAATACTTTGCGCAACTGGGATAAGCGCGGCGTGCTGAAGCCGGTATATTTTGGAATTAAGAAGATTCGCCGCTATCGTAAATCCGATATTGATAGCCTGCTTAATCGTTAGCTAGACTAGTCGCAGTAAAACGTGTAGCACCGACAATAGCTTCAGAAGCCTCTAATTCGCGCTGTGTGGCATTTTCGTGCCGTAAACGCTCGTAACATCATTTGCGCTACTAATGCTTCACTAGAGCCATCTACGCATTCTATAATGTCATTTTGCGCCAGCACTCATCGCCGCCCTGACGCCGTCGCGCGTCCCGCGCTTTGGGCGCAAGCGGCTCGTCGCAGAATATATTCTTATTAAGCATTGGGGATAT
>CARBES010000050.1 GCA_948944455.1 uncultured Candidatus Saccharibacteria bacterium | reverse complement strand
TCATGTGTGCAATGATATTATGACCGTTCTCAAGCTCCACCCGAAATTGGGTGTTTGGCAACGCCTCAACAACTTTGCCAGTGAGTTTAATCACTTCCTTTTGACTAGCCATAAATTACATTTCTCATTTTATCACGAATTTTTATTAAAGTAAACCCCATTTAATTATTTTCTCGTCATGATTCTATTCTAGGACGGCACGAGCAAAGAAGCGCTGGGAATATGTTTGACTAGCTTGCCACCAGTCTCCAGTACAAGTTATTAAGCTGATCGATCCCTTACCAGGAACAGGAGAGGTAAAAGCGGTACTCATATAGTTGTTAGCTTCGTCACCAAGCGGTTTGGTTACTGTATCGACTACACGATAAGTGTACAAGCGTCCGTCGCCCATCTCGATACGAATTTCTGCCCCTGGTTGGATGCCTGGTAGGTTGCGAAAGATTCCGTTTCCGAGGTTACCACCGTGAGCGTTGATTAGAGCAGTGCCGCTGGTGCCAGGTAATGAAGACTGATTATACCAACCGATATCATAAGCACTTCGTGGGGTTCCCATTTCGTTATTGTCTTTGAGGCCGACTTGGACGATGCGAGCGTTTCTGATGCCGAGGCTAGGAATAGTGAGATAGCGTGGCATATCCGGGGCAACGGTATATTCAGCAATTTGCGTTTCAGTGGGCTGAGTAGTATCAACTTCATCGCCACCTTCATAGACCTCGCCGTCGCCACTAGTTACAACATCACGTTCACTACCCTCCATGGCGACGAGGTAGTTGTGTTCCCAAATTGCTACGCGAGCAAAGAAAGCCAAGAATACTACGAGAAAAACAGCGATGATGATATGGCTAGCTTTTGGTCGAAATTTACTAAAGACCGGGAGCTTTAGCCCGGGCTTCTTCTCCTTGTTGGGGCTGATGGTCTTAGCTTCTTTTTCAATCTTCGGTTTTGCGCTAACTTTATTTTTGGCGTTTAGTAGTAGTGTTTTTGACTTTTTCGAGTCTTTTTTTGAATTAGTTTCTTGCATACCACCCTTCCTTTTACTATTTGTATTCGTCATAGGTAACCATTAGCGCACGTGAGTTAACTTGGCGCAGATTTTCGAGTGCTACTGTTACTACGATGAGCAGACCGGTTCCAGACAGTGATAGGCCAAGTGGCTGACCGGATATCACGATAAAGATATAGTCGGTCAAGAATGGTAACATAGCAATTAGGCCAAGCGCTAGGGCACCAAATAAGTTTAGCCGATTAATGGTTTTACCAAGATATTCTGCAGTTTGGTTACCTGGGCGGACGCCCTCAATGAAGCCGCCTTGTTTTTGGAGATTATCTGCGATTTCTTTAGTATTGAAGATAATGCTAGTATAGAAGTAGGTAAACATTACTACGAGAATGAAATACAGTGCTGGATAAAAGAACCATTGAGCAGTGATGCCGTCTGGGTACATTGTGTTAAAGGTACTGGCATTTGGAGCTGTGAAAAGAGTAGTCAATGTAGCACCGAAGCTATTACCAGGATTGATAGTTTGAATCAACTGACCGATGAGGGCTGGTAAAGATAAGAAGGCAGTTGCGAAAATTACCGGAACAACACCTGCTGCGATTAGTTTGAGTGGGAGAATTGATTTAATACCTCCGTAACTACTGTTGCCATGGACGCGCTTAGCGTAGTTTACCGTGATAACGCGTTGAGCTTCGTTCAGCTTGACGAGGAAGTATAGTACAACAAGTAGAGCTATAGCAAAGCCTACGATTACCCAGAAAATGACAGGATTGACTGGTAGATTAAACCAACCGAAAAGCGAGAGTGATCCAGCGGATGTATCAAAGAGAGCGGCTCCGAGATTAGCCATAGTAGTAGGAAGTTGCGAAATAATACTTGTAAAAATGATTACAGAGATACCATTGCCGATTCCCTGTTCGGTGATTAGTTCACCGAACCACATCAGGATCATTGAGCCAGCAACCATCGCCGTAACGGATAATGCCCAGTCGGCGGTCGTTGGAGTATAGGCTAGTGATGTGTTCGAAGCTAATACCGATTGATAGAGAATAAAAATGTAAGCAATAGACTGAACTATAGCAAGAGGAACGGCGAGGATACGTGTCCATTGATTAATTTTGCGGCGACCGGTTTCGCCATCTTGTGACAATTCCTCAAGGCGCGGAATAGCCTTAGTAATGAGCTGGACGACAATGCTAGCAGTAATGTATGGTGAAATACCAACGAGTAGAATAGAGAAAGTCGTCAAGCCGCCACCGGAAATCAAGTTTAAAAAACTACCGAAATCGGACTTTTCGATGAGGTTTTGGATAGCCTCTTGAAAAGTGGCTGGTTCGCCCAACGGTACTGGGATGTGAGCTAGAAAACGATAGACGATCAAAAGCCCCACAACAATTAGGATGCGCTTCAACATGTCTTTATTCTTCAGTGATTTGAAAATGGTCTTGAAATTCATAGATCCCTAACTCTTTTAACTTTTATTATTGTAGCACAAAAAATAGCCCTACGGAAGGGCTATTTTCGGACTGATAGATTTTATTCCTCAGTTTTGTTCGCAATGCGTTTTGGCACGGCAACTTTCTTAAAGCTACCACCGGCATTTTTGAGAGCTTCGATAGCAGTTTTGCTAGCGAATTGTGTCTCAATATCAACCTTAGCGGTGAGCTCGCCGCGAGAAATGACTTTCACCTTAGCGTAAGGATTCTTAATAAGACCCTTATCGGCGAGGACGAAGTTGTCAATTTTACCACTAAGATCGTTTAGACGGTCGGTATAAACTACCTGAGCCTTGTCATGCAAAGATTTGAAACCTTTGAGCTTTGGGATAGCCTGCATGATAGCGCGTTGGCCACCCATGAAGCCGGCTGGCATTTTGCTGTGGCCAGTACGAGCTTTTTGACCTTTGGTGCCGCGACCAGCGGTTTTACCGCGACCGGCCGAGATGCCACGACCAGAACGGGTTGGGCGAGTATTGCGATTGACTTGAAGATCGTTATACTTCATTTATTTATCCTCCTTGGTGGCGGACTTTTTCTCGGTAGTCTTTTTGCTAGTAGCTTTTTTGCCTTCGTTGCCAACCCACTGATCGCGTGGAATTTGTTGGCGAAGGCCTTCAACTACAGCGTAGGCAATGTTGACTTTATTGGTACTACCAAGACTTTTCGAGATGAGGTTCTTGATGCCGGTCAAGCCGATAATGCTTCGTACGACGCCGCCAGCGATAATACCAGTACCTGGAGCCGCTGGTTTCATAAGGATATCCGCACCAGTCGAGCGAGTTTCGACTTCGTGGCAGATTGTCTCGCCATCCATATTGAATTCAATCATTGATTTCTTAGCTTTAGCAGTAGCTTTCTGCACGGCGCTAGTGACATCGCCACCTTTAGCGATACCGATACCGATCTTATTCTTGTGGTTACCCATGGCGACCAAAGCTTTAAAGCGCATGCGGCGGCCACCTTTTACGGTGCGGGAAACGCGGTCGATATTAACCGTAACAGTCTCAAACTCTTTTGGAGTGTTGTCTTGGTTGCGGTTACGATCGCGACGGCCATTGCCGCGGCGAGCCATTGGCTTGCCTTTAATATCTCTCTGAACGCGAGTCGCTGCGACATTGTCGTTCATTTTGAGCGTTCCGGCTTTGTTGATCACCTGTGCGGTTTTGTCAGTTTCTGCCATTAGAACTCCAATCCTTCCTTGCGGGCAGCGTCTGCGAGCGCAGCCATGCGGCCAGCATATAATTTTGCTCCTCGGTCAAACACGACGGCGTTGATTTTAGCCTTCTTAGCCTTGGTTGCGATTTCCTTGCCGATAGCGGCGGCTTTGTCGGTCTTCGAACCGGTCAATTTACTGCCAACGGTAGTAGCGTAGGCCAAAGTTTTGCTTTCATCGTCGTTGATGATTTGTGCTGTGATGTGTTGATTGCTGATATGGACGCTAAGGCGAGGACGCTCAGCGGTACCGTGAATCTTAGCGCGGGTGCGATTAGCACGAAATACGGAATTCATTACTTCTTCCCTGCCTTTCCAGCCTTACGAAGGATGACTTCGTCGACATATTTAATACCTTTGCCCTTGTATGGCTCTGGTTTCTTGAGTGCGCGAATTTCTGCGGCCACTTGGCCAACTTGTTGCTTGTCGATGCCAGAAACCGTAATGGTCATTTTGTCGGTTTTAAGTTCGACGCCTTCTGGGGCTTTGTACTTCACTGGATGTGAAAAACCGAGAGCCATTTCGATCTCTTTTGGACCACCGCTAAGGCGGAAACCGACGCCGTTAATTTCTAGCTTCTTTTCGAAGCCCTTGGTGACGCCTTGAACAGCATTGTTAAGCAATGCGCGTTGCAAGCCGTGCCAAGCACGAGATTTTGGTTCGTCGTTGTCGCGCGTGACGACAACTTGGTTGTCTTCGACGGCAACTTTGACATTTTCCTGAAGCGGAACAATGAGTGAACCCTTAGGTCCTGCGACAGTAATATCTTTGTCGCCGACCGTGATTGTCACTCCCGCCGGA
>CARBES010000049.1 GCA_948944455.1 uncultured Candidatus Saccharibacteria bacterium | reverse complement strand
ACAATCTTAATCCTACCTTGATTACTCTATGGCTAGACAACGGAGGGAGAAGCCCCAGTAGCGGAATCTGGCTTCATGACCGTTTATAAGTATGCCATCGGTAAAGTATAGATAAAATGCTAGACCTGGGGTCGAAGCGCTTTTTGACCTAGGGTTACCCTCCCAACCTACAAGACGTAGATTAGTACCTGGATCATAAACTCCGCTGCGGACGAAACCAGATGCTTTTCCTGTTCGGGCGAAACCTTAACACTAGTACAAGGTTTAAGGAATAGCTAACATAGGTAGCACACTTCGTAATATCCTCAAAACCTTAACTGCTAGTTAATGTTTGACTGAACAGTCTTCGTCCGCAGCGGGCAAATCGAACTTTGCTCAGGACTAGCTATTTAACATAAGGAAGAGGCTAAAAGAAACGTAGTCTCAAGGAGTGAACATGTTTATGTACTTGAGTTTAGTTTACATACATATGCCTCTTCCTTATGCTAAATAGCTAGTCCTACATAGCGCGTTCCATGGCATATTCTAGCGTTTTTAGCAAAAAGCTGGTGTTTATATCATTTTTGGGGCTAGAGAGGCCTCCTAGGACTTCTAGCGAGCTCAGACAGGGATAAAAATAAGCGGTTTCACCCTGAGAGAAAAACCGCTTATCGCTATTGACATATCACCAAGGGTATGTCTAAATAGTCCAATTCTATTTAATCAACCTCTCCTCATCCGACAGGTCTCGAATCCCGGAAGCTGCACTAAAGCCATCGTAGTAATTAGTCTTAATTGGGGGATGGCCAATCTTATTAGCAGCCTTGACAACATCATTAATATCGTCAGTCATTTTATATATTTTAGTATCGTTTTTCGAAATAAGGCCAAGCGGAACCATTTTACTCTGATAGAACTTATCAAGCGGTTTCCAAAAACTTTTACCGAATAGGAAAACAGGCATTTTCGGCATCTTCCCCTCTTGCATCAGGATAGTAATTTCGGTGAGCTCATCCATAGTGCCGAGGCCGCCTGGAAACATGACATAAACTTTTGACGACATCGCCAGCATTACTTTGCGCGCAAAGAAATATCGAAATTGCATAGTATCAGTCAGGTAAGGATTCGGGAATTGCTCATGGCGTAAAGTAATATTTAGCCCAATGCTACGACCGCCGTACTCGAAAGCGCCTTGGTTGGCCGCTTCCATAATACCAGGGCCACCACCAGTGATGACCGCATGACCATTTTGGGCCAACAATCGCCCCAGTTCCCTAGCTTTCTTACAATATTTATTATCCTGCGGCAGGCGTGCTGAGCCAAAAATCGTCACACCCTGCGGATAAGTTCGAACAATCTTGAGGCCGCGCTCGAGATCGTTAGCATAAGCCTTGGCACGTTCAATATCGGCCGCTTCAAGTTGTTTGAGGATTTCTTCGTCTAACATGTTTTCCTTTCTTTATTAATTCCAGCCAGCGAGGTCTTCGATCTTTTGGATTGGCATCGGATGCAACTCCTCGTCGCCAGTCAATATACCTGCCCAGGCGCCATAATGCTGCGTAACTTTAGCAGCGTTAGCGGCGGCAAACTTAAGCGCCCGCTCAAACTTGCCATTTTCGGCAAAATCCGCTAAGAAACCTGACCCGAAAGCATCACCAGCGCCAGTAGCATCACGGACATGTTTCTGCTCATAGACGCCTAACCGGTAAGACTCCTTTCGGTCGGTAGCGATCGCGCCCATAACGCCGTCCGTAATCAGGACGATCGGACAATAGTTCGCCAAATGTGCCAGCAACTCCGTCAAGAGCACGCCCGGTACGATTTTGGCGGCTTCGGCTTTATCAACCAAAAGTACATCCACCTCATCAAGTAAACCAATCAGCTTCGCTTTCTTGGCTAATTCTTGTGGACCGGGATTAAACATAACTTTTGCACCCACTGCGTGTGCCTGTTCGAAAAATTCAAGCAACTTTTCCATGTCGCCATGTAGGCTGGTTGCGTAAAGCCAATCGGGCTGGATATTTTTAAGCTCTTCTGCTCGCAGATTATCGTATTTTGCCGAAACGCCCTGATAAGACAGCGTCGTATGCGCGCCAGTCTTAGCATCGAGTAAGACCACATGACATCCAGTTCGCCCAGGCACAGTCTCAACATAACTACTATCAATATCTTCTGTGTCTAGACCAGCCAAGACCGCTTCGCCGGCCGCGTCTTTAGCAATATTCCCCATAAAAATCGCTTCATGCCCATAACGGGCAAAGGTGACTGCCGGATTTACGCCACTGCCACCGACTAAATAGCAAACCTTATCAATATCGGCTTTTGTCCCGATCGGTAATCCACCAAAAATCGAAACATCTCCCACCTCAACGCTTTCAAAATCATCGTGATCGATCAAATAAATATCCTGGTTCGCACTACCAATAGTAACCATTCGGCTCATAGTAATACTCCGCGTTTCCCGCATTCAGCCACTAGTGACTGATACATGGCAGCCTTATCAGCAGCTTTTGATATTGCGCTGCCAACGTTAATTACGTCGATACCAGAATGTGCTAACGCTCGAACATTACTAAGGTTCGCTCCACCATCCCAGCCAATTTCAATATCTGGCTTAATCGTCCGAATTAACGGTACTTTTTCGATCTGGAGCATGTCGATGGCGCCGCCCTGTCGGCCAAGCTCGCCGGCAAAAATCATTGCATGGTCGGCCGTGGTGATTAGGTTCTGCACCTTGCGCGGAAAGGTCCCCTTGAGCAGAGCTAGGCCAAACTTAATCCCGGCGCTACGAAGTTGGGCGATAATACCGGTTAAATCATCATCAACCTCAGCGTGCAAGATACAAAGCGCAGGCTTTAAATTCAAGATATCAGCAAGATGTTCGCTCGGTCGCGCCGACATAATATGAAGATCAACTGTGACGCCTTCAGGAAGATTCATACTTGTGAGCGGCACCATTGTAGTCGGGGCGAAGGTGCCGTCCGATGCATCGACGTGAATCCGTTTTGCAAACTGGCTAAAAGCGGTCATATTTGCGCTAAATACCGCCGGGTCGTCAGTCGTAATCGTCGGAACAATAGTCGTCATCGCTAGACCTCTTCATCAAGTCGATCAGCTCGGCGCTGGTATTTTTCGGCCGGATCAGGCTGAGTATGGCAGAAAGCCTTAATAATTTCATCCATCTGGTCGAGCTCCATGTAGTCCGCCGAGAGACAGAGGACGTTCGCATAATCGTTCGTGCGAGCGTGTTTTGCGCTCTCAACCGTATCCGCGTTCACAGCACGGATCCCACGGAAGCGATTTGATTGCATAGTAACGCCGTGGGCGGAGCCACAAAGCAAAATCCCAAAGCTCTGCGCATCGCCGA
Source organism: uncultured Candidatus Saccharibacteria bacterium (assembly GCA_948944455.1). GTDB lineage: Bacteria > Patescibacteriota > Saccharimonadia > Saccharimonadales > Saccharimonadaceae > Nanosyncoccus. The sequence goes on along the minus strand of CARBES010000049.1, from coordinate 1,250 downwards.
GCACAGCCTTCGCTACGGCGATCGCTGCATCATTATAATCATCCTCAGCATCATAGTGGTCCGGGCCAAGATCCTTGACCTGAACCATGCCGGGGTGGCAAGCCTGCAAAATTTCAACTAGCTTCTGCTTCTTTTCAAATCCCCGATGATCAGCAGCGACATAAAGCGTGTATGGCCCCATATTACCTCCCGAAATCCACTGAAAGCTCGACGAGGCGGTTCGAATAGCCCCACTCGTTATCGTACCAAGTTACAACTTTAATCATATTACCGCCCACTACGTCCGTCAATGGCAGGTCAACAATCGTCGAGTGCGAATTGCCGCGAAAATCGGTCGAGACTAGTTCGTCGTGCGTCACGGTCAAGATCCCCTCGTAGTAAGGCTCGGCTGCGGCCCGTTCAAAGACCCGATTAACTTCTTCAACGGTGACGTTGCGTTTCAAAACTGCTGTAATATCAGCCATCGAAACTACTAAGGTCGGCACGCGCACAGAGAGCCCATTAAACTTCCCTTCGAGGCTAGGGATAGTCAAGGCAGTAGCTTTGGAGGCCCCGGTCGTAGTCGGAGCGATGTTAACGGCAGCCGCACGAGCCTCGCGGAGATCCTTCGCGGCATCATCGACTAGTTTTTGCGAGGCAGTATAGGAATGCACAGTGGTCATCATGGCTTTTTCGACACCAAAGTTATCTTCAAGGATTTTCATAGCTGGAGCGATACAATTCGTCGTACAGGAGGCACAAGAGATAATATCATCATCCGCCGTCACAACCTCCTCGTTTACGCCAAGAACGACCGTCTTCGCGCCTGGACCTTTCGCCGGAGCAGAGATAATAACTTTACGCGCGCCAGCTTTGATATGTGAGCGAGCATCGGCCGGGTTGCAGAATCGGCCAGTGCACTCCATGACGGCGTCAATTTTTAGTTTATCCCAAGGAAGCTTCAATGGCTCTGGCTCAGCCAAGAAAAGGATCTTATGCCCATCAACGATAATATGCTTATCATCGTAGCTAATGTCATGATCATAAACTCCGTACGCTGAGTCATATTTTAAAAGATGAGCGAAGGTGCCGGGATCGCCCAAACTATTGATCGCAATAACCTCAGCATCTCGTCGTTCGAAGGCGATCTTGAAAGCACAACGCCCGATCCGCCCGAAACCGTTAATAGCTAATCTTACCATTTTGCCTCCTATAATTATTCCCATTATACCATAAGAATCATGAAAAGAAGGAAAAGATAAATAAAAACA
>CARBES010000048.1 GCA_948944455.1 uncultured Candidatus Saccharibacteria bacterium | reverse complement strand
CAGTGACCTTGGGCTTATGAGTCCCACGCTCTAACCATCTGAGCTACGGTACCACTGATGTTTATTGTATCATAAGAATGGCTATTTGAGAAGGGACAGGAACGGAATTCTTACGAATTCCGTCTCCGCTGGGCGTCAGCTCAAAAGAAAAAGTAAACTTTTCTTTATTCGCCTCCTGCAGCGGACGAACCTACGGTTCGTAATGCTGTCCTAGCAACAGATAAAAATTAATCCCTCAACGGGATTTATTTTTATCTGGCGGAAGGGACAGGATTCGAACCTGCGAGGCGTTAACCTGCCGGTTTTCAAGACCGGTGCCTTAAACCACTCGGCCACCCTTCCGTGTATTATTGTAGCACAGAGAAGAGCGGTTGGCAACTAGCGGCTAAGCCTTTTTGACCGGATGGCGGATCACAGTCTTAAGTTTATCGACAGCACAACGGCGCGGATCGCTAAGGTAAATTTCGTGATGATAGCGTGGGTTTTGAATGTCGAGAATATAACCCTGCGACGTCATGAATTCATGCATAGCAGAGATAGTAGCCGGTTCATTGTCATAACTACCTAAGTGCATACACTGGACACAGGCCCCTTCTTCATAAGTCCAAAACTCTACTTTCGAAAAGTCTTGCGACTTCTTGCGCGTAGCTTCGGCAATCGCCCAATCGAAGTCTGCTTTCGTCACGAAATCTGGTAAACGAATTACAGAGATAAAATTCATGTCGACCTTACGATCATAATCTAGCTCGTTAGAGCTACCGTCCTGCCACCAAAAGCCTTCGAGCGGAGGCACAACATAGTCAAAATATCCTTCGATCTGATGGTCGCCTTTCTTACTCATTTTGATCGTAAAGGCGATCACATATAGAAGGCCAATCGAAATTTTATACTCACCATCTTCGGAGTTTGGGTCGCCATGACCACGCACAGCAAGGTAGTTCATCGATGGAACTTCTATAATACTAGGCCTGCTCTTAGGCAAATAGAATTCTTTGTATTCTTTCTTATAATCAAATGGCATCAATTTCCTCATTTTTATTTAGGCAACTAGTTCTATTATAACACGTGTTATAATAGACGAGGTTATAAGGTATTGTATTTTTTACATCTTCTCTATGAAACTTGGCATAATCTGTTATCATAGTATAAAGGTGCTGCCCCATGGGCAGCGACAGGAGGTAGTGAAAGATGATTGGTGAGTATAAACCATACGCCGAGCGGACACCGGACGAGCAATACAAAAATTTGATCCGGACGGTACTAGATAAAGGAACATGGGGGCCATCGCCAATGGTAGATGAAAAGGGCGAGGAAATCCGGACGATTGATTTACTTGGGGCGCCGGTTTCACGGTTTAATTTGCTCGAAAACGGCGTGCCGTTCTTAACCGAACGTAGCCTAAAGAGTTTCTGGAAGGGTGCGGTAGGCGAGCTATTTGCTTTTATCAACGGAGCCCGCACGCAAGAGGAGCTGGAAAAATTTGGCTGTAAATGGTGGAAAGCTTGGTGTACAGAAAAAAAGTGCGCGAAGCGTGGCCTCGAAACGGGCGACCTAGGCCCGGGCTCGTATGGCGCAGCCTTCCATGACTTTCCAACGGCGGACGGAGGCTCATTTAATCAATTTGCGGAAATTATCAAGCAAATGAAAGAGCGGCCAGAACTAAAAACACACTTCATCTCGCCATGGATTCCGCAATACACGATTCGTAACAAAGATCATCAACAAAAGGTAGTAGTTTGCCCGTGCCATGGTTGGATGCATTTTCGAATTTTGGACGGTAAGTTAAGTTTAGTGATGTTCCAGCGAAGCTGCGATATTTTGATTGGTTGCCCGAGCAACTGGGTGCAATATTCGGCGCTACTACTGGCAATGGCGGAAGTAATGAAATTGGAGCCGTATGAATTCGTGCACATGATTTCCGATGCGCATATTTATGAGAACCAATTACCTTGGGTGGAAGAAATTCTTGCGAGACCGAGTCATGCTTTCCCGACACTAAAAATCGTGACCAGCCACGACAATATCTTCGACTATCGCCCAGACGATTTTGAACTAGAAGACTATGAGCGCGAAAAGCCGATAAAAGGAATCCCGGTAGGAATCTGATATGGATGAAAACTGGTTAGCAAATATGAAAATTGCTCGAAAGTCTGGTCAGTCGATCGGGCTAGTGCAGGGGTCGTGGGATCTATTTCATTTGGGACATTTACGTTATATCCTAAAGGCGCGGGCGCTGTGTGATTTCTTAATTATCGCGATGGATAGCGATAAAAAGATCCGTAAGCGCAAAGGGCCGACTCGTCCAGTGATTCCAGAGCATGAACGCTATGAATTTATCGAGCTACTGAACATTGCCGACGCAATCGTGATTAAAGATGTCGACGAACCAAAATGGCACTTAATTAAAACTGTAAAACCGGACGTGCTTGTCGCAATTAAAGAAAATTACACCGACGAGCAAATTGAGAAACTAGAAAAATATTGCGGTCGCGTCGCTGTGTTGCCGCGTCAAGCAAAAACTTCAACTTCGGATAAAATCCGCCAGATCACCCTTAATAGTCGCCTGAAAAAGGTTGAAGGGGTCGAAGAAAAAGTCGCTAAAGCGGCAGCCGGCATGAAGCGACGAATTCACTACTCTAAAGAGATGCCAGAGCCGATTCCGCAAATGTTAAAGGAGCTCCGAAAATCGACGGATGATGTTTGCCCAACAGCGGCAGCCTGCTTCTGGAACGGACAGTGGATTTTTGGTACGAACCAGATCGACTTTACGATTCCGGAATACGATATTCAGAATCGAACGGAGCTTTTCTATGATACCGTAGAGCATGCGGAAATTAATTTACTAAAAAAACTCGGCAAGGTGAAGTCGCTAGAAGAAACGCCGTTTTATGTTACATTGTTCCCTTGCGACCACTGCATGAAGGTACTGGCAAATAAAGGCATTAAGGAGATTTACTATCTCGAGGATCATCCAGAAAGAAATTGGAGTACGCGTTCGCACGCGCTAGCCGAGAAGAAAGGGATTAGGACAATTTGTCTAGCAAGAGAAGAAAATGAGTGATTATAGCAAATATAAATATTTTTATCCGCCAAACGCGCGCACACAAGAGCAGCTCGACATCATGGTGCGAATGGAAGCCGAGGGCAAAGACTCGATGGCGCCAGAAAATATTGAGCAAGAAATTCTGTTCCAGACGGACTATTGGCATGCATCGAAAAACCGATTCCCTTACGATGGAGCCGAGCAGCAATTTTTGATTGTAGCCATGCAGCCAGTATATCGAATCGAAGAAATGTCACCAGAAATGTGGGGAGACTTACAACAGATTTGGTATCGGCTGATGAAAGAATACGATATGGTAGGCGGGGGGTTCTGTATGCGATTCGGTGACCCATCACGCTCGGGAGCATCGTTGACTCGGCTGCATGCTCATTTGATCATGCCGAAAGAAGGCGAAAAAGTCCGACCGCCGATCGGTGGCAAGAAAGAATTGAAAGAAGGTTTACATCTATAAAAAGAACCCCGAAAGGGGTTCTTTGGTGCTTATGGGGTAGCATACTACAGTAGAGCTGTAGCCTGCGCACTATTCGGCATTGGTATGAACAGCTGTAACGTCGTCGAGATCATCAAGCGCATCGAGCAGGCGACCAAGCTTCTCTTCATCGTCGCCAGTCACAGAAACACTCGAAGTTGGGATATATTTTAGCTCAGCATTAGTAACAGTAAGACCGCCATCGATGAGATTCGCACGAACCTTCATAAGGTCGCTCGGAGCAGTCAAGACAATCAAGCCATCTTCAGACTCGTCAACGTCTTCTGCGCCAGCATCGAGCGCGACCATCATAGCTTCCTCACCCTTATCGGAAACTTCGATCCAGCCCTTACGAGCAAACTGGAACATAACTGAACCCGGATCTGCCATACGCCCACCGTTCTTCGACAAAGCGTTGCGAACTTCCGGCATGGTACGGTTCTTGTTGTCGGTAGCGACTTCAATAATAATCCCAGCACCACCAGGGCCATAGCCTTCGTAAGTCTCCTCGATCAGCGCCGCAGCGTTCTTATCAGCAACACGAGCGATCGCACGTTCAATATTTACCTTCGGCATGTTAGCCTGGCGAGCCTTCTCGAGCATCATTGCGAGAGACGGGTTCATATTTGGATCAGTACCAGAGCGCGCCGCGATAGCGATTTGATTAGCGATTTTAGTAAAGAGGGCGCCGCGCTTTGCGTCAACGACAGCCTTTTGGCGTTTTGTAGTAGCCCATTTGCTATGTCCAGACATATGATTTCCCTGTTAGTTTGATATAAATTCTAAATATATTATAGCATACTTCATTGCCATTGAAAATAGCCCCGAAGGGGCTTTCTGTATGTTTTGTAATGGTCCCCGGAACAGGACTCGTAAATTGCTATGCAATTTACTCTCCTCGGGCGTCACCTCAAAAAAGTAAACTTAGTTTACTTTTTGCTCGGTTCCTACGCGGTTTGCACCACTGCGCTAAAGCGCAGAGGTTCTACGCCGATCTGAGCATCCTATAGAAAAACCAAGAGCCAAAGCTCATGGTTTTTCTATGGTCCCCGGAACAGGACTTGAACCTGCACCTGATTGCTCAGACTAGCACCTGAAGCTAGCGCGTCTGCCAA
>CARBES010000047.1 GCA_948944455.1 uncultured Candidatus Saccharibacteria bacterium | reverse complement strand
CAGAACCATCAGCAGATTCGATAGTAGTGGTGGTAGTGTCGTCTGGAGTTTCTGGAGCGACGTAGCCGACGAGGGTCTGAGCGATCTCAGCAGCAGTCTTGTCTGGAGTAGGAACAGCAACCTTAAGAGCCTTAGCGATATCAAGAATAAGTTTGTAATTATTTTCAGTAGCAAAGTCAGTTTTACCACTATCTGCAGCTTCTACCGCAACTTTCACGCTATTTGAAGCACCAACCCACATATCATAGTTAGCGTTCAGATTAGTTGAAGTTTCAGTAAGAGTAACGAGGCTAGCAATTGTTGGGTTGGTAGCAGCCAACGCGCCTGCAAGAGCGGTGCGACCAGCAGGAGTCATGACATCATTTGCCTTAAGGGCATTGCTTAAACCAGTAAAGTACGTATCATAGTTAGTTTCAGCTTCTTCAGCGGCTGCGACAGCTTCAATGACTGCTTCATATTTATCGTAGTTAGCAATTTTAGTAGTGTCAAAGTTATCTACAGTGACATTCGCATCACGATCAACATTTTGGTTGTAGGCTTCGTTATAGGCGGCAATTGCCTTGCGAAGATTAATATCGTTCTTATCTTCGATAGCATTATAGATGTTCTCGTAGATTGCGTAGTTGTTGGCTGTTTTTGCGGCAACAATGGCATTATTAATTACTTCAACATACGTGAAAGTCTTGTTCCCATCCACATAAAGCTTACTAGTGTCAATAGCACTACCCTTACTATTCTTAATAGCAGAGTCACTGACAGCAGTCACAATGTCATCCACTACGTCGAGAGTAGTAACGTCGCCATTAACAGTAGTAGCCAAGTCATACTTAGTTGAACCACTAGTAACAGGGCCGATTTTTTCTAACAAGTTGCTCAAAGTGAGTAAATTGCTATAGGTAGGATAAGTAGCCTTAACAGCAGCAACCGCAGCAGCAACTTCAGCTTCGGTCGCAGAACCTTTGACATTCTTTTCAATGTCCTCGACGGTGAAAGCGTTCACGTTTGCAACTGGAGCGACAACGGTCAATCCGAGTGCAAATGCCAAAGCGATAGCGCTCAAAATTTGAGCCTTTTTCATTTGATATCTCCTCAATATTTAATTTATATCTAATTTCCATTTTACGCAATAAAAAAAAAATGTCAAGCATTTTGTTGCAAAATTGTGGGTTTTTGGGTCAAAATGGGCAGTTTCTCTCCAAAAATTGACTATTTTGTTACCAATTGGCTCTTGGTTGGCAGTGGGGTCAGAAATACAAAAATCGAACAGCTGTACGATTTTTACGAAGAGCTAACAGAGGTGTGCTCAATCGAAATTCGAACAGCTGTACGATTTTCTAGTTTTGATGATTATTTAAAAATTGCCGAAAATAACCAATAAAGGGCTTTAGTGCAGCTTTGCAGCAGCAGGGAGCTTAGCATCCTTCAGAAGTGGCTTTAGCTCTTCTTCCTCAAGGGTCTCGTGTTCAAGCAAAGCTTCGGCAAGGCGATTCAAAGTCGGAATATTCGCCTTTAGGACCGCTTCGGCACGTTTCGCAGCTTCATCGGAAAGCAGCTTAACTTCTTGATCGATTAGCTCAGCGGTCTTTTCGGAATATGGTTTGCTAGTAGTAATAGTATAGTAGCCAGTGCTTTGGTCTGGGAAAACGAGGTTGCGCGTTTGCGAGCCCATACCCTCTTCGACAATCATTTCTTTGCTAAGTTCAGCAACGTTCTTAAGATCGGACGAAGCCCCGGTCGTGACGGCATCGGTGCCAAAGATAAGCTTCTCAGCAATCCGACCACCCATAGCACGAGCAAGGATATCTTTCAGCTCGTAAATACTCTTATAGCTGCGGTCTTCCGGCGGGAGGAACCAAGTCACGCCGCCAGTACGCCCACGCGGGATAATTGTTACCTTGTGGACTGGGTCGGAATCTGGCAAGACATGACCGACAACGGCATGCCCAGCTTCATGGAAGGCGGTAAGCCGGCGTTCCTGGTCATTCATGACTTTACTCTTGCGCTCTGGACCAATTGCTACACGTTCAAAAGCTTCGGTGAGGTCGGCATTAGTGATTTCCTTGTGACCTTCACGAGCGGCAGTAATAGCGGCTTCGTTTGCAATATTCGCAAGATCAGCACCAGAACTACCAGCAGTCTTCGCCGCCAACGAATCAAGATCTACATTCTTGGCTTTCGGCTTATTCTTGAAGTGAACATTGAGAATTTCGAGGCGGTCTTTGCGCTCTGGTAAAGTAACATTGACATGGCGATCGAAACGACCCGGACGAAGCAAAGCCTTATCTAGCATATCAACACGGTTCGTCGCAGCAATGACAATTACGCCAGAATCATTATCAAAGCCGTCCATTTCGACAAGGATTTGGTTCAGAGTCTGTTCATCTTCACGGCCAGCGCCACCCCGAGCATCACGTTTGTGTGCCACGGCGTCGATCTCATCAATAAAGATAATCGAAGGCGCATTCTTCTTTGCCTTGGCAAAAAGATCACGCACACGCGATGCACCAACACCAACGAACATTTCTGCAAATTCCGAACCAGAAATACTAAAGAACGGTACCGAGGCTTCGCCCGCGACGGCGCGCGCCATCAAAGTTTTGCCCGTGCCTGGCTCGCCTGCTAGCAAAACACCACGCGGGATTTTCGCACCGAGCTTCTCATATTTTTTAGGTTCTTCCAGGAAATCCACTACTTCAGCAAGGTCTTGCTTTGCGGCTTCGTTCCCTGCTACATCAGTGAAAAGGACTTTCTTTTTGTCTGGGCCATAGAGTTTTGCTTTAGCTTTGCCGAAGCCCATCGACTGATTATTCATCGACTGCGCTTGACGCATCATGGAATTAAAGAAAATAATGATAACGATAACCGGCACAACAATGATCGCGATATTCAAAGCATAATCCCAGAAACTTGAAACTTCTTGGTATTCAATAGTGGGGTATTTCTTTTGACATTCGGTCAGTTCGTCGCCATTTAAGTTCGCACACTGATCAATTAAGCCCTGCTCGTAGAGGGTACCCGACGGATCCTTACGTGAAACCTGCGAGACACGATCCTCACCCTTTAAGGTAATTCTAAGATCGTTACCTAGAACAGTAATCTTCGCGATGTTGCCGTTTTCGTCATTTGCTCTAGCGATAACGTCCGAGAGCGGGACCTCGTCGATTGTTGTTTGCGGTGAAACTAGAGTCGCAATCAAACCACCAAAGATAAATAGCAAAAAGATAAAGGCTATCCAACGAAAGAGATTGCTACTCTTGGGTTGTGGTTTTTTTGCGGTTTGTGGCACGGGACCTCCTTAAATTACGTTGTGCTAAGTATATAATATCGAATTAAGCTTGAAAAATACTAAAAATGGTCTGGGTGATCGGATAACTACATTTTCTAAAGAAAATGTAGCCGCCGGGCGTCATCTCGGAAAGAAATGCGAGCATTCCTTTCACTCGATTCCTACGGCGGGCGAACCGTCGGTTCTGCATCCGATTCGTAAACATACGTCATTAAAATTTAGACCAAAAGGTCAAAATTTTAATAATGGTCTGGGTGATCGGATTTGAACCGACGACCTCGCAGTCCCGAACCGCGCGCGCTACCAGCTGCGCCACACCCAGATATACCTCTTATTTTAGCACGTTTTTAGGAAAACTGGGAAGATTTTTGCGGTAAACTTGTGTTTTTGGCAAAATTAGCATAAATGATATTGACTTTTTGTATGATGTGTGCTAAAATGAAGAGATAGGGTGATACGTATCCCTATGGCAACTTTCGTAATTGGAAATAATATAGTGTTCCTACAATCTTCCTACAGATCTCGTAGGTAGCGTCAAGCTTGTTAGGCGATAGGTTTGCCGCTACCTACGGGCAGTAATTATTTGATCATCTTCAGAAAAGAGGTGAAAGACGATGTTGAGATGTTCTATTCGGGCCAATTATTCTACTATGTCTTTGTGTTCGCTCTGGTGAGACGTGGGCGCCGCGGTTAGCATGATTAATGTGTAACTGCTATGGCAACTACTGATCTAAGGGGTGATATAATGCGGACGAGAATACGAAGCCCTACCTGAGCTTCCACAACAAAGAACAAACTCATGAAGGAGAGTCAACATGAACACCGAAAAGCTGGACTTTCGATTAGTTTAGCCTTGGGTTGAGGCGATAAACCAACCCAAGAATTCGATGAGAGGAGGAGACAGCCTAGTGACGTCATCCAGCGTCGAGCTCATGGGCGGTGGCGAGAGCTTTTTGCAACGCCGCCTTTGCCCGCGGGGCCGAATTGGCGACATAACGTCATCCCTGGCCGGTGCGCCCGTTCGGCGCGGAAAACTGCGCCGGGGCCAGCCGCGTTGGCACCCACGATTACGCCAGCGGCGGGAGGAGTACTAGAAACATAACCGGTGCGAGGCCTGGCCGCAGGGCGGCCAGGAGGCAAAATAGGTCGGCAGAAGGCATGCTTGGTTAGGGCTTTGGCTCAACCTGGCGAAACCCTTTAGCTATTCGGGTAATAACCCAGCGTGAGACCTTATCGCTCTTGTTATTGTTTTTGTTTCCGATTGCACCCGCCAGCCCCGGTCTTCGGACCGGGGCATTTCTTTTGGAGATTTTGACCGCGGAATATAGCCAACACCTAGTTTTTAGACTTTGGTGAATTAGGGCTGGAAATTTAGGAGTTTTTGTGATAGAATACGGTTATCGGGGCGTAGCACAGTTGGTAGCGCGCAGCGTTTGGGACGCTGAGGTCGCAGGT
>CARBES010000046.1 GCA_948944455.1 uncultured Candidatus Saccharibacteria bacterium | reverse complement strand
CATCGAAAAACGGATGGTCCTTAATAATAAAATACAGCAAATTCGCCGCCTTCTCTGCCACCGTCGGGTAGACATCCTCCCCGCCAAAGCTCTGATAAATCGTCCGAAGGATTCCCTCGAACTCATCCCCACGCAGCTTACCAAACATCTCGCTCCCATGAATCGCCCCGCGCAGCTGGTCGATCGCCTTCACTGCCTCCCCCGCCTCCAGCGTCTTCCGCGCCTTTGTCCCCGGGCTCAGCCGCACGAACCCTTCGTCATACTCTCTCAGTGTCCGGAAAGTCTCCGCATATTGCGTAATAATTTCCAACACACCTCGCGCTTCGTCGCCCTCCAGCTCCTTCTGTGCCATCAGCCGTCGCACCACGTCTAGCGTCCGATTCACCTCAACCAACTTCTTTTGCGACAGCTCCCCTAGCCGCCGCTCGTTCACCGCTACCCCCTTCACGATGTATTCCTTCAAAATCTTCGTCGCCCAAATCCGGAAATCCGTCGCCTTCCGCGAGTTCACCCGATACCCCACCGAGATCACTGCATCCAGATTATAAATTTTCAGCGACCTCGTAACCGCCCTGTTGCCTTCAGTTTGAACTTGTTCCAAAATGGAACAAGTTCGTTCTTCCTCCAATTCCCCATCCTGATATATATTCTTCAAATGTTTACCTATCGCTGGCGTATTTACATCAAATAGCTCCGCCATCTGCGCCTGCGTTGCCCATAAAGTCTCCGTCGTCTCATCCAAATTAAACCGCACGCTCTTCCCGCCGGTCTCGTAAATCATCATCTGCTTCTGCTCGTCCGTCATACTCTCCACTTTCTTCATTTTAGCTTTAATTAACACTATTATTGTATCAAATTACCCCTGTTTTTACAATATCCAACTCATTCCTTAGGAATTAGTTCAATCGTCCGCAGCGGGTGGATTTGGACTGTAGGTGGGGCATTTAATGCTCAAGCGGCGCGCGGTTTATATTGGAGTAAAGCTAGTCATTATAATGATAGCTTGTCGCTTGATAGTATCTCTGGCTTAGATAATACTCGGCTAGACGTAAGCACGGGATTTGAAGGTCACTCACGCTACTGGGGCTTCCCCCTCCGTTGTCTAGCCATAGAGTAATCTAGGAAAGATGAAGATGGTTAGAGATTGGAGCTTAGCCCGCGTCAAAGGAGTTACTAATTCCTCGAGATTATTTTACGGCTGAGCCGGGTCCAGACCACGACCCCGAAGAGGATTCGGTCTGGAGAGGCTCACCAAATCTCGAGAATTAGTAACCCTTGCCGGGCTAGGCTCCTACAAACTATCGTACTGATCATCTATCATCGGCCGCTCACTCTGCAACTTCCCATGCTTCATCTTTAGCAGCGCTTTCCTTAGCTCGATAGCCCGCGCAATCTCCTCTTCATGCCCCTCCATGAACCGCTGGTTATACTCAGCACTTGTCTGTTCCATATATTTCTGATCATTCTGGTGTTCCGTACTCTCTTGATGATTACCGTAATGATAATCCTCTGAATACGCCGCCCTGAGACTCTGATTCAATTTTTCATTACTCTTCTTTGTCTTCATCTCCATCCGTCGCATAGTCATCTGTGCCGTGCTAATTTTCGCCTGTAATTCCTTCTTCTCTTTGTGCCGAGCCCCGAATGTCCGAATCTTCCCCAGCAACCCCATCGACTTTCCCTCTTTCTTCAGCTGGTCTAGTCGTTCATTCGCCTTCGTGATCGTCTCCTGCGCCGCTGCATGTTCCTCACCCGCATCGCGCCACCTCTGTTCTCCTTCCAAAATACTATCCACCATTCTCAAATTCAGCGCCTTGTCTAGATCCTCTACCGACTCTTCCCCCTTCATGCCACCCAAACCATAAATCCGCTCAACGAACTCTTTGTCACCAGAATAGCCTCGCTCCGCTACCGATCCATCTGCCCGCACCAGCCGCGCGCTCTTCCCCTCCGGACTCGAGAAGTTCTCTCCTAAACTCCGCAAAATCCCCAGATATTCTTGAGCGATCACTCCCGGCTCCATCTCGGAGACTGGTCGTTTCGTCTCTTTTGCCGCTTCCATCACGGCCAATCTCTGCGCCGCTAGGCCAGTTTCCGCCACCGGCTCTTCCGCCTCATTCTCCGTTGAGGCTCCGGATTGCTCTGCCACGACCTTCTCTACCCTCGCATCTCCGCGATACTCTTCGCCCCGCAAATCATCCCAAGTCGTACTCGTCCCCTGCTCCCCACTTTTGTCACGCAACTTATCCCAATCTGTCGTCACCGCCCCTTCGCGCGCTCCGCCCGTCACCGCTTCCTTCTGATTCATATCACCTCCGCTATTTATATAATCCTATTATATCGCCCCCCCCCCGCAAATCAACAAGGATAAACTTCATCCTCCCTATGATTACTCTATATGGCTAGACAACGGAGGGAGAAGCCATGAAAATACCAGTCGCTTTTGTTGAATTCTGTAGTTGCAGCTTGTATCCAAATTGGGATAGTTGAGTATATGTTGGTTGTATGAGTTGCATAGTATCGACCAAGCATGCCGGTTCCCCAGGTTCCTCCAGCCCCAAAATTTGGCCACAAGTTAATATACCCGCTGCGGACGAAGAAAAGAACCATCTCGTCCGCAGCGGGGAGATCATAATTAATAACAACAGCTTTATGGCTTTTTCGGCCCAATATGGTGGGCAATGGTCATCAAAATACCTAATCGGACTAGGCGGAGCGATGTTAGGCGTAGATGGTAAAGAAAGTTACCCTTCACGTACTTACTATACAGAACGTGTCTTCTCCCTCCGTTGTCTAGCCATATAGAGTAATCATAGGGAGGATGAAGAAGGTTAAAGTAACATTATTGTAGATGAGATGCAAGGAGGAAATCGACTTAACGGAGCTATTTTTAGGACAATACAAGGAAAAGCTGAGTAGCGGAAGAAGCCGTATTACAAATACGGCGCCTGAGCAACGGAAGCTCTGACGCCGTAGTGTTGAAAAATAGCCCGTTAAGACTCGTAGTTCGCGATACCTTCTGCTATAGTACTCGGCGAAATATTCAACGCCGTCGTGATCGCCGCCGCACATGCCATATACGATACCGTCGGCTCTCCCGTCTGAAAACTCGCCACCGTCCACTCGCGCCCTGCGAAGCTCAGCTCCGCCTCGGTTCCTTTCCGATATAGCTTCGAGCCTACAATCTTCAGATCTGAATCTGACGAAGCTCCATAGGTCAAAGTTTCTGCCGTCCCTCGGAACTGCGAGAAATCCGGATAGTGCGCATCATCCCGGTTTAGGACGACCACCTCTGGATTCATCCGGAACAATGTCTCTTTTGTTTCAAGATAGGCCTTTGCGTCTGCATCAGTTAAACTTGATGGTACAAAATCCGTCAACGCCGCCGCATAGATTGGCAGCCCATAAAACGCTTCTTTCGCAAGCGCCGTCGCTGGCGCTGTAATCACCGCGTAAGTTACCTTCGCTTTCCAAGCATCATTCAAGAATTTATGTAAAGTCGTCGCCTTTATCGTCTGGTCCGACGCCAAAATCGCCGCTGGCTGGCTCGCCGCCTTCAAAATCTCGTGCACATAGTGCGCCACTATCGACTTCCCCGTTGAACCAGTAATACAAATTAACCGTAAATCACGCGCCGGATGCCCATAATACGAGGCCAACAACTTCACCTTCGCGCGCGCTAAGCTCAGGCGCTTCGGACCTCCAGAAAGTTTCGCAGTGTTTTCCATACCCTGATTATAACACACTCTTTAGATAAACTACCCAAGATTCCTCCGTTTCGCCTCCCAAAACACCACTGGCACTTTCGGCGGTGGCGTAAAATCCGTACCTCGAAGCGGTAGTCTAATCCTGCAATCATACTCTCGCGTTAAAATCTTCCCCAGTTGTGACGTATAATGCCGATCTGTCGGTATCATTTTTAGCGCCATCTGCTTCTGCAGAATTAGCCAAATCCCCTCCGGTCGATTCGCTACCGAATCTCCATTCTCATCTAGAATCTCCCGAATCTCTCCTTTCCTATTTTCTAACCCCAATAACCAATAAAAGATTTCCGCCGCCAAATGAAACGGTGGGTTCGCTAATACTTTATATGGTTCCGTTGGTAATGCTACCTCCCGAAAACTCTTCTGCAAAACCCGCACATTTTTAATTTCTTGCCGCTCCAAGTTCGCCCGTAACTTCGCACAAGCCACCGCATCCGGTTCAATCGCCCAAACTTCCCTCGTCCTTTTTGCTAGAACTGCCGTAATAACCCCACTCCCCGCTCCAATTTCTACTACTAAGTCTCGTTTACGAACCTTTGAGTGCCCAACTAATTCTCCCGCTATCCGCGGCGACCGCAAAAAATTCTGTGACAGCTTATGATTTCTTGTCCCCATTTCCCTAATTATATCAGTTCTTTGCTCTCCTTTCCCCATTTACAACAAAAATCCCACTTTTTACCATTTCCCTCTGTTCTTTTTCAAAAAATGTGCTATAATGAAGATGTTGCGACCTGTCGCAATGCTCATTTTCATTGTCAGGTGGATAATTCGCGACTTTCCGTGTGAATTTTCGCGACCTATCCACACTAGGATATCTCTAGTCATGACAATTAAAATGTATTACTAAGCACTCGTAGCTCAGCTGACTGTCCGAGGCGCTCGTCGCCGAGAGAACCAGATATTGCGTTGGCTTGCCGACCTCTATCCAGCTGGTTATAGTAGTGCTGATACAAATTACTAAGCACTCGTAGCTCAGCTGGATAGAGCGTTGGCTTGCGGAGCCAAAGGTCGCAGGTTCGAATCCTACCGAGTGTACCAAATTGGTCAAATTAGCATCATCGGATGCTTTTTTGTTGGCTCTATAT
>CARBES010000045.1 GCA_948944455.1 uncultured Candidatus Saccharibacteria bacterium | reverse complement strand
CCAACGACCAAGCGGTTATGAGCCGCCTGCTCTAACCCCTGAGCTACGCCCCCAGGATTCTTTGTATATTATAGCATACTTTTTAGAGATATTTAATCTGCAAGATGGCTATGCTTGCTATATTTCACCCGGTTTTATATAATAATTGCAAGCTTTAGCAAATGCTGGCACTTTAATAGCTGTAGGGATAAAAATATCCAGGTATTTTTTGTGCTAGCAAAAAAACAAAAAGAAAGGTAAGGTGAGGCATAATGTCAATCTGCCGTCTATGCCCGAATGAGACTCTCTACGGAAGTACCTTCTGTCTGGAATGTGAGGCAAAGTACGAACAGGCAAGAAAGACAAGCATCCCGGCACCCATCAAAGACCCTAGCTTATTCACCATCTTGACTTGGTGCATGCTTGAGGAGCTTAAACGAAGCGAGTTGAGGGCCGGGAAGTCAATTATCGAAGTCCGCAAAAGTGTTGAAAGGCGTGCTGCCGAAGTCCAAGCTGCCAGGGACAATTATAATGCCTGGAAGGCAAGAGAGGATCAAGAAGATGCTAGGATTAGAGCTTTGGCCGACAAAGTATAACTACAGTCCAGCCCTCAGAACCTCCGCATTGTTCTAATCCCCTTCAGGCATTTCGCTTCGAGTTCAGGGTTAGAAGATTGCTCCAGAGCAATCTAGCGCAAACTTGCGCTTTATCCCTCCTCGACGTTTGAGTATGATAGGAATATCAGTTAGTTCCTTCTACTCAGCCAGATCTTTAATGCCCCGCTTTCTAACGAAAGCGGGGCAAAAACATCCCAAAATACGCTTATGGCGAGGGCGGATTAGGAGGGTTATTTTGCGCATTTTGCATATCGATGTCGGCTTGACGTCGCGCCCATTGTTCATAAGCAATCTCGTCCCTCTTCGTCGGACCTACGCCACCTCCAGTCCATATACCACTTTCGGTCCAACCTCGTGGAGGCGTTGCATGATTAACTTTAAGCTCCGTCATCAATGCGTTATACTTCTGCTTTTCAGCTGAGCTAGCTGTACTACTGAGTACTGAGCGGCCATTTTCGCTGAGGATTTCATGAATTTTCTTGGCATTCTCTGTACTTAGATCAACATGACCATCCATAGCATTACGCATTGTTTGCTCCATTGTATCAAGCATACTAGTGCGCTCGGCACCAGAAATGGTCTCGCTCTTCATACCCTCTTGAATACGACCTAGATCCGTCATACTGGAGCCAGCCATGGCTGCCGTAGCTTGTGCACGAGCAATACCACCAGTAGTCGAAGCGTCTGCTCGAGCCGCGAGCGTATGGTCCATATTGGCAATTTGTTGCAATTTGGCACCAACTTTATCCTTAATATTAGCAGAAATTCGCGGGTCGGTTAGTGCCTTACGAGCCTGAGTAACAAGCCTATTGTACTCCGCCGAGCCTTTTGCGATATCCCCATTCTTCATTGCAGCGACAAAACGGTCCAAGTCGGCTTCGTCGACGTCCGGCATCTGCCCCGCACTGAGACTATCAATGCGACCGCCCAGATCCTTGATATTGTATGAGCCCCTGCCATCACTACGTATATCAGCAGAATCGCTTAACGGGTCAGTATTGCTTTGCCGCTTCAAAATACGATTAAGTTGTGCCGCGAGCGCTGGAGAACTACGCTTAATGGTAGAGGCATTGCGAGTCATTGCCGCATCAGCCATCCAGCGTAAGACCTGATTTGTTCCTTCTACATCACTACCGCCACTAGCTTCAAACTCATTCATCATTGAACTTAGAGCCGCGCGGCCATCGTCAGAGGTTTCTAGTATCTTCTGTGCCGCCAAAAGCTTCGCACGAGCACTCTGGTCGTTGAAATTAGTCCGTAATTTAGCTGCAGCATCGCTGGCCACCTGTCGAAGCTGGTTGTAGTCGCCCGATGTACCATTATTCTGCCAAACTGTAGTCAAAGCACTAGCCGACTCCTCAATACTCCTGTCTTTCGTGCGCTGTACCGTAGCACTGTAGCGATCGTCGCCTCGTTGCATCAACTCTCTATCAGCTAGAGCATCGGCGGTTGCATATTCACCCAAAGCCCGCTCAACATTCCCCATAGCTCGAGCGCGACGCATTTTAGCGCCATCACTAAGCCTACCGCCATGACGAGCTGCTTTACGGTCGAGTCGCTGTACAGTTCGAGTGTCCCGAGCAAGGTTCATCTTGCGCTGTTTTTCGGCCTGACTCTCTTGGAACATACGTGAACGGCGAATAGCACCATTAGCTCCGCCGCGAACACGCGCGCCGAGGCCAGAGATTTTCATGCCCAAATTCCCCATCATTGCCATTGAACTTTTAAGCAAGTTCGGGATAAGGAAGAACGGAATTACCGTAATAAGCATACCAATTAATGTATAGAAGAACCCTAGGTCGCCATCTTTGTTCAAACTCATAATAAGTGAGCCAGCATATTCACCGCCACCCATTAAAAGACCAGCAATCGGATAGACCAACAGCAAGGCAGTGAACAGTTTTTTCCAACGGTCAAAGAATGTTTTTGTATTTGGCAAAGCGTAACAGACAATAGCGAGCGGGGCCAAAACAACAAGAATCACAATACCAGCCTGCCGTGCACCAAGGATAATGAAGAAAAAGAGCACACTGATTAAGCAGCCGAGTAGGGAAATCAGAATTGGGACAATCCAAAAACCAATACTAGACAATAGCGCGGAAATACCAACTGCTTTGACCACAAAACCTCCGGCAACAGCCAAGCCTAAAAAGCTAACTATTGATCCTGCGATATCGCCAGCCCCAACACGGTCCTGTCCAGCCGGGAGCGGCAATGCAGTGAAGGCACTGCGTAGCCCAACTCCAAGTAGATTCGATACATCAATCGCCAACTGACAAATAATAAAGGAGACGTTCACTAGAACGACTACCATAATGAAACGTGGCAGAATCTTTTTGATATTATAATTACTTAAACCAATACCCGTAAGCTGCGATAAGATAATCACGGCGAAGAAGATTACAAAAGCAATATTTGCGTAATCTCGAAAAGCAGACCATCCGGTGTAGACACCCTCATCTCGTGACATGATCTTTTCAGCCTGAACCTGTAATGACGGTTCAATAAACTCATTGTATAAAAATGTAGTCGCGTTTCCTACCAACTCAATTACGGGGCACACAATCCAGCCAAGAACGCCAGTACCATCGTAGCAGGCGGCAAGTTCGGAACTATCACCAGCAGAGGTATTGCCGCCGGTATTCCCTGTATTAGCTCCGCCGCTCATTTCCCCGTCTTCAAGTTCACCAATCTCTACGCCTGAGTTTTCGAGCCGATCATAGTCTAATTCCATCAACCCATTAATTACGTCAGCAAATGTCCCATCTACCAACTTATTATTTAGTCGACTTTCAATGACATTATAATGGCTGCCACTTTCTACGCCATGCAGGGCACACCATTTCGCACCGTTCCTGACAGCATATCCAGTAGAACTTTTCGCAGTCTCTTTTGACGAGCTACACTCTGAACCACTGCCCATGATAACGGCAGAATTGTTTTGTAGCTCCTGATTCAAATATGCTGTATATAGCGCATATTTATCTTCAGACACAAAACTATAAGTCGTGAAAGTGGCATTTGGTTCACCGCTAAAGAAATGTAGCGCGTCGCGAGCGGCATTACTACTACGTACAGCCTCAGAAAAAGTCTCGCCACCAGCCGAGCTAGTATCAGCTTTTTTTACATTGTAATGATATCCGCCATATCCATACTCACCCGGGTAATTATACTCCCCTACAAAGTTTCCGAGACTCGCCGTAAACTCGCTCCATGATGGTGTCCGGTATGGAGAAAGTGCAACAAAATTTATCGGGTAAACGCTCTCCGTGCTCATAAGAGCCAACTGATAGTCTGCAGGATTGTAGTATATGTATAATGGGCTGGTAAAATCACCATTATACGTCACTCCTTCAGAAGAATACCCGACATCAACGTTACCATCAGTCAGTTTAAAACACACTTGGTTAGTAGAGATTGGCTCGGTATACTGCGAATTTTCAACAGTTTGATAAGAGATTGAAACGCACCCAGTTTCTGTAGAGCCAGCGGTCTGTTCAACGTAATAGCCGAGGTTCTCTAGAAGTTTGATCTTCTGAGTTTCGCTATTCGCGCTACTACTTTTTCCAAACAATGAAAATAGACCGGAAATCTTACCACCAGCTCCGCTGTAGCCATTGAACAGTTGCTGACAAGAAATATCGGCATCACTCAGAGTATTTCCAACATTGTTTGGCACACGAATTACGCCGTCCTTTGTTCCTCCGCCACCAAAGAAACCGGTCTCCATTAAGCTTGATGGACCCGAAAAGTCTGCCGGAATGATCGACTTTTTCATGTACGTATCGTTATAGCAAGTCTCAATCCCGTTTAACAATGTTTTCTTGAGAATTATATCTGCGCTGGAAGGCGATGCGAAAACTGGCTTAGCTGTTAAGCTAACTAGACTCAGCCATATACTGGTGATTGCCACAGCGACTATGGCCGCCAAACGAGCAATAATCGAACGACGTTTATTCATTCTCTTCCCCTAGATATTTTTCAATGTTAGTAGTATTGCTGCGAAAGTTCATTTCAACAGCGCGCGCTAAGTTATTTAACGAACGCTCAGCGACTGTTTGTTTCTCAGCAGCTTCAACATAAGCTAGATTTGAAGTCTTGACGCTTTCACAGCCAAAATCGATTACATTATCATGTATACATCCAGCAGTCTCGTAAATCTCTAGTACGGTCAAGCTAGCATCTAGGTAAGTTTCTAATGCCGAAAGTAATGGTTTAGACATTGGAAGCTGAGAATCAGAACTTGCGGAATTTTGAATATAATTATACGCAGCCTCGCTACCGCCTTTAATGTACTCATCAGCAAGGTTTGAAGCGTAAATTTCTAGTGAAGGCTGAATAATTGCAAGTCTAAAAAGTTCTTTATAATTTCCAAGACGTTCTCCGAGCTTTTCGCTAGACCGTGCCTCAAAATCAGAAAAACGCTTCTCTAGCTCTGTGAAATATTCTTTTTTCTGTTCTAAGGATAGTTCGCTTTCCGGAATAGTGAACAAGAACCACGCAGACTCTTCATTAGTATCTTCAGATTTTGATGGACCATCAATTAAGTAATCCTTATACGTAGCGAAGGCCTGCAAAGCCGTTTCGTGATGAGCTTCTCCCCCTCCTATCCACCCCATCTGCCATGCCGCAAAAAATCCTCCCCCTACCGCCAGCACCA
>CARBES010000044.1 GCA_948944455.1 uncultured Candidatus Saccharibacteria bacterium | reverse complement strand
TTTCAATTACTAACTACTGACACTATCATAACTCATTATACTAAAAATGTCCATACCAATAATGACAATTTAAAACCGCCAAACCCTTATAGACAATAAGTCTTAAATCAGAAAATTAGCCTCCACCGGCGCCACCACCATAGTACAGTTACCATTGGCTTTTGTCCGTAGTGGGTATGTAAACCCAACTGATGAACAAGTCTCAAACCCAGGCTATCTTGGTACCTGGTGGGCACGTACCACTGTTTCCGGCAATACTAGCCGTAACTTCTACTTCACTAGCAGCATAGTCTATCCGTCCAACACTGGTGTATTATATAACGGTCGCCCCCTTTGCTGACTCTACTCATAATCAGCAATTTATGCTACAATAATTATATGCCGTTGTAGCTCAGTTGGCAGAGCAGCTCATTCGTAACGAGCAGGTCGCTGGTTCGACCCCAGTCAACGGCTCCATAAGAAAACAAGATAATTCATTATCTTGTTTTCTTATGCTTAATAGAAACCGAGGGACGAACTTCTCCCGCTACGGACAAAAGCCAGTTGAACTTATTCCCGTGTTACAAGTTCAACTTCATTCTAATAGAGATAGGCTTGATGTTTTATAATCCTTAATTAAATAGACTATATTAGTCTAGCTATACTTTCTGGAATATAAAGGCGTTGAACCGGATTTTAGGCTTCAGTTTTAGCAAAAAGTCAGCGCAAACTTGTTCTGCGGAACTTTTTGCAATCCGTAGGAAAAACTGAAGCCTAAAATCAGACGTGAAACGTCCCATTCCAGAAAGTATAGCTAGAGTAATATAGCTGGGTTAACTAGAAGATTACAAAACACGAAGCCTAGCTCTTCTTCAACACACTCGTATTAATAAACGCCACTATCGCAAACGCCATAATCGCCACCACTAGCCCCACTACTCCATACAAAATACAGTTCTTCGCCTTATGAATCTTCGCCGAATCTCCTGTACTCGTAACATACAAGATCCCACCGTAAATAATTACCCCTACTGCAATCAAACCTACAAACGACAACACTACATTAATTATATTTAACGCAATCGGCACCGCCGTCGGCTTACCTGTACCAAAATCACTACACCCCGCCGCCTTTAACAAAGCTCGACCATCTGCAGTAGCCTTCAAATTCTCGTCATCACATATACTATCCGTCGCATACACCTCACCCCCAGAAAACCCCGGCAACACCGCCCCCGCCAATATCATCACTGCCAACCCCAAACTCACTAAAATCTTCTTCATTTTTTCCTCCTTAAGCTCCGCTTACTGACCCTGTTACCAACGATGTGATCGCTGCCGCCATTAACACTACTATTAACCCCACCACCGCATAGATAATCGTCTGCGTCGCCGACCGCGTCTTCCCCGGATCACCTTGCGAAATCACATACTTAATCCCGCCATAAATAATAAATGCCACCGCCACCAAGCCAGCCACCGTATACGCCCAATTAAACGCATTTTGCACCTGAACCTTAGTGAAATTCTGCCCCGGCAAGCTATCTGCACTCCCCGCTGTACTATTAATATTCAAAATCACCATCGCCGTATTAACTAAGACCGACGCACTGAGCGATATCACCATCCCCACAATCGCCGAAGTTAATGTCTTCTTGCCTGCCGCCGTCTTCCCCGGATCACCTTGCGACATTATAAACTGATATCCACCATAGATAATGAATATCATCGACGCATACCCCACGATCACCAGTAAATCCACCAAGATGTTCAAAATAATCGTCCAGACAAATGCTTTCATATCTTCAGTCGCCGTATCACCTTGCGGCTCCTTAATCGTATCGTTCTCACTATTTCCAGTACACAGCCCATAATACCATGGTCTTAGCCCTAAAAACCCCTTCATGCCGCAATTACCACCTCCCAACGCTGCCTCTGCCGGCGCTGGCGCCACTACCGTCAAACTCACACTCGCGACCACTACTGCCGCCAAAAATCCCAAAATCTTCTGCTTCATACTTACATCTTATCATAAAAACCTTAGTTTTTGCATTTTATCGTCATCTTGTATATCTACTAGAGCCTTTTCGAAGGACTAACCCTTTTAGGGCTGAGCCAAGGGCGATTCTTTAGATGAGCCCGGCTCACCCCGTCCTAAGAAAAGACCCTAGTAGATATTACAAGATAAACGTAAGCATTGAAAAACTAAGATATTTGTGTTATTTACTATTGACTATTACGGTTATGTGTGCTATAATTAAGTTATACCCTGTAGTGGGCTTAATTGGAACAGAAAAGTGAAAAAGTTTTTGTTGAAAATCGGGACCATTATTATGCTGTCGCTCAGCATCATTTTTGGTAGCGCCATCCTACCCGACGTTTCTTCCAGCCCACTCACAGAATCTGCCTATGCTGACCCTAGCGATGATGACAATAACTCTGGCGATCAGCAAGACCGACCTAGTGACGAGGAAGGGAATGAGAACGAAGATCAAAACCAGCCTGAAGACACCGACGAAGACGATAACGAAGAAGAAAATCCTAATGTCTGTCAAGGTCAAGCCGGCTCGGTCTCCTGGATGCTTTGCCCCCTACTTAACGCCGCCAGTGGTCTCGTTGATAGTATATACGGCCTCATCAACAACCTCCTTGTTATTCAACCAATCTCGACCGACCATGATTCCGCCATCTACAAAGTCTGGCAAAAAGCCTGCGAAATCACCAATATTATCTTTGTTATCTTTATTCTCCTCGTTATCTATTCCCAAATCACCGGCTTCGGCGTCAATAATTACGGCATCAAACGTATCCTTCCGCGCATCATCGTCGCAGTCATCATGGTCAACCTTAGCTTTTTCATTGCCTCGGTCCTCGTCGACATTAGCAATATCGTTGGTTCCAGCCTAGTTGACTTCTTCACCGGCATCCAGAATGATATTCAACTTACCGAAGATCCTTTCCGCGACCTCTCTTGGGGTCAGCTCTTTGGCGCCTTTGCTGGTGGCGCCGGAGTCGGATTTATCGCAGTCGAAGCCATGGGTGGTCCTGGTGCCGCTTTCTGGATGCTTGTTATCGTTCTACTTGGCGCGCTTATCTCTGTTGTCGTCGGTCTTATCACGATTGGCCTCCGTCAAGGCGTCGTCCTCGTGCTTATCATGGTCTCCCCACTCGCTTTCGTTGCCTACCTCCTTCCAAATACCGAAAAATGGTTCCAAAAATGGAAAGCCATCCTTGCTCAAATGCTCTTCTTCTACCCAATGTTTAGCTTCCTCTATGGCGCCTCAAAGCTCGCCGGCTGGGCCATCATCTCTACCGCAAACGCCAACCCTGTCTTTGTTCTCCTCGGTTTCGCCGTTCAAGTCATGCCACTCTTCCTCTCTGTCTCTCTACTAAAAATGTCCAACACTGTTCTCGGCGGCGTCAGCAATGCCTTGGGTCGTCTCACCAATCCTATCCGCGACACCGCCGGCCGCTATGGCGCTTCGCAAGCTGAACTTAATCGCCAGAAACATCTTCGCAATAATCACGTCTTGACTGGCGCCCGCCTCCAAAATTACCTCGCCTATCGTCAACAACGTCGCGAACTCGACACCGGCGATCTCAAAAACACCGTTGCTGGTCGTAATCTCGAACGTGCTTACCGCTATCGCTCGTCCAACAAAGGCCTTGACGCTAATGGTAAGGATACCTGGAGCGACCGTCCGAACAAGAGTACTGATATCGCCAAGGAAGCTAGCCTCCAGAACACTATCACCGCTGCTGCTGCGCAAAACTTCACCAATACTCTCGGTGAATACGGCGACATCTTCAAGGGTGATCGCGCCAAAGCCCTTGGTGCTGCTCACGGCGAAGCCTATCTCAATGTCATGGCCCAACAATTCCGCGCCGAAAATATCGCCCAAGGCGATCAGGGCTTCCTACTTGGCCGCTACCTCGGCGCCGCCAAAGAACAGTTCCGCAATCCTTACGAATTCAACCGTCTTATCGGCGGAGCTACTGGTAAACTCGGCCACGCCGGCGAAACTACAATCATGGGCCAGGTTATTAAACGTAGTGCCGAAATCGAGGAACGCCGCCGCGCTGAAGCCCGCATCGTCACGACCAAATTCGGCGTCAACAAAGGCGCCTACCGCGGCATGCTTCTCGACAAAGCCCGTGTCAACGATGACGGTTTCGAAGAAGACGAAAATGGCAACCAAATCGAGGATTCTCAGTATCGTTACCGCGATAAAGACGGCAATGATACCTCCAGCAAACACCGCGACTGGAATCAATATATCGGTGTTCACAAGAAAAACGGCACCGAGATTACCAAGGCACAATATGACGCCCTCAGCCCTAGTGCTCGCAGTGAATACAAGAAAGTCAAATACATGGACATCAAAGACGATGATGGCGATGTTGTCCAGCGCGTCTATGATGATGATGCTGGCTACATGAAGGAAATGTTGCGCAAGGATATCGCTATCGGCGACCCAATTAACCGTCGCTATGCTTCCGAAATCGGTCTCAAGCTCCCTGATAGCGAAATCGCTCGTCTCCAGCTCAAATACCCTGACATCGACTGGTCTATTGTCAATAATACCGTCAATAAAACCGGTAAACTCCGTCGCTACCACAGCACAATTGCCGGCGCCCTCCAGGAAAGTAAATACGCCGAACATGCTGCTGAATTCACTGCTATGCTTACTGCTCAACTCGATAACGGCTTCGTCACATCTGTCGGACAACGCAATATTGCCGGCCTCGACAGTATCTGGAAAGCCGCCAAAACCGGTAAAATCATCCTCAATGATGCCGTTATTACCAAAAACTGGACCAAAATTCTCAATAGTCTCCGCAGCGATGCTCCGGAAGGTGAACGTTTTGAGGACTACTTCCCAGACGCCGATGTGCTTCTCGCTCGCAATGTAAACGGGGAACTACTGAATGGTCTTCGTCTCAGTACCGATGAACAGGGCCACCTAAAATGGCGCAAAATTAGCCGCAACGACCCTGGAATCACCCTCGAAGATAAGAAGAACTGGATCAAGCATATGATGATTCCAGAAGTCGCGAAGAAACTCTACGGCTCACTTAACCGTACTCCATCACCAAGTGCCTTGGACGGCGCTAAACCAGACGGCATTAACGCCTTCGCCGAAATGCTCGATGTTCTCGGTCAGCTCAGCCTCGACAACCTTGACCCAGCAAGCGATGTTCCATTTGAAGAGCGTCTCAACCCAGATGTGGATGTCTTCTCCGGTAAAGATCCTCGAGAATTGCAACGCAAAGCTATGTCTTGGATCCAGGAAGCTAGAAATACTATCCCGAATTACGATAATAACGGCGGCGGCGGAAACGGCGGCGGCGGAAACGGCGGCGGCGGAAACGGCGGCGGCGGAAACGGCGG
>CARBES010000043.1 GCA_948944455.1 uncultured Candidatus Saccharibacteria bacterium | reverse complement strand
TTCTATGCTCGGCCCCTCCGTTGTCTAGCCATAGAGTAATCAAGGGAGGATGAAGAAGGTTAAGAAATGCCCGAAGTTGTAGTATAATGAATAGCATGGAAGTTAATCAGGAAGTTATTGCCCATCTGGCTGAGTTATCGCATTTCGCCTTGAGCGAAGCGGAGAGCTCGCAGCTGGCTTCGAATATTAAAGATATTATTGGATATATCTCGCAACTTGACGAGCTAAATACCTCAAATGTTGAGCCGACTTATCAAGTTTTTGAAATGGAAAATATCTGGCGCGAGGACGAGATTCTCCCTCAGGAGGCCGACCGGGAACAACTTCTTGCTTTGACCAAAGAAGTCTCAAACCATCAAATTAAAGTACCAAAAGTTCTATAAGGAGGGAGGGGAATGAAAACTGCGAGTAGAGAAGTTAGTGCGGTAAGTCTAGTACAAGAAGCTCTAGACAAGGCGCATCAATATCAAAAAGACTACCATATTTTTAATTTTATCAATGATGTTGAAGCCCTAAAAAAAGCAGCAGCGATTGACGAAAAGATCAAAAACGGAGAATCAGCTGGGCGTCTAGCGGGTGTTCCTTATGCTTTGAAAGACAACTTCCTTAGCCCTGAAGGCGGCACGACGGCTTCGGCGCATATCCTTGAGGAATTCACCAGTCCGGTTACAGCGACGTCGGTTAAGAAGCTCGAAGAAGAGGGTGCAATTATGATCGGTCGGACGAATCTTGACGCTTTCGCGCATGGTTCAAGTACTGAGAACAGCTATTATGGCCCAACTAGGAACTCAAAAGACCTTGAGCGAGTTGCGGGTGGTTCCTCTGGTGGTTCAGCAGTAGCAGTAGCGCTCGGCATTGTACCGTTTGCGACTGGCTCGGATACTGGCGGCTCGATTCGTCAGCCAGCTAGCTTTAACGGGGTTTATGGCCTAAAGCCGACCTATGGCGCAATTAGTCGCTACGGTGTAGTGGCGATGGCTTCAAGCACGGATTGTGTCGGTTTCTTTACTCAAAATGTCGATGATATGGACCTCTTAATGCAAATAACAGCCGGTCAGGATGCAAATGACCTAACGACTCTACCAGATTTCTATGGTAAGAAAACTGGCTTTGATGACCCGATCAAGAAAATTGGCGTGATTAAAGATTTTGATAATGATGCAGTAGCGCCAGAGATTCGTGCGGCTCTTGCCCGTAAAGTTGAGGAGTTGAAAGCGGCCGGACACGAAATCGTCTACCTGGATATGCCGGCGTTAAAATATGCGCTTGCCGCATATTATATTATTGTCCCGGCCGAGGTCGCAAGTAATCTTTCGCGCCATGATGGGATTCGGTATGGTTTTCGGAGTGAAGAATCGGGGGATCTCGCGAGCTTATATAAAAATACGCGCAACGAAGGTTTTATGCCTGAGAATAAGCGCCGAATCATGATCGGTAACTTCGTGCTTTCGAGTGGATTTTATGATGCTTATTATCTCAAGGCTGCAAAGGCGCGCACTATGATCGTTGACGAATACCGGAAGGCTTTCGAAAAGTGTGATTTTATCCTCACTCCAGTCAGCCCGAATCCAGCTTTTAAGCTTGGCGAAAAGGTGAACGATCCAGTGGCAATGTACCTCGAAGATTTGATGTCGGTCTCATTGAACTTGGCTGGAGTTCCAGGTCTAGCGATTCCAGTCGGCGAGACAAAAGAGGGGCTCTCTCTTGGCCTCCAGCTAGTCGGACCGCGCCGTAGTGACCAAGCTTTGCTGAGATTTGCGAAGCAGATTGCTGGCGAGGGTGAACCGGAAGAAGACCATCATATTGATATTATGGGAGGAAATGACTAATGTGGTCCTCGGTGGTGTTCTTAGCAATCGCAGTTGTCGCAGTAGCGCTCTTGATGCTGGTTGCAATGGTCTTGAGCGGCAAGCGTGCGCATATTTTTGACGTTGAGGCTTATCAAACACGTTGGCTAAAACTGGAAAATAGCATTATAAAAGGTCAGCCGTTAACTTATAATATGGCGGTCATGCAGGGGGATAAGTTGCTAGACCGGGCCTTGACCGAAATGGGTGTACCCGGAAAAACCATGGCGGATCGGCTAAAGCGTATGGATGGACGACTTTCCAAGATTAATCAAGTTTGGGCGGCACACAAGCTGCGTAATCGCATCGCACATGAAACAGATTTTGAAGTTGACTATAATGAGGCTAATCAAGCGCTCGCCGCGTTTAAGCAAGCGCTAAAAGATTTAGGAGCAATCTAATGACGAAATATATTCCTACTATCGGCATTGAATGCCACGTGCAATTATCCACGAAGACTAAGCTTTTCTCTGAGGTCGATAATGACGCTCGACTGAAAGAACCAAACAGTTGTGTCTCGCCGGTTGATTATGCTCTGCCGGGCATGCTGCCGCGTTTAAATAAAATGGCAATTCGCTATTCCGTACGCGCTGGTCTGGCCTTAAATTCGGAGATTAATCTCGAAAGTCGTTTCGATCGTAAACACTATTTCTATCCTGACCTACCAAAAGGTTACCAGATTACCCAGATGTATCATCCGATCATTGGTGCAGGTTTTGTTGAACTTCCAGATGGTACGAAGATCCGAATCGAGCATGCGCATCTTGAAGAGGACGCCGGAAAACTAAGCCACGAGGGTACCTATAGTCTCGTCGATTTAAATCGAGCTGGCACCCCGCTAGTTGAAATCGTCTCGATGCCAGATATTCACTCCGCAGCGCACGCGCGTGATTACGCGAAAGAGCTTTGGCGGGTGATGACTTATGCTGGTGTAACTTTTGGTGATTTATATAATGGTAATATGCGCTTTGACGTGAATACGAGTGTGGCGCCAGAAGGTAGCACTGAACTTGGTACTCGGACCGAGGTGAAAAACCTCAACTCCTTCCGTTCGGTCGAGCGAGCGGTTGAATATGAAATTAAACGCCAGACCAAGTTGCTCGAAAAGGGTGAAAAAGTCATCCAGGAAACTCGTGGCTGGAACGATGCGACCGGCGAGACTACCGGCCAGCGTACTAAGGAAGCGGCGGCGGATTATCGCTATATGCCAGAGCCGGACATCCCACCAATTCGACTAAAAGCCGAGATTGTCGATGAGGAACAGGCTAATTTGCCAAAAATGCCAAAGTGGTATCGAATGGAGTTTAACGACGTCTTGGGTAGCGATTTAGTTGAGGTGTTGCTCGATTACCGACCGCTAATGGAGAAGCTAGCGGAGCTTGAAGATAAGAAGGCCGTTAAGAAAATTGCAAATTTGTTTAGTAGCGTTTTGCTTGCCGAAGAAAATGCCAGCCTGCTTAATGATGAGCTTCCGAGCAAGGAACAACTCCTAGGCTTAGTTGAGATGCTAGGTAAGAACGAACTTTCCAGTACCGGTGGCAAAGAAGTTTTCTTGAAGTTCTTTGACCCAGAAATGCATTTTAAGGATACCAGGACCATTGCAAAGGAGCTGGGCGTCGTGCAAGAGAACGATCTCGGTGCGCTTGAACAGATTGTTGATAGCGTGCTTGCGAAACCAGAAACCCAGCAGGCACAAGCCGATTTTAAGGCTGGGCAAGAAAAAGTAATCGGGTTCCTAGTCGGCCAAGTGATGAAAGAATCGCACGGCAAGGCAAACCCGTCCGCAGTGCAAGACATTTTGCGTCAAAAGCTAGGGAAATAGGCTGGGGTAGGCCGGGGGATGCAAGATTTTAGGACAGTCGAGGAGTTCAGAACATGGTTTGAGAATCATGTTGCTCTTGGGGGTAGCCCATATACACTAGATTTAGACCAGGCTAGAGCAGTGCTGGATAGTCATAAGAATACGCTCGTGACAGCGCGAGCTGGCTCAGGCAAAACTCGTGTCATCGTAGCGAAAGTCGCTTATCTTGTCGCGAGCGGCCAAGCTTATCTTAGCGAGATTGCTGCTTTTATGTTTAACCGCACGGCGGCGGCCGAGGTTAACGAGCGGATCGGTATGGTCGAAATTGACGGTGTGCCGCTCAAGAATTGGGGCGGAAAAGAACGTGAGATTCGTATTGCCTCAACTTTCCATAAGTTTGCGCTTGATCTCGTCAAAGCAACTGGTGACCGCCCAGAGATTATCTCCGAACTAGAACACGATAGCATTATTCGCCGAGCTTTAGCCAAGTTGCTTACCGAGCAGAAACGACGCTTATCTCGTGATAAACAAGAAGAAACCTTGCGCCTAGCTAGCAGTTTCATTGCGCGGGCTGGACAACAATTTTCGGGCGAGCACGGTTTAAGTGAGCTTTGCCAGGCGGTACGGAGATATTGTACGAAGCATAGCGGCGATCCTGATTATTATGAAAAAATTCTAATTCATGAGACTTCGCTGGCAGTTTATCAAGAATATCTCCTTGCCCTGAACTATCCGAAGATTGATTTTAACCTACTGATGTCGCGCGCAGCACGTTTACTTCGTGGCGGAGCTAATGCTTCGTGTTTGAACGCGACTCGTTTCCAGCGCAAAATGCAGCAAATCTCGTGCTACAAATATTTACTAGTTGATGAATATCAGGATTTTTCCTACCTCTTTTTTGACCTGATTCGCTCGATTCGACAGAATTGCCCTGCGGCGCATCTCTTTGCTGTGGGTGATGACTGGCAAGCGATCAATCGCTTTGCTGGCTCTGATGTTGATTATTTTCTTAATTTTGCAGAATATTTTCCTGAAGATGTCGTGGATATTCCACTAATGACGAATTATCGCAGTGATTGTCGAATCGTCGAAAATGCGAATCGGTATATGTTGAAAAATTATAACCCTAATGCTGATAAAGCAGTGCCGTTCAGTCGCAAAAGAGGCAAAATCAAACGTCAAAATCCTGTCAAAACTAAATTTGATAGTCAAGATTTACTTGAAGACGGATTAGGTGATGGTAGATATCAGAACATCTTGGCCGATGTGGCGCGAAGCGTGGTCAAAGACTCTATAAACGCACGCGGGCTGAAGCCAAAAGATTTTCAGGAAGCTGCGAGGTTGCTCAAGACGACATATAAAATCGTCAAAAAACACCATAAAGAACAGATCCTGCTTTTGCATCGTCATAATTTTACTAGTTTTACGAACGTGAGCCTAGAAAACTTTTATTTGGCACTCCGTCGGATTATGGTTGAGGAGGGGGTTATGAGCGAAATGGATTTCGATAGTCGGGTTCGTTGTATGACGATGCACAAATCAAAGGGTCTAGAGTCGGACGTGGTGATTTTACTTGAGATGGATCGTAGTCAAGTTCGTTCTGAACACCCGCATGCGACGATTTTTGAGATTTTCGGCGATATCCGTGCCGCCAAGACTGCCGATCAGCACCGATTACTTTACGTTGCTCTCACCCGTGCGAAGCATAAGCTCTATATCTTGAGTAGCGATAAAAAGCCCGTAGCTTAGGCCTGTAGTCGGGTAAAAGTTCGCTATTACGGCACCTTCTTCATCCTCCCTATGATTACTCTATATGGCTAGACAACGGAGGGAGAAGCCCCA
>CARBES010000042.1 GCA_948944455.1 uncultured Candidatus Saccharibacteria bacterium | reverse complement strand
AGTGGCTGATATGACGGAAGAAGAGAAGTTGAAGAGGTTTACGATAGCGGAGTGTCCAGCCCAAGCTGATGGTGAAGCAAGCGGGTTGTATGGTGAGGGGAGGGAGTATGCGGATGAATCGGCCTGCCTAGACACTAATGCAGGATACAGCTGGAATGAGGGGGAATATGTGTTTGTGCAGCCTTATACATCCAATAGCGAATTATTCCATATTCAATCAGAGATTGCTCAAAATGGTTTAAATTGGTTGACCGATATTAATACGATCCGTAATCTGATACCGGGGATAGAGTCATCTAGTTTTACTGAATATGGCATCGTATTGGAAATACCGAGCAGTGGATGGAAAGCGGCATCTGATCCAGGGTTCACTTTTAAAGCATCTTATATGCAGGATGGCATAGCTGGGAATCTCTATAAGACCGCTGGCTGGGCGATAGACCCAGTAAACAAAATATATGATAGCCATTATCTAGTGGGAAATTATTATCAGTGGTTGGCAACAATAGCACAAACTGTGACAGAAAGTCAGGCTATGCATGATGAGACGAAAGTAAATGGTAGCATTTGTGCGAAAGGTTGGGAGTTGCCGACTGGTGGTAAAGCATTCATTAAGGATGGGTTGTATGGGCTGTTAAATCTTTATGCACCTGAAGATAAGCCGTTTGAAAAGATACCATTAGGTATGGATGGGTCTAGCTACACTCTATTCTCTAGCGCGATTACTCCCGAAGTGACATTAAAGAATATAGCTATAGGTTTACCAAATCAGCTCGTTTTTGGAGGTTATATTACGCCAGCTAGAGCAACTCGAGGCACCTGGGACGCTAATGCTAGCGGTGGATATTGGACTTCGGTAACTAGTAGCAATATAGGTGCTATTGACTTTGCGTTTGATGCTTCGCAAATGTACTCATGGTTAAAGACTGGTTATGCTAATGCTTTTTTCGTCCGGTGCCTCCTAAATACCGCCGAATAGTTTTAGCCATTATGACTTAGCACTTTAATTCTGGGGCGCCAAACGCCGTGTTGTCACTAGGGTAAAGTTTAGCTTCATAGCTAAGTACCTTTACTGCTTATTGTAATACTCAAGTTGGTGACACGGCGCTTGGCGCCCCACTTTGGATGTAGCAAGGTTAAAAGGAAGAGATTGTATTAATAAATCTACAAAATAGGATTAACCTTGCTACATCCTCCCTTATATTACTCTATGGCTAGACAACGGAGGGAGAAGCCACGCCAACGTTCAGTTGAGTTATTTGGGTCAAGGCTTATATTGTCGAAGTGCATTCTGCCACTATGGCTTGCGATACTATACGACGTTCTTGCCCACATGTACATAATAGTTCCGCTGCCGATTATTAGCGTATCTTCATATTCATCTTCGCGATAATTACTAGTTACCCCGCTGCGGACGAAATTAGTATTGGTCTTTGACGGGTTTGGGAAGTTCGTCGTAGTCGACTTCTGCCCAGGAATGGACACCGATGAGGCGGACTTTGAGTAGGAGGTAAGCACCTTCGCGGAGTTCGCGGGTGGTTTTAAATTTAAGTTCTCGTGGCTTACCGTCTTCGGCATAGCTCGTAAGGGTGTATTCATAGCGCATTTCGTCGTGTGAATCAATGCTGGCGATATGTGAATTGTCGATTTTGGTGTAATAAGTTTTTTCGTAGCTTTCGAGGAAATAAAAACCTACTCCACAAAATGCAACAAAAACGATAATTCCGATAATGATAAAAATGTTTTTCATGGTTCCTCCTAGTTAAAGGATATTACAAGGAGGGGGAATTGTCGTGCGCCAAAGCTTACAAGACGACAACATTTTTGTAAGACTAGAAGATTAAGCTTTTGGCTCGATAATTTTAATGTCAGAGGTGTTTGATTCGCGAATAATGTATTTTGGTCGGTGCTTGGTCTCAAGATAGGTTTTTGCGAGATATTCGCCAATGATACCGAGGAAGAAAAGTTGGACACCACTAACGAATATAATAATACAGGCAAGGCTAGGCCAGCCAGAGACCGGATCGCCGAAGGTAATAGTCTTGACGATGATGACGATAATCATAATGAAAGCAATGAGGCAGAAGAGAATACCAAAGAAGGCAGCGAGAGTGAGTGGGACGGTCGAGAAAGCGACGATACCCTCGATAGCGTATTTGAAAAGTTTCCAGAAGGACCATTTGGTTTCGCCGGCGGCTCGCTCGACGTTTTTGTATTCGAGCCATTTAGTTTTAAAGCCGACAAATTGCCAGAGCCCTTTAGAATAGCGATTGTATTCTTGGCAGCTAGTGATGGCGTCGACCATTTGGCGAGTCATGAGACGATAGTCGCGGGCACCGTCAACCATTTCGACTTTACTGATAGAGTTGATTAATTTGTAGAAAATGCGAGCGCAAAAACTGCGGATGGGCGGTTCGCCTTTGCGAGAAACGCGGCGAGTAGCAATGCAATCGTAGCCTTCGTTAAGGAAAGGAACCATCTCAGGAAGGAGGCTGGGCGGATCTTGGCAGTCAGCATCCATAATCGCAACGTAGTCGCCGGTGGTATGCTCGAGTCCGGCGAGCATAGCAGATTCTTTGCCAAAATTGCGTGAGAAAGAAAGGTATTTGACGCGGTTGTCAGAGTGGCTCATAGATTTGAGTTGTGCGAGCGTGTCGTCACGGCTGCCATCGTCGACAAAAACTAGCTCGAAGCGGTAATTTTTGAGTTCAGACATGACTTTGGTGATCTCGCGGTAAAACATCGGGAGAACTTCACTCTCGTTATAACAGGGGACGACGATGCTAATTAATTTCATGAATATATTATAGCATAAAACAGTTAAATAGGGGTTGGACTTGACGGGGGGGTGATATAATGGCGATATATGAAATTCAGAGAAACTTTAGCAAAACTTGGTCGCGGGACGAAGATTGGTTTGGGGATTATCACGATTCTGACGGTAGGGTTTATGGCGTTTTGGGAGACGCAGAAAGCTGGGTTTCATGAGGATGAAGCTTACACGATTAGCTCGTCGGTGTCGCCGGTCTGGGACGAGCTGATGGCGACGGCGGACGAGAACGGCGCACCAAAATTTAGATCGCGAGAGACATACGAAAGTTATGCGAGTTTCACGGGTTTTAATCCGGCGATGGTTTATGATAATCAAGTGCGAGACGTGCATCCGCCGCTATACTATTTGATTTTCCACGTATTGGCGGGGATTTTCCAAGGGTGGACTTATCAAGTTGGTTTCATAATTAACTTGGTTTTCTTCTTGATGACTGGCTGGATGGTGGTGAAGATTTGTTTGCTACTGGGGAAGGAAAAGGCGATTTTGCCAAGCTTAATTTTGCTAAATTTCTCGGTGCTAGGGATTAATATGGTGACGTTCCAGCGAATGTATACGGTGATGGGGTTCTTTGTAGCGTTGACATTATACTACAACTTGAAGATTGTTCAGGCAGAGTATAAGATTTCTCGACAGGATGCGATTGGGCTAGGAATGGCGATTGTGCTTGGATTTTTGACGCAGTACTTCTATGTGATCTACCTGGCGGCGATTTTCCTGATGATGGTGGTAAAGATGGTGAAGGGTAAGAGATATGATAGTCTGAAGAAATATATTGCGCTGCATGTCGGGATGGGGATATTTGGGGTGATTTTATACCCGGCGTCGTTGATGCATATTTTTGCAAGTTATCGTGGGGTGGGTGCGCTAGTAGTGCCGACGATGGGTCTAGGCGAGCGGCTTTGGGGATTTCTAGAAGTAGTCCGGGCGAATATCTATGTTCCTTTTTTGCTAGTGGTAGGGCTAATGATTTGGCTATGGGGGAAGGAAAAGGATGAAGAGCGGACGGAGCTGGGTTTATTGGTATTCCCGGCGATGTTTTATGTTGTGATAGTGATGTTGTTGGCGCCATATGTGGAGATTCGGTATTTGATGCCGGTGATGGTGTGCCTAGTGATGGGGCTGGCAATGCTTGCGATAAGGGAAATAGGTCAGAAGGCGGCGCTGGGCGGAGCGGTTGTTTTGGTGCTGTTTGGGGCGATGATGAGTAAGCCTTCGTTCCTGTACTCGGATTATCGGCAGGCGTTAGATGTAGCTATGGAAAATCAGGATAAAACGCTAGTTTATATAACAGATAATAACTTCACGTTCATTAAAAATTTGGAGGAGTTTGGCATCTATGCACAAACAGCCATAGCGAAGACAAGTTATAATGAAATACAGAAGCTACCAGAGATTGAGGGAGAGTTTATTTTGAGGATGGATAGCTGGCTGGATAGAGATAAAGTTTTGGAAACGTTTGAGGAGGAAGGATACGAGAAGAAGAAAGAACTTGAGATGAAAGATTATATCGGCTATATTATGGAGAAGAAATAAATGCCAAACATAAGAGATTATTTAGGGAATGAGTATAAGGTACTAGAGTGTTTGGGCTGTGAGATTGCTAAGAAAGGAATAATAGCGCCAGGCGGAGTAGTTTACGAGAGTGATGCTCTCATAATGTCGGGCGATCCAGAGATACCGATAGGAGGGTTTCTAGTAATTAATTCTAAACGTCATATTAACTCGCTGACTGAGATGACGAAAGAAGAACGGGCGGAATTAATTGAGCTAGTTGCAAAGTCAATAAAGGCCATAAAGGAATTAGGATTAGCTACTCGGGTTACGGTTCTACAGGAGGAGCGTTCGCAGCATTTTCATGTTTGGATTTTTCCGATGCAGGATTGGATGAAGAACAAATATGGTGATGGTTTAGCGCATATTCGGGAAATTTGTGAAGATGCACGAGAAAATACTGATACCACAGGCAGACAGAAGGTAGTTGAGGCGGTTGAGGAAATCAAGAAGTACTTTAGTGAATCCGAGAAGCATGATAAAATATAAACATAAGTAAAATATCCTGCTAACAGTATAGAACTGGTTAGCGTAAAATTAGGAGGCAATATGGCAACAAAAAAGAAAACCGCTTCGAAGTCGTCGGGGCGGGAAGCGGCGCCAGTTTTGCAGATGGCCAAAAGCTCGGGCTGGTTGGCGATTCTGGAGTCGATAATTATCGGTGCGCTCGGCATGATTTTGATCTGGAATCCAGAGGGAATTATGCGAGTGATTTTTTATGTCGTCGGCATCTTTTTGATGGTGAAAGGTGTATACAAGATTGTTAATTACTTTGCGATACATGGACGCTATGATTACTATAACAATGATTTGTTATACGGGATTATTGCGTTGGTATTTGGCGTGATTGCGGTGGTACTATGGGAACAGTTGACCGATGCTATCGGTATCGTAGTTGGAGCATGGATGATCTACGGGTCCCTAGTACGCATGAACACGGCGATTAAGCTACATGCAGCAGGAGTAAAGGAATGGTTTTATGTTTTGCTGCTTTCGTTGGTAATGTTGGCGTTAGGCATTTATATGATCGTGAGCATGGGCGTTGTGGTGACGGTTGTGGGATGGATTATGGTTGCAGCAGCGGTAATAGGTATCATTGAGGATATAATGTTCTTGCATAATGTTGATGCGGTAACGAAGTAGAGATTTATCAAAAAAGGAATTAGCCTAGGAAACTAGGCTAATTTTGCAATTTCATGGTTGTAATTTGGGAAGAAGTGCGCTATAATATGAATTAGTGGAATCGTAGCTCAGTTGGTTAGAGCGCCGCCCTGTCACGGCGGAGGTCGC
>CARBES010000041.1 GCA_948944455.1 uncultured Candidatus Saccharibacteria bacterium | reverse complement strand
GCGGTTGCGGCCGTGCCTGCTGCGGCGAAAGTTCCCATAGCAACCTTGCCAACACCCGAAAACACAGTTTTTAGGTTACTGCCAAGCCCACTAAAAATCCCAGTAATTTTGTTACTGCTACTCGTAGCTGCCGTTTCTGCACCAGCTAGCTCTTGTTTGAGGTCATTCGTTATACCTTTAAGCGACGGCTTGATTTGAATCCATGCCGTGCCGATAGAAGTTCCTTCCACGGTTCCCACCCTGCGAAATTAGTTGCTAAATTCCGCTTTGACCGTGCGTGTACGTTACTTATATTATATCACAAAATAGGCCTGTTTTTCGATACGTTTCATAGGTACGCTCACTGTAAGCATAATCTTTACAAATGTTGGAAAAAATTGTTGACACGCGCTAGCACTTCCTATATAATGAGTGCTAGTAGGGAGGAATACAAACAGGTGCAGTTCTCTACTTTAACAAATACGCCGTGGTAAGCGTCATAGTCGTAAAAGCAGCAAGAACGCAGCTGCTGGGGAGCGTAGGTTTAATTACCACCTCCTTAATGGAGTAGAAGTCTTTTACGG
Organism: uncultured Candidatus Saccharibacteria bacterium; assembly: GCA_948944455.1. Taxonomy (GTDB): domain Bacteria; phylum Patescibacteriota; class Saccharimonadia; order Saccharimonadales; family Saccharimonadaceae; genus Nanosyncoccus. The sequence continues at coordinate 5,212 of CARBES010000041.1, read as the reverse complement.
CGCCTACTCTCTCCGACAGGTGCGTTTTTACGTACCGAAAAGGCAGGTTGGTAGAGCGGTTTAATACACTGGTCTCCAAAACCAGCGCGTGAAATTGAAGATTTACTCCCAGATAAATTAGCGCCAAGGGTTCAAATCCCTTACCTGCCGCCATCAAAAAATACCCTTAATGGGTATTTTTTGATACTCCCAGATAAAATATCTGTTCGCCAATAGGCGACTGTGGATCTACAAAATAAAAAATTATAGCCCCGCAGTCGACTATTTAATACACTTTTGAAAGTTCTTCAATACCTTGATTATATAGCGTTTTGAACAAAAAAACAATACAAAAAGTATGATATAATGCGCCGGTAGCGGCACCAATCTTCTTTTTGCCGGCGGCACCGCCGCGTTTCTATAATTTTCCGGCGGACTTTAGTTTTTCGACTTTATTATGAATATACGAATTGCCGCCTAGTTCCGGGCTAGTGTAACGACTGTAGACTTCGTAGAAACGTTCACGTTCGATTTCGTCAATAGGTTGCCTCTGCTCGACATCAGCAAGAAATCGTACGAGGAAGTTTTTATGCGCTTCCAATTCAATGCGTTTATTATTGTCAGCGATAGCGTCAACTTTGTCGTTGAGCGGTTTTAATGCGACTTTCAGCCCCGCATTGAATAACTTACATAATCCCCCGAGAGTAGCCGCGGCTCCCACAAGCCACGCGGCTACTTCCATGATTTGACCGAGTGTTACTCCGTCCATAGACTTTACTCCGTCGGTTCGGTTGGTGCCGGCGTAGTCGTAGTTTCCAATGCCGACAGATATTCAATATCATACGTCATTGTCGTCTCGTCTTCCGGATCCTTGAACTTAAAGGCCTTCATGTTGATCGGATACGATACGGCGTCTGTATTGTTGTAGGTGCGGTCACCAGACCGGTCGACAAACTGGCAGTCACCCAGGATGTGACGATGGATACGTGGTTTCTCGCCACCGTTATTCTGGAGAGTATCGACGACCAAAACACCGCGCGGTAACTGCGAACCGGTATTGCGCCAACGTAAACTGCCATCTTCGTTGACTTTGACATTGTCTTTGCCATAGACGAACTGCAAGACCGTCACGCGGCTGGTTTCCAGCAAATTGAAAGTCGCATTGACGCCATAGCTGGATTGACTCGTCATGACTGTTTCTGGACCCCAGGCTTCGATTTCGTTGGTTTCTTCGGCGTCGGAGATCGTCAAGCCATCAGACGTGACGTAGCCGAGATTTACGAAGGCGTCAGAGAGTGAATCCTTGGCGTTAGTTGGCAAATCCGTGCCAAGCGGCGCCCAATAAACTGCGCCACCCGGCTTCGGTAGCCCAATGGTGATATTGTCCTTATTATTCTCTTTAGTATTTTCGTTCATATTCCCATCCTTTTACGCTTAAATTGGCGGAGGCGGGATAACCCGCCTCCTGTTTGGCTAGTCCGTAGTTGGCGGCGTCATGATGACGGCGAGAGCGTCCGGATTGGCAATGCCGAAGCCGAAGATGACTTCATAGCGCAAAGCGACTTGGTTGTAGCGACGGAGATCGCCTTGGCCGTCCGGGTCACCGTATTGAATGAGGTCTACCGGGAATTCGGCAGCAATACCCCAACGCAGGGCATCCCAATCACCGACGATAGCCTGTACCCCGTTATATTCGCCGACTTCCTTCGAGGCAGCAGCTTTAAGCCCCTCGAATGATTCGACATTGAGGCCGAACGAGCCGAGCGACGGATAGACCGGAGCGCCAGCTGCCGTTTTAAGTCCGGCAAGTTTAGCTGCGGCTGTGTTCGAGAAAGCGATACCGTTAGCTCCGAATTCATCTGCGATATCGGCAATGGCAGTCTTGAGGTCGGTATTGATGGCGTCGGCAGTCGTACCGGTAGATGGAACGAGAATGCTTGAACCGGTCTTCGTAATGTAGTCCGAAACGACCGTAGAGAGCTGACCACTTAGCGGGTTGATACCATGAATGACGATCGTATCAAGGTCACGTTGGAAGTCGGAACCCATCCACTTTGCCGCCAGTTCGTTAATAATGTTCAACTTTTTCTGATCGTTAAACACCAAGAACTCGTCGGAAAAACGCTCTGTATATTGGAGCTTGACAGTCTTGATGTGGCGCAAAGGATGCGCGGTCGGGGTTGGGGATTTAGCAGCCGCTTCTCCTACAACTTCACCTTTAGTTCGTCCGCTGAGGTCGAAGTATTCGGTGTCGCCGATCATAACCTGCGGTAGACGGTTAGTTAATTTAGAAATGACGCCGCCACGAATTTTGGCGACAAAAGATTCGTCACTAAATTGTTTAGCGACATCGACAGTAGCAAATGCCATAAAGTTTCTCCTATATTATTGATAAATATATGAGAACTTTTACTAAGTTAGCCTACGAGTTGAGAGTAACGCAGCCAGTCGTTTCCGGCTCGCTAGTTTTCTTCTCGATTCCTTGATTGGAGGACTGACTTGGCGCAAAACTATCTTTCAGAGCATCGGCCTTGGCGCGCATTTCGTCGTCAGTACCATCTCCCAAGAATTGTTCAGCGTCCACCTTAAAGCCATACTCAGCGGCAATGGTCTTTCGGCGTAGTTCAATATCCAATTTTTTCGCTTTCGATTCGGACTCAGAGAGCTTTTTCTGATATTCCGTTTCTACTTCTTTACGAGTCTCCGCTTTGATGGAACCACCGATTTCCGCTTTGACTTTCTCAGAAAGTTCATTACGCAATTCTTCTTCCATTTCAGCACGCATCTTCTCCCGACGCGTTTTGAGCTTCGCAGAAACGATTTTTTCAGATTTCTCTTTGAATAGCTCTTCGATCTGTTGCTCAGTCGCTTTACTATATTCCCCCGAATCGTTCTTAACGTAAAAGTCCACCCTTTTTTCCTCCGAAAAGTTATAACGTTATTTTTATTGTAGCGCATATTTGCTATGGCGTCAAGAATATGTATTTGCTTATGCTTACAATGTTGAATTCCCAACAGAGTTCACCATAACATCGATTTCCTCGGAACTGAGGCCGAGATTGCGCCAAATCGAACGAGCCTTGATAATTTCTGGCACATTTTGCGCGATTTTGGTCAAGCCATCACCAAACTTACTTACATCGGCAGCAAATACCGGCTTCCAGATCGGCGTGGCGGCATTGATTCTTGCTTGTAGGTTATCGTCAATTTCTTTAATCTCGTTATCGTACATCCATAATGTAATAACGAAGTATTTGAGCTGCTCGCCCAATTCCAACTGCCAGGCCAGAATATCATCCTTAAGATCGTCATTGACGATTTCTAGAGCTTCGGTTGACTGTGGCGCGTCGGTCGTAATGCCGAGGTTGACGAGGCTAAGTTTGGTGTCAGCACAGAAATTATTGGCCGAGATGAGAATCGTTTCCTTGAATGGTGCCATAGCGTGTTGGGCGAATTCGCCGACCTTGGGAATCTGACCGTCTTCATTCATGCCGATCTTGAGAATATCGCCAGTGCGGGTTTCTACCTTATCAATCGGGGTGTCGACGTCGGCGCCTAGAATTACATCCACCTTCGTATTGTAATAATAGGCCGCAATCATAGCCTGACGAGTAGTCCGACTGGCGTCGATAATTGAATCTCGCACCGGGCGCGAGAGTACTGAGCGCCCAAAAGGTCGCTTGGTAGTGGAATTATAAGTTAGTAGTCCGATTAGCGGTCGTCCAGTCGGGTTAGTGTCGGTCTTATCTTTCTTATCCTCATGTGTGATAGTCTCGCCGGGTTCGTATTCAATATAGGCATCGGGTCGGGCTGGAGTCGGCGTATCCTTAGAGTTGCGCGCAAACACCGCATATCCATCTTTCAAATTCTGCTCGCGCCAACCATAGGTTCCAGTCGCCTCTTCGGCCGTAAATGGCATCACCTTATCGTAGGCGAGCGCTAGAAACCCGCAGCCAGCCACTAAAATATCTTCCTTTACTTTATCAAAAGCCTCAATGACATTATATTTGCGCAGAATCTCATTCAGCCCAAGCGCGTCGTTCTCGAAACAGTCGAAGTGAGTTTTATTGGCGCGCATTTCCACGGCGCGCTTACCCCAGCCGAGATGAGACTTGGGGACTTCATTGGCAAGCTTACCTTTAGCGCAGTCATGATAATCATAATCGCCGAAATAAAATTTATATTTCTCTGACGACCGTTTTAGTCTGCTGTCGATTTCCTTATTCCATTTCATCACCGTACTCCTCTTAAAATTCCAATCTTTGGCCGCCCAGATATTGAGCCTAGCCCAATCAACTCTAACTCTCGTGTTTTGAAGAATAGATTATTAGATGCCGCTCCACTGCTAAGCCCGATTGACTGCGAGTAGGGCGTCGCACTCTGCGTCCATTGCGTCGCGTCGTCTGGCATTCCTTCCGGCAAACTCATGACGCGCTGGACAGCGTTTATAACGACCATCTTGACGGTTTCGCCCAAAATTCCAGTGGTATCCGCCGCAATCCGATCGTCAAGATTGGTCTGATGGTTCATGGCAATTTGGCGGAGATAATTTGAGGCTTGTGCCAACAGGGCTTCCGCCCGTGATTCTTCCTCAACACCCAGTGCGTGCCAAACCGCCGCCAAGTCCGCTGGTGTGGCGTAGCTTTTTAGCTCAATTTGATTATCTCCGCCTTCGTTCATACCTTCTCCTTACTCTTTCGTTTCGTCTGACTTAGCGCCGTCAGTGCCGTCTTTGGTCTTGTCCTTCGCATTTACCACCTTGCCTTTGGCATTGGAGGTTTTTGGTTTAGCCTGCGCTTTATCTGTCTTAGCGCTTTTCGTTTCGTCTGACTTAGCGCCGTCAGCATTCGGCTTATTGCCACTTTTGGTAGCCGATTTTTTGTCGATTTTCTCGTAAACCTTTGGTAGACGAGTTCCAGACATCACTTCGACTTCGTGACCAGTTTCTTTGTTGCGATAAATAGGCATATTTTTCTCCTTTCGTTATTTTATTACCTATAACATCCTAATCCGCTCAGCAATCACATAGCGATTCCAGCGAGTTGGGGTGTTCGAATCCATTTGCGCCGCAGTCGTGTCTACGACGTGATAATCATGCCCGGCATATTCCACGAAGGCTCCGTTGACGTCTCGATTGTCGGCTTTAGGCAGGTGAATCATAATCTGAGGCTTGGCAGCAGTCGGTGAGCCAGTATTGGCTACCAAGCAGCCTTCCATCGTAAAAGTCACAACA
>CARBES010000040.1 GCA_948944455.1 uncultured Candidatus Saccharibacteria bacterium | reverse complement strand
TCACTAAGGGTCAGTTCAACATTGCACTTAATCCTCTTTTCTTCGTCCGCAGCGGGGCAATTTATAACGTAATCAGCAGCGGAGATGGTATTAAATTGCAATATTTATCGATCTCGGGCATACATGGACCGCATTGGGCAAAGACTAGTTCTAACGTTGAATATAATGCGTTTTATTTTACATTCAGCTCTGGCCTCGCACACCCAGCGAATTTTAATCCACGTGGTTACGGCTTCTCCCTCCGTTGTCTAGCCATAGAGTAATCAAGGGAGGATGAAGAAGGTTAAGCTAGAGTCGTTAGATGGCGAATAGAAATACTTAGCTTTAACGGAAAGATCAGGTAGCAGAAATGCTACCTGACTTTTTGGTGTCGTAAATAGTGCAGGGAATGATGCACGTCGTAATTATGATCTAGACATTTTGGCGCCGGTTGGGGGAGTATAGGTTGAGCTGGAGTCGTGCGAGTTGTCCGTGCCTTGGGGACGGGCAACTCGCCAGAACTTTCTTTCTCTTGACAAGTTTTGGAATGATTATATACAAATATATTCTCCCCAAATGACATTTTTATCAAAAAGGCGTGTCTTATCTTGAGGATTTTGAATAAAAACTTTATTTATTATATAAATTGAACAAATTTTGCCAATTTTTTTGAACAATATTTATATACAAAAAAGAAAATGCGTTTTTAGCATGGCTGTGCCTTTATTTTTTTTGGACGTTTTGCTTGCGGAAAATAAAACATAGGCGTATAATAGAACAAAGTAGCCTTTTTGGCATAATATTACCAACAGGAAAAGGGAGGCAGAATGAATCCTGGAGAAAATAATCCATTAAATAATGCGGGTGCCGCAGGTGTGACGCCGGGATCAGCGCCGTTAGATTTTACTGCGCCGACTGGGAATTCGAGCGTCAATTCTGGTCTTTCGATGGCAGATAGTATGGCCGCAGCGCAAGACAATTTAACCTCGGCTGGAATGGCAGCTCCAGATACTGGAAATGATGCGTTAGGGCTAGATCAGATTAGTTCGATTGATCCGACGGCTTCAATGGCGGCTTCAGATCAGCCTCTTGTGCCAGCTGCTCCGGTACCAGGTTCGATTGGTAGCGTAACGTCAGTTCCGCCATTACCAACGGTGGACATGACTACGGATACGTCGGGCTTGGGCGGAACTAGTGGTACTGCGGCGACTGCTCCGTCTGCTACTCCAGTTTCTTCGATGAACCCTTTTGCTAATACTCCCGCTACGACGATTGCCGATGGTGCAGGTGGCGTAGGTTCGGCTTTACCATCAAATAATTCTACTACTCCAAAAGTAGGTGAGCCGGTTCAGCCATATAATCCATTTGCGGCGCAGCCTGGTGCCATGCCGACTTCGTCGAGTTCGGATATTCCAGACGCTTTGCAGCCGCAAGTCGAGAAGTTTTCGGGTAATACTGGTGGTAAAAAATCGAACTTATTAACTTTGATCTTGGGTGGGCTGGCCTTAATCTTTGCTGTGACGACGATTATTTTTGTGGTACTTTGGATGCAGGCGAAGGATAATGTCGGTAGCGGTAATCCGATTATCATCCCGCCGATTGACGATAAACCAATTGAAGATACTTTAGCAATCATGACTTGTTCACGTGATGATGGTGTTGGTGAAGGTATTGAGGGCTTTCCGGAGATACAGTCAATGAATCATCTTGTGACTGCTAATTTCAAGAATGATACGCTATCATCAATTGAACTAGCGAACGGTTTTAGTTTTGCTACACCTGAAGCAGCGGAGGCGATGCGCGGATATTTCGATGCGGAGCTGGCGATGATTGTCGATATGGGTGTTCAGATGGGGATCGACCCAGTGACGGCAGAGTTTAATATAGATGGATATACAATTAGCGAACGTTTCGTGGCGACGCCGGAAAAATTAATAGGTGATTATATTCGGACTTTTATGTTGGAGGCTAACGCTGAAGGCGTTTTAGACGATGGACTTGAAGCAATAAAGGCGAACTACGAAGCGAACGGCTTTGCTTGCCAAGTAGAATAGGGATGGTCGGCGCGGTTGATAGTGGATTAATATATGAATAAACTACCCTCTAGAGGGTAGTTTATTTGTGCAGGGCCGTTATGCTATAATATAGCCAAAACAAAACGCCCTATGTTATGGGCGTATGCTATATTTGGCGGCGCCAGTTGGAATCGAACCAACATTGTATCCTTAGAGGGGATATGTCCTATCCGTTGAACGATGGCACCATGCTGACATTATAACACATGGTCTCCAGGATGGCTATTTCTTCAGACGATAATAGATCGAGGGGGCAAAACGGATTGGTGCGAGCGCACCCTGAGCGACATTTTCCATGCGCGAAAGAGCTTTAGCACCGAAAAGCTTCTTTAGTCGGGTGCTGCGGAAATTAGAGACAGAAAGGACCTTTTCGATCGTGAAGCCGGATTTTTTAAAAATTTCTTCGATATATTTCGGATGGTAGTTATAAAAGCCATTGGAATTAAGGTCTTTAAGGTGGGCGACATCGCGACTAAAAGGGTTAATGTCGGATTTTTTGAACCAGTAACGGAACATTTTAGGTAGGGTGCGTTTGTTGGCGACTTCAATAACGGCTATACCGTTAGGTTTCAGGATCCGATAAAGTTGGTCGGAGACGGCTTGCATATCTTTGAAGTGGTGCGTGGCGCGGACCATCATGAGGGCGTCAAAACTATTCTCTGGAAAGGGAAGATCGTAAATGTCGCCAGCTTTGGTGTGGATTTTATCGCCATAGAGTTCCTTAGCTTGAGCGAGCTCGGTTTTAGAATAATCAAAAAGCGTAGCTGCTTTTGCACGAGGCAGGTATTCGTCGGCCAGACGACCGTAGCCGCCGGCAATATCAACAAATTTGTCCATTTGTTTTGGCAGAAGTTTACGGATTGCCATACGATCGGCGAGATCTTCATATTTGCGGTCAGCGTCTTCCCAGAAGATTTTCTTATAATCATAGCCGTTGTAGTTGGCAATTACATCGTTGGATTTTGTCATAACTTGTTCTATTATAGCATACTAAATGGCAGTTAGTTTATGGTTAGCGGCTTTTGCGTTGCTTAATTTAGTATTTCCTCAACTGGAGTGGACCTCTCTATTACCACACTATGCCATAACTACCACTTAGCATGCTATGGTTAGAAGGCTGCAAATGTTATATAAATATAATTATAATATGATTGAAAAATGATTAGATTATTATTTAGTATGAATGAAATAGGCGTAGGGGATGTGTGGACGAGAGTGCAAAGTTGTGCTAAAATAGCGGGATGACTCGTACAAAGATAAACATGATAAAACGTGAAAAAGCGATCATAAAAACAAGTTTGGTTGGGATTGCAACAAATATAGTGTTGGTGTTTTTCAAGATGGGGGTAGGTGTGGTTTCAGGATCAATTGCAATTATTCTGGATGCGGTTAATAACTTAACGGATGTATTGTCGTCGGTAGTAACTGCTGTGGGGGCAAAACTTGCAAATCGGCGTCCGGACAAACAACATCCGCACGGTCATGGTCGTATTGAATATTTAGCAACATTGGCAGTAACAATAGTAATTTTGGCGACTGGCGTAGTAGCATTAAAGGAATCGATAGAGAAAATCTTGGCTCCGAATGAAACGGATTATACGAATCTCACGCTAATTATTGTGGCGGTGGCGGTTTTAGTTAAAGTGGTATTAGGTCGTTACGTAAAACGACGAGGGAAGATGTATGGGGCGCCGGCTTTAATGGCGGCGGGGCAGGATGCTTTGATGGATGCGATTTTGTCGTTAGCGACCCTAGCGGCGGGAATTTTAAATCGTATACTTGGTTTGCAGCTGGAGGGGTATCTTGGGGTGTTGATTGCGATTTTGATTATAAAAACGGCTATTGAGATGATGGGTGAAGCGGCGCGAGCAACCTTGGGTCAGCGAGCAGATGCACAACTAATTAGCCAAGTAAAACGACAGATTGAAAGTTTTGATAAAGTGCAAGGTGTTTATGATTTAGCGCTACACGATTATGGTCCAACGACGATGGTAGGAACAGTGCAGATTCAGGTGCAAGATAGTTTAACGGCGAGACAGATTCATCAATTAACCCAGGAAATTATGGCTTCGGTGCGAAAAAAATTTCAGATCATGATGACAGTGGGGATTTATGCAGCAAACTCGCGAGGCGATGCTGGTCAGATGAGGCGAGATGTTGAGCGCTTAGCAAAGGAACATCCGGAAATTCTACAAGTGCATGGATTTTTGGCAAATGAGAAGACGCGGGTGGTGACATTTGATGCGGTGGTAGACTTTCAGACAGAAGACCCGGAGAAGGCTTTACGAAGGTTAACGAGGGAATTGAGGATTCTATATCCAGAATATAAGTTTCAAGCACAAATGGATGCCGATATAAGCGTTAGTTAAGATATAGACCTCCCTCCGTTGTCTAGCCATAGAGTAATCAAGGGAGGATGAAGAAGGTTAAGCTAGAGTCGTTAGATGGCGAATAGAAATACTTAGCTTTAACGGAAAGATCAGGTAGCAGAAATGCTACCTGACTTTTTGGTGTCGTAAATAGTGCAGGGAATGATGCACGTCGTAATTATGATCTAGACATTTTGGCGCCGGTTGGGGGAGTATAGGTTGAGCTGGAGTCGTGCGAGTTGTCCGTGCCTTGGGGATTCAGGAGAAATAGAAAAATGGTAATGATTAGAAAAATAGTGTATAATGGTGGTATCATGGCGGCGAAAAAGACACAAAAAAGCACAAAAAGATCTAGCCAGACTAGTAAAAGTATAACTCGAAGTAGTTCTTCGGGCCGCAAGGTGAGCCGTCGTCCGGAATTGGTCGTGAAGGCAATTGTTGATCCAAAGACGCGAGCGAAGTTGGCACGTAAGCGTATGAAGCGGGCGCCTATGAGCTGGCGTGAATGGACATTACTTGGCGTAATCGTGACTTGTGTAGTGGCGATATTGTGCAGTTTTGCGGTAAAGGCGAGCTTCCACCCAGAAGAGGATGCGGAGAAGTCGTTAGAGCGGCTGACGAGTGCTTATTATACTGAATACCTCTATCCGCGGATTATGGGTGATAAAACTGATGCGAGGGCGGTGATGGAGCAATACGTTGATACGGGATTCCCGTTAGTATATCTCCGACAATTCCTAACATTTAATGATCAAAAATATGCCGGAGAGAAGAAATATTTTTCGAATGAGCATTATGAATGTGACGAGAATACGAGTCGGGTGCACTTTGTGCCGGTAGAGCCGTACGGGGAGAAGGACTATACGTATACTGCAACTATGAGTTGCGAACGGGTTGAGGAATAAGGAAAAGCTAATATATCCTTAGGTTTAGATTATTTCTAGACTTTCTTCAACCTGGGTGAGCCTCTCCTCATCGACTCGCTTACGCTCGCTGAATCGGACCCGGCTCAGCCCAAGGAGTCAGAGCTCCATGGTTTCTAAAAGTCTAGAATTAATCTAACCCATACATTCTTGTTGGTTGTTGGGATATTCCCCATCATCCCTTAATTACTCTATGGCTAGACAACGGAGTGGAAAACCCCAGTAGGAATGATCATGATTCAATAAACCGACGGAGATATTATTAGCGTTAAGATGGATGGCAACATCACTTGCGGCACTAGTCCATGAAAAACTATAAAGTCCAGTAGTTCGCAGAAAGTCCACTTCGCTAGCTAGCCCGCTGCGGACGAAACCGAACACACTTCGTCCGCAGCGGACTACATGCTCCAGGGGCTGATTATTTATCTTGGGCCAGTGAACGAATTTACGTTTGATCTCAATCTACTGCAGCTAATACAAGTAACCTAGTCTTTTACTTGGGAACCACGGCTTATGGAGGGAATAGGACAACCGTTTACCCATCACGTACGGAATCTAAAGAATATGGCTTCTCCCTCCGTTGTCTAGCCATAGGGTAATATCAAGGGGGAATAATACGCTATACTGCGCGCGGAGTAACAAAAATAGTTCCCAAAGGAACTTCTTTTTGTATTGTGGTGAGCCGGGAGAGGCTCGAACTCTCGACACCGGGCTTAAAAGGCCCGTGCTCTAACCAACTGAGCTACCGGCCCACAAATTAGACTGTTAACGCAGTTTACAAAAACAAAATAAAGTTTATTTTTATAAACTTGGTGATCTCTGCGGGAGTCGAACCCGCGTTGACGGGATGAAAACCCGTTGTA
>CARBES010000039.1 GCA_948944455.1 uncultured Candidatus Saccharibacteria bacterium | reverse complement strand
CTAGCCTTCTTCATCCTCCCTTGATTACTCTATATGGCTAGACAACGGAGGGAGAAGCCCCAAAAACGTTGAGAACCAGAACCACCATATGAGGCATCAACAATACCATCGAGCCGGATATCAAGGTAGGATATACGAGGACTAATATTTAAAGCACGTAACGACCATAATGCCTCGACTCCTCCTATAGCATTTGATAAACCTTGTGACTTACGTATGTGCCCGCTGCGGACGAAGATGGAATTTCTCTGTTCGGGTGAAACCTTAGTGCCAGCGCTAAGGTTTGAAAAAGAACTACTAGAGGTAAGGAACTTCATAAAATCATCAAAACTTTAACCACTAGTTAAGGTTTGCCCGAACATTTCGTCCGCAGCGGACAGAAGAACGTTGAGAATTCGCTGGCAATTATCGGACATGGTGGCTATATTTGGACGTTAGATGCTCCTGGAGATATGGGCATAGCTAATAAACTAGACTTCTGGCTTACAGTATATTACCCAACAGATCCGCGTTCTCATGGCTTTTCCCTCCGTTGTCTAGCCATAGAGTAATCAAGGAGATGATTATAGAAGAAACACGACATAGAAATAAACAACAGATGAGCTTAGGACTGAGGGTTTACCTGCCTTCTGACGCTCTTTTAGGCGGGCACGGGTCAAAATCACGGCCTGAAAGGCTCGATTTTGAGAGCGTCCCCAAGCGTCAGAAGGCAGGTAAACCCTCACCCCTAGGGCTCCTGTTGCTGATTCTATGCTATAATTATTCTATGTTTTTTGAGGTAATTCCAACGGAGGTCTATCGGAATGGTGGGGGCGCTTTGACCTATTCTTCCGACCAAAAACTCCTCCCTGGCCACATTGTCCTCATTCCACTTGGTCGTCGTACCGTCCTCGGTATTGTTCTTCGCCAGGTTCAAAGTGTTAACTTTCCGACCAAACCTATCGCTCGTCTCCTCCACCCCTTACCCCTCCCCGCACATCTTCTAAAATCCGCTCTTTGGCTCTCAAAATATTATCTTTCCCCGCTCCCCATGACCACCGAGCTCATGATCCCGGCTGGACTTGCCGCCCGTACTGCCTTTAAGACCTCACATCTAGTCGCCTATGAGCCCAAAACTGCTAAGCGCCGTACCATTAAGCAATCCACCACGAACGCCCCCAGCAGCTCCAAAAACGCCCAGGCGGTAAAAACCTCCAGCGAAAATGCCCAAAAATCACTCAAGCTCCCACTCATTCCGCTCAACACCGCTCAAAAAACCGCCATCCAGAGCCTCCAGGAAGCCCCAGGACCAACCCGTCTACTCCGAGGTGTTACTGGCAGCGGTAAGACTAATATCTACCTCAAACTGGCCGCAGACACTCTCAAACAGCAAAAATCCGTCATCCTGCTCGTACCCGAAATCGCCCTTACTAGTCAACTTGTCCAGATTTTCGAGCAAACCTTCGGCGAGCGCGTTCTTCTGATTCATTCCGCCCAGACCATGGCTGAGCGCCGCCGAATCTGGCTCCAAATCCTCGAAAACACCATCCCGCAAGTCATCATTGGGCCACGTTCTGCCCTGTTTGCCCCATTAAATAACCTCGGCTTAATCATTATCGACGAGGCTCATGAGGGCGCTTATTATCAGGAAAACACCCCTCGTTATGCCGCTACTCGCCTTGCTAGTTTTATGGCTAGCAGTCTCAAAATCCCTTGCATCCTCGGTACCGCCACTCCTAATCTTACTGATTATTACCTTGCCAAAACCAAAAACACCCTGACGGAACTTTCCGCCAAAGCTAAGACTACTGCTCTTGACCCCAAAATCTGCATCGTCGATTTTAAAGATCGCCCCAGCTTTAGCCGCAATCGCTACTTCTCTAACCAACTTTTGACAAAGATAAAAGATAATATCCAAGCTAAACACCAAACTCTCATTTTTCACAATCGCCGTGGGTTCGCACCTCTAACTATTTGTGAGGAATGTGGCTGGCAGGCTCTTTGTCCAGAATGCTATCTACCAATGATCCTACATGCTAACACCTACACTCTCAGTTGCCATGTTTGTGGACATAGCGAAAAAGTCCCTTCAAGCTGCCCAAACTGCCATCATCCTGGCATTATTCACAAAGGATTCGGTACTCAGCTTCTCGAATCCGAACTTACGGGTCTTTTCCCCAACGCCAAAATCGCTCGTTTTGATGGCGACAACAAGAAAACCGACGATCTCGCTAACCTCTATCAAGAGGTTAAATCCGGCGCTATCGACATCCTCATCGGCACCCAGACCCTTGCTCGCGGGCTCGATCTTCCCCATCTTGCTACAGTCGGCATTGTTCAAGCCGACGCCGGACTCTCGCTGCCAGATTTTGCCGCCGAAGAACGCACCTTCGAGCTGCTCACCCAGGTTATCGGACGGGTCGGGCGTGGACATCTCGACATCGCTAATGTCGTCATCCAAACCTACCAGCCCGATCACCCCGTTATCAAAACCGCTATAGTCGCTGATTTTCCCGCTTTTGCTAAACATCTGCTCAAAAATCGCCGCACCGGCCAACTGCCACCTTTCATTTACCTCGCCAAATTATCCGTCACCTATAAAACCGAAAAAACCACTCTCGCCAAAATCCAGCAGGCCGCTACCTCCCTGCAAAAAAACTCTTCTCTCCAAGTCTCCCCGCCGCTCCCCGCTTTCCATGAGCGTACTAGTCGTGGTTATACTTGGCAAATCATTATTAAGTCCGCTTCTAGAGAGGCCCTCCGCCAGGCTCTGTTTCCCTTCTCGAACAGTCCACAGTTTTCCGTCGTATTAGACCCACCATCCTTACTATAAATTATACTGCAAAGATTGAGCTACTAATTCTTATCTATTGACATATTTATAAACATATAAGTTAATTGAATAACTGCACCTTAAGAACCCAAGCCAACTACCTAAGGAGAGTGATTGCTATGGATCAGCCTCAAAAAAACTATTACACTATCAACGGCAAGATGATTGGCGGAATGAATGAAGCATTCTATCAGCCATATGCCGGCTATGCTGGGGTTACCGACTTCGTCGGCTCGACCGTAAAACAGCGTTTTCTTGACGCTCATCAACAAGCGCTGAGACAACGCATTGGTATCATTGATCACATATTCCGCCCGCTCGACAATTCCTTACTCTATGTCGAACCTAGCTGCTTTCCTCACGACTTCGCCTATTGGCAAATTCCCCAAGTTCATCATGCCGCCCAAGATTTTCACACCAAGGCCCACCACATCCTTAAGACTTCTGACTTCCAACAAACCCTTGAAAACGCTAAAAAACGTCAGCCTGACTTCGAGAAACTTCTGGGCTTTCGTATACCTAAAGCAGCATTTGACCCGTTCAAATCCTATCTTCATACTCACCTCTTCGGCGCCTTCAGCGGTAAAATTAATGATAACACTATTTCTATCAGTATAGAGGTGACTTTAGACCGCTACGCTGAATATCCCATTAGTGCAAGCATTAGTTTTCAATGCCCCGAAGATATTATCGCCACCCACAATTGTTGCAGCAGCTATCCTCGTCGCTACGGACGCCTCTTTAGTACTACTAATTTTAACACTCAATCCGACGATATTCGCCAAAAAGCTTTCTTCATTTCTGCTTACGCGCTCCACATGCAAACTAGCGCCAGCTTTGATGGCGTGCTTCGCCCCGAGCAAGTTCCTACCCTCTTCTCCATGTTTAGAGGTTTTCAGACTGACCCGGAAATTAATAAACTTCTCCTTCAATCCGCTTATTACTGGAACTTTCAGGCTGAAGGATACCTACAAGAAGGCCCAATCTACCCATTCGACCGACGTAATGCCATCAAAACAGTCATCCATTTTCACGATCAGACGCTCAGTTCGCTTAGAAACCGTTGGCATGCCCAGCATTATGTTTAATCTGGCCCAATCCCCCGGCTCAACCGGGGGATGTCTTATTGCGTCTCTCCTCCTAAATCCACCATCCTTACTATAAAAGACAATATATGCTATAATATACGACAATGAAACCAATTATTACCACCCCCGATCCGCGCCTACGCGCCAAATCCAGTCGCGTCCGCGAAATTGACGACGAGATTCGCCAAATCATCGCAGATATGGTCGAATCGTCATTAGCCTGGGAAAAGGAGCATCCCTACGAACTATCCGCCGCCATGGCCGCACCTCAGCTCGGAGTTAATAAACGCATCATTATCGTTCGTGATGATCTCGACGATAAAGAACATAATTCTTTTACTGCGTTAATTAACCCTGAAGTCATCCGTACCGAAGGTAAGGTGACTAAAGATTACGAAGGTTGCTTATCGGTGCCTGAGATTTATGGACTCGTCGGTCGCCCACATAAAGCTAAAATCAAAGCCCAGCTTGAAAACGGTCAAGAGGTCCGCTTAAAAGCTGATGGCTACCTTGCTCGCGTCCTCATGCACGAAATCGATCATCTAAACGGCATTCTCTTTATCGATCACATCAAAGACGATCCTGAAGCCTTTTACCGCATGACCGACAAGGGTGACCTTGAACCAATTACTAATTACGAAGCCGAAATCAAAAATAACCCTAAACTTTTCCCCGAGGACTAAAATGCCAGACGTGATATTTTTCGGTAACGGCCCATTAGCCGAAGCAGCTCTAAAAGTTCTAAAGAACCATTGTAACGTAATTTTTCACGCCCACGATAAAGCCGACCTCGAAAAAGCAGCCCGGCTTAAAGCCGAACATCCCGAAGCTTTCGGTGTGCTCGCATCCTTCGGCATCTTGATAAAATCAAGTTTTCTACAACTTTTTGAACCAGAAGGTATCCTAAATCTACACCCATCCTTCTTGCCACAGTATCGCGGCGCCTCGCCAATCGAAACCGCTATTCTAAACGGCGATACTAATTTTAGCTACTCGATCATGAAA
Organism: uncultured Candidatus Saccharibacteria bacterium; assembly: GCA_948944455.1. Lineage (GTDB taxonomy): Bacteria > Patescibacteriota > Saccharimonadia > Saccharimonadales > Saccharimonadaceae > Nanosyncoccus. The sequence goes on along the minus strand of CARBES010000039.1, from coordinate 1,559 downwards.
CTTGCTAAGGCCATGGATGCTGGCCCCATCTATCACCAAGCTACGCTCGAGCATCTGCCGCTCGATAAAACCGCTATCTACGATGCTCTCGCCACTGCTGGCGCCGAATGGCTGGTTGACCATTTTGATCAAATTCGCACTATGACACCAGTTCCCCAAGACGACACTGCCGCCACTTTTACCACTAAACTTGATAAAAGTCTATCTAAACTTAATCCCGAAAAATATACAGCTAAAGAGCTTTTTCGCCAAATCGTTGCTTATCAGGGCTTCCCGAAACCGAAATACACCTTTTTTGGCAAAAATTGCATCATTATCAAAGCACATGTCCTCCGCGTTACGGACATTCTTTGCGAGGCGGCCGGGATCGACACCCAAAGTTCCCCGCTCATGATCAAATGTGCCGATCGCAACTTCGTTGTTGTTGACGAACTCCAGCCCGAAGGCAAAAAACCCATGGATGCTCGATCATTCATGAATGGTTACGGTAAAAAATAGACGAACTAACAAAGTCCGCCTATCACTCCATCATATTCTATCAGATCGCTCCGCGCTACGCTAAGATTGCATCACGCTCACGTCGAATTTCGTCTTTGAAATTATAAAAAACGCGCGCTACCGTCTCTCGAAAGTCTGGGGCGTTCCGTTCCAACCAATCTGCCGCCGCATCCGTACCGGCAATTTGTTCAAACTCGTCCATCTGTTCATTCGTCAAGCTCGCACCTACGCCTTGACCGACCCGCACTTCTAATTCTTCCTCAGCATGCTCCATGAATGCCCGTTTTTCATCTTCCGGCATTTCTCCAAGCCCTACCTCACGCATAAATTTCTCATCAACGTGCATTTCTTTTCTCCTTTTCTTCATTATACCATAAGCATAGATCATTTCATACAAGTTCCCGAAATTTCGGGTTCACAAGTTTTAGAAAGTATGATATAATGAGAATAGTTACAGCTTTCGGGCCATTTTGGCATCTGGGCGGTTAGCTCAGTTGGCTAGAGCGCGTCTTTGACGTAGACGAGGTCAGAGGTTCGACTCCTCTATCGCCCACCAGATTACGAAAGTTCGAAACCGCGCCTCTGGGCGCTTTTTTGTTACTCCATGCGCAGTATAGCGTATTATTCCTCCCTTGATTACTCTATGGCTAGACAACGGAGGGAGAAGCCCATAGCTCTCGTCCCTGTATCACGGGTCGGATGGAGTCCATTGGAATAGCTACCAAAGAAATAAGCTATGTTAGGTTTGTTTGTAGCGGTAGCACTATATGAATGTCCGCGTTCGCCAGGTGCAACCAGCACTTTGTCGCCAGACGAAGGCCACCCGCTGCGGACGAAGTGTGTTCGGTTTCGTTCGCAGCGGAGATGTGGTACCATCTACATACTATCCAAATGCAGCAGTTAGCGTTGCTGGATCTACGGGAACATATTGGTCAAAGCGAGTAATGTATTATATGGTTTTTACTGATTCCGACGTTTTGCCAAACGTTAGCCACCATAAATACATGGGCTTCTCCCTCCGTTGTCTAGCCATAGAGTAATCAAGGTAGGATTAAGATTGT
>CARBES010000038.1 GCA_948944455.1 uncultured Candidatus Saccharibacteria bacterium | reverse complement strand
AACCCGCGTTGACGGGATGAAAACCCGTTGTACTAACCGTTATACTAAGAGACCGCAGGTTCATTATACCAAGAATGTCGTTGAAAAGCAAGAATTTTCTAAGGTTTTACGTGAAATAGGCAGGGAAATGTAATGGAGGCGACAAAGAACGGTAACAAAAGGGAAGGAATGGCTAGTGATAATCTGAAAAATATGATAAAATAGTATGAAGTAAACAAAAGAATAAGCAAAATAGGGTAAAAATGAGTAAAGTTTTCAAACGTACAAAGATTTTGGCGACGATTGGGCCGGCTACGTCGAGTGAGGAAAAAGTTAATGATTTGATTATGGCAGGTGTGAACGGTTGCCGGTTGAATTTTTCGCATGGGGATAGTGAGACGCGAGAGAAGCAAATCGCATGGGTGCGCAAAGCAGCGAAGAATAAAGGTCGTTCGGTGGCTATGATTCAGGATCTTCAGGGTCCAAAAATCCGTCTTGGTTTGGTAAAAAATAATCACTACGATATTAAAGAGGGTGACGAGATTATCTTGGATGCGAATATTACCGAACACAAGTCGGGGAATGTTTTGCCAGTACAGTACAATTTAGCGCCAAAAGTAAAAGTTGGTGAACCAATTTACATGTTTGACGGTAAGGTGCGGACACACGTGGCCGAGATCGTTTCAGAAACGGCGATTAAGGTAGTGGCAGAAAATGACGGTTTCGTGATGAATAATAAGGGTTTGAATTTGCCTGATACGGATTTTGGTGGGGATATTTTGACACCAAAAGACTTGGCAGATATAGCCTGGGGTGCATCGCGAGATTTTGATTACGTAGCGCTTTCGTTTATTCAGTGTGCGGACGATATTCACAATTTGCGGGAGATTCTGCGACAGCATGATTCGACAGCGAAGATTATTGCAAAGATTGAGACGAAAAAAGCCGTTGAAAGTGACAAGAATCTTGAGGAGATCGTGAAAGCGTCGGATGCGATTATGGTGGCGCGTGGTGATATGGCAGTAGAAGCTGGTGCGGAGATTGTGCCAATCGTGCAGCGAAAGTTGGTGAAGATGTGCCGCGAACACGCAAAGATTTGTATTGTGGCGACACAAACTATGGGCTCGATGGTAGATAACCCAGAGCCGACGCGCGCCGAAGTGAGTGACGTGGCAAATGCAGTGATTCAGGGGGCGGATGTAGTAATGCTTTCGGACGAGACGGCGAATGGTAAGTATCCGCTTGAGACAGTAAAGGCAATGAAAAAAGTAATTCTCTACGCGCAGAACAATTCGGAGATGCAGCCAATTCCGCATGATCCGGAGAGTGAGAATCGTGACTATGATGCGATTTCGGCAGCGGCAGCACGGTTGGCGGAAGGTTTGAAAGCGGATGCGATTATTTGTCAGTCAGCTTCTGGTGCGACGGCTCGAGCGATGGCGGCACAACGGCCAAATTTGCCAATTATTACGGTAACGAGTAATGAGCGGGTGGCAAACCAACTTGCGCTAGCCTATGCAAACTCAGCGTTTGTACGGCCATACTCGGTGAATTTCGGAATTGAACTAGCTAAAGAGCTAAAAGAATCAGGATATCTCCAAACTTCGGAACGTAGGAAGAATCTTAAGGTTGTCTTGGTGTCGGGGGACCGGGATGTAGCGGGGACTGATACAATCAAAGTTCGTAGTATTTAGAAACTCTCGCACTAAACCTTTCAGGTTCTGGTTCGAGACGCGTCCAGTAAGGTTAAGCAAAATAAAGAGCTGCTTCTCTTAAGAGAGGCGGTTCTTTTAGTCTCTCACAGATCCCGAAAGGCTTAGTACGAGAGTTGCCTTATGTTTTGCGGCCGATCCCCGAAAGTTTTTAAGGAGTGGTATAATAGAGAAAAGGAGGAGAATGTTCCAGAAGAAAACAGTTCGAGATGTGGAGGTGAAGGACCAGGTGGTCCTAGTGCGGGCGGATTATAATGTGCCACTATACGAAGATGAAGAGGGCGATATACAAGTAGCGAGCGACTTTCGAGTACGAGAGAGCTTGCCGACGATCAACTACTTGCTCGAGAATGGGGCGCAGAAAGTGATTCTGATTTCACATTTGGGCCGGCCAGAAGGTTATGACAAGAAGCTGTCGCTACGACCGATAGTGGAAGTTTTGGCAGAGAATTTGCCGGGGCGAGCGATCGGTTTTGTCGAACATACAGATATGGAGCAATTAGCTTTAGCGATTGAGGAGGCGCCGGAGGGAAGCGTGACCTTATTAGAGAACCTGCGGTTCTCGCCGGAGGAAAAGGCGAATTCGGAAGATTTTGCGCGTGAGTTGGTGCAAGCGACGGGCGCTACTTTGTTTGTCCAAGATGGGTTTGCAGTAGCGCATCGTGAACAGGCTTCGACGGTGGCGATTACGAAACTTCTTCCATCGGTAGCGGGTCTTTTGTTGGAGAAGGAAGTTACGATGCTGCGTGGGGCACTTGAGAACCCGGAACATCCGCTAGTAGTGATTATCGGGGGGTCAAAGGTGGCGGACAAACAGCCGCTGATTGATAAGTTCCTGCCGGTGGCGGATCGGATTATAGTGGGTGGGAAAATCGCGGCGGATGGCTATACGAGCGATCATCCACAAATTTATGTGGCGGAAGATTTTGACGAGAATAGTGCGGGCGAAAAGCTGGATATTGGGCCGATTTCGACAACGAAGATTGTCGATATGATCCACGGAGCGAAAACAGTAGTTTGGAATGGTGTGCTTGGGAAGGTGGAAGATCCGGCTTATGCGACAGCTTCAACGATCGTAACGCAGACTTTGGGCGAGGACGATGGAGAAACCTCGATCATTTGCGGAGGTGATACATCAGGATTTGTCGAGAATTTGGTGGCGAAACATCCGGATTGGACAGTGTCGCTAGTCTCTACCGGTGGCGGCGCGGCACTGGCGTTGCTCTCGGGCGGGGAAATGCCGGGACTAGAAGCGCTCGAAGATAAGTAAAAAATAGAATATCCCCACCAGGAGGTGGGGATATTTTTATAAAAAAGTTGAAAAAAGTTGTTGACTTTTGAAAAACGCTTGCGTATAATAAAGAACATAAAGGTCACATATAAAAATATTCAATAAATCCAAAAAATAAAAAGGAGAATAAATATGAAGAAAATGACTGCAGCCATGGCTGCTTTGGGTGTTGTTGCTGGTCTTGGTGCTGCAGCTTTGCCACTAGCTTCGTACGCTTCGGAAGCTACCGTCCCAGTAACTGCCGTTATTGACGACGCTCTTTCGATTACGCTTACCGATGCATCTACTGCTGATGCTCTTGGCGCTGACGGTGTTCTCATTGAAGGTGTAACGCCAGGGAATACGAATGTTTCCACTCGTAGCATCGCAGTTACCGTGAACGGTAATGATCAACAGCACACCTACAAGCTTACGCTTGAGGATCGTTCAACTGACAATGCTTTGATTAGCGCTGCTGGCGATCGCATTGAGGCTGTTACTGGTTCGTCGATGGGCGGAAGTAGCACTGCAAATTCGGCTTGGGGCTTTGCTACAAGTACCTCGAACCCGACCACTGCTCCAACTTCTTGGAAGGCGGTTCCGGCTCGCGGTGGCACCCCGGCTCAGCTTTTGACTGGCACTGGTAATACTGGTACAGTTCCTGCTAACGGCAAGGCTACAACTTACGTTACCTTTGGTGTCTTTGCAAACGAAAACCAACAACCTGGTCGCTACACGACTGATGTAGTTTTCACTGCTACTGCTCAGAGCTAGCTTCTTACGGCTAACTATAAAAAATCACTCCTTCGGGGGTGATTTTTTATAGTTAGTGCTTGCGCTCTGGCGATTTTTCGGTATAATAGAAGAATAAGTTATTGGAGGTAAAAAGTGAGAGTCTTAGGACGAATAGGGAAAATATTGGGCTCGTTAGCATTGGTGTTGGGGATGTCAACAGTGGTGGCTGGCCCCGTATTTGCGGATGAGCAGCCAGAATATCGTTTGCAAGTTTCGCCAGCGAAGCTTGATTTGGAGCTAGCGCCTGGAGAAAAGACGGAGAAGAGTTTTCAGGTACAGAATACGGGGACAAAACCGTTTAAGTTCACGGTTGAGGCAACGGTGTATTCGGTGTCAGATGAGGATTACGATCCAGATTATAAGACCGAGTCTAATTACACTGATTTGGCGAAATGGATTACGCTTTCGCAGACCGAAGGTGAAGTTGAGCCAAATGGATCAGTAAAAATTGATGTGATAGTTGATGTACCGAAAGATGTTCCGGCCGGTGGTCAGTATGCAGCAATTATGGTGACTATGGTGAATGAGGAAGGCGACGGAAATGGGCAGGGTGCGGCGATTGGCGCGATTCAGCGAATTGGTTTGGTCATGTACTCCACTGTCGAAGGTAATACTCGTAAAGAGGGTAAAGTGATTGAAAATAAAATTCCAAGTTTTCGTTTTCAACCACCAATTGTCGCGACTTCGACCGTAGAAAATACTGGTAACGTGCATGCGACTGCGACTTATACATTGCAGGTGTTCCCGTTCTTTGGTGGTGAGGAAGTTTATTCAAATGAAGACAATCCGGAGACACGGATAATTTTACCAGAAACAAAGCGCTATAATGAAGTCGTTTGGGAAGGTGCGCCAGCGCTAGGGATCTTTAAGGTAAAACAGACGGTGAATTTCTTGGGGAAAGATGATGTGACGGAAAAAGTTGTCTTCCTTTGCCCGATCTGGTTCCTGTTTATTATCCTATTATTGATCTTTGTGGTTGTGTTCTGGATTATAAACCGGGTGCGGGGAAGGAGATTAAACTAAAATGCGAAAAATAATCCTGGTGGGGTTGTCGGCTTTGCTGATGCTGGGGGGAGCATTCAGCGCCACCCCGGCCTATGCGGACGAAGGTGATGATGCATTTGCTTCGGCGAATATCCTACAGGTGGCGCCAAGTGCAGTGCGAGTTACTCTTGATGCTGGTGAGGTATTGGAGGGGAATGCCGAACACTGTCCAAGTGACATTCCTAAAGGTTGCGTAATCCAAGTAACTAATACTGGCAACACGACTTATCGTTACCGTGTATATACTACTCCGTATGTCGTAAAAGGCGAAGATAACGCGCTCAGCTTTGATGAGGTAACATCATATACACAGCTTTCGCGCTGGATCACGATTCGGAACGATGCAGGAGAATATGTAAAGGAAGCGCAGTTTACGATCGGTCCGAACGAGAGCCAGACGATTTCTTATCGAGTTGACGTTCCGGAAGATATCCCTGGAGGTTCACAGTATGCAGTGATCTGGGCGCAGGTTTTGAGCGATGGCAGCGATGCTAGTATTCAGACAGTTGGGCAAATTGGCTCCGTGATTACGGGGCGCTCGACCGGCGACACGAATGAATCTGGGGAAATTCTAGAATATGATTTTCAGAAGTTTGCGTTCAGCGGGCCTTTGACAGCGCACGCAGCGATTAAGAATACTGGTAATACCGATTTTGCCGCACACTATTCTTATATAGCGAAGACTTTCTTCGGCAAGGAGCTTTTTAAAGACGAGGGGATGATTCCGGCTTATCCAGGTACAACTTATAAAGTTGATACGACCTGGGAAGAAGTGCCGTTTTTTGGAATTTTTCAGGTTGAGTTTAAGATCTCGGTAGCTGGCGAGGAGCGTAGCGAATCAAGAATTGTGATTGTGATGCCGGTAATTATGATGATTTTGTTCATTTTGCTATTGACTATCATAATTGTGTGGATTATAATCATAATCAGAAAGCGCAAAGAGCGTAAAACCCGCAAGCTTGTCTAGCGCGAAGATGAGAATGTGGGCAGTCGTAATACTATTGCGAGTAGTATTCTGCGAGACGACGGCTCGGTGCGAATTCAAATAAAAACTAATAAGAAAGAGTGTAGAGTATGCAAAAGAGAAAAAAGCAACTTTTGGGCTTGTCTGGGCTGGCGGTTGTCGGCATTATGACAGGAGTGGCCTTGTGCTTGCCCGCTTCGGCTTATGACGCGGATATGGTGACGGATAGCCGCGAGGAAGCAACGAGCACTGGTAGCAAAGGTACAACTGTCACGGTCGAAGTGCGTCCGGACGAGAAAACTTCGGATGTACGGATTGTTTCGCCGAAGAATGGTGAGCAGGTCACCAGCAATAAGGTCCAGGTGACGGTGTCGACTATTAATATTAAGTCGATGCAACTAGTAATGAGCTATAAGGGCGATGATGGTCGTGAAATTACTCAGACATTTAATGACCCACGGTCTAGTGAAAGCGAGCTTTCGGCAGTATTTGATGTTAGTTTGCCACTTGGAGAGACTGATTATAACTTTAAGGCGGTTGCGACTGGTACAAATGGCGCGAAACTTGAAGATGTGATTACCATTAGCTACCGCGCGGTTAGCGTAGTCTCAAAGGGCGAAACCGCCGAGAATAATGACCCAATTATCCATATTACGGCTAATGAATCAGTAAATAAGTTACAGGTTCAAGTTTATACTAAGGATGGTGATTCGAAGCCATTGTTCGTGAATAGTGACGGTGAGCAAGAAGCATTGATCTTGGGACGAGATGTTTTGGATGAGAATGGACATATTGCGTTGACTTTACCGTTCGAAAAATACAAAGCTCAAGCTGGTACGTATATTGTAGCTGTAGTTGCTTATGACGCAGAAGGAAAAGTGATCTCGATGAACCGGGTCGAGATTAAGTACAGTCCAAAGGCTCCGGAAACTCCTAGCACTGGCTCCATGCTGTTGGATACTTTGAATATCTCTCGCATGGATTACCTACTGACGGGCTTGATTGCCTTCGGTGCAGTGGCTGGGTTCGCGGTTTACCTAGTATTCCGCAAGAACCGCCGCTAGGTAGAGAACGGAAAGCTGCTGGTAGGGTGACCTTTGCCAGCAGCTTTTTTGGGTAATAAGGAAAAGATAATATATCCTCGGGTTAGTTATTTCTAGACTTTCCTCAACC
>CARBES010000037.1 GCA_948944455.1 uncultured Candidatus Saccharibacteria bacterium | reverse complement strand
CTTCAACCCCCTCTACCTCATCACCTACGTCTACTGCGCCCTCAAAGCCCTCTTTGTCAAGAATGTCAAGTGGACGCGGATTGAACATGGTGAGCGTCAACAGCAATAACTTTATGCACCTCGCCAGCTTGTTCCAAAGCACTCTTAAGCCCAATTAGAGCAAAACCGAATTATCTGCTAATAGTCTACCGGTAATAACGACATCTTTAACCTAGCTCACAATACATTCAAACACACCGCATTACCCCAAAAATATTTAAGGGCTAATAATCCAATGCGAATAATGTTGCCGACAATAAAATAGCTGGATTATTCGGATTCTGGATAGTTTTATCCAATATCCTGAACTTATCACCAACAAGAGCTTCAATTGCGCGGCGGTCGTCTTCAGGAAAACTATTATATTTATCGGTAAGCATAAGCATATTAGCAAAAGAGCCTAAATCATCAGAAAAATAGTCAAATACTTTTTCTGGGCTACAAATAATCCACATACCGCGTACTCTCAAGTCTGTGATCCCTAGCGGATCTACTCTATTCACTCTACCAAGTTCATTTGTTTCCTCTAAGGTTACATCTGATAGACTATGCAAGCCGGCTACAACGGTATCGCTTACTGTCGTATAAACATCTTTATTAGCAGCATAACAGTCACCATAAATTAACCATAGTTTGCGCAACTCGCTATTATTCACTTGCCCAATAGCATATAATAAATCTCGTTCCGTCCAGGCTTCACATTCACGGCAACCCGCACTGATCCTCGTATCGTCAGAATAGAGCTTATTCTTAGGAAAAGAACTATTTAATTGTATTGAACTTTTGATGTTTTCAACTTTTTTGATTTCTATAGCATCTCCACCGCGGAGCATAGCATCGGGAACATTATTTTGATTGCCTAGCCACGAGAATATCTGACTGTGTTTTCGTATTCTCTGTTCCTCAGGCAAGTCAAACGAATCGCAATATAAATCTTTGATAAAAGATTCTAGCCCTTCGCCCATACGATTCATTCTATTATGCGATATAGCATCTCCAGAAATCCTTCTTGACACTTTGCGTACTAAGGCAGCAAATGCCATTAGCGAATTAGTATGATTAATTTCCATTATTCTAAATCCTCTTTAATTTTTTCTGCTATTGCCTTTGCTAGATTAACAGGTACAGCATTACCAATCATTTTATACCCATCTGCGACATCTGTGTAGATAAACTTAAAATCGTCAGGAAAAGTTTGGATGCGTGCGCACTCGCGCACGCTTAGCCGGCGATATTCGTCTTCGTGACCAGGCGCAAAGATTTGCTTGTTTACTTCCACTTTAATCATACGCGGTGCTTTCGGGTGTATTGGCGCCTGTCTACCGCCAGCCTGAATAGTGAATGATGGCTCATCCCAACTGCGTACACGATTACGCGACATAAAAATAGAAGAAAAACCACCGGTCAAATATTCGTTATTTAGTGGGGTAGTATCGCCATTGGTTTTATTTTTTGGTAAAGCCGGCAACGCCTCTGGCAAATCACCAATAGCCTCGCGCAAATTAGGTTTATGCGGATGTTCTTTCGGAAACTCAAACTTTTTGCCTAAGTCATTACGATAGCCAACGATAATTACACGCTCGCGGTCTTCTGGTACATCATAGTCATTAGCATTAACTAATTTCCAGTTAATCGTATAACCACAGCCTTCAAATGATTTCAGAAAACCAGTAAAGGCTTCGCGATGCCTAGCACTGAGAATACCAGACACATTTTCTACCAAAAAAAACTTAGGTTGCTTAGTTTTAATAATACGAATGTAATCATAAAATAGTTGACCGCGTTTGTCGTTAATACCACGACCGGCACCAGCCTCACTCCAACTCTGACACGGTGGACCTCCGATCATCCCATCACAGTCCGGAATTTCTTCTACTGATACATCAGTAATGCTTCTGTGATCTAATTTTGTATGCGGAAAATTATGCTCAAAAGTTGCCCAGATTTTTTTGTCAAACTCGTTTGCCCAAATCGTGAAAAAACCAGCTTTCTCAAACCCAAGGTCTAAGCCTCCCGCACCAGAAAATAGAGATACTATTTTCATCGGCATTGCTTTTACCTCCATTATGTTAATACTTACTATTATACTACAAAAATATATTTATACTAGACCTAGGAGTATAATGTATATATGGCAGAACAATATAAAGATTTTAAGGAATGGTTTTTGGAAAATCTTGATCCTATTTATCAAGAAGTTAATGATATAATTGGCAGCAAGCTCAACGACAATAATGTTATTAGCAGTTGGTGGGCGATTTTTTATCAGAATAGCCTCGCCTTGTTTGAAATGATTTTTGCTAGTCCGAATTATTCTAATCAGATCATAATGACATTACGCTTACTAATGGAGATAGCCTCCGATGTGGAGTTTGTTAGCAAAAATCCGGAGAACATACCAAAATTACAAAAACGGTATAGTGATTTATGCGCAAACTTTAAGACTATGACTTACGGAGAGGTTGGCACAGAAAGCCGTAAGTTTAGATTATACCATTTTAAGAATGGCAAGAAAAAAGGCAATGCCATCACGACTGAAGAAAGAATTATAGAAGCGTATAATGAAGATGGTGTCTTATTTTATTATTACCTAAACGGATTCTCTCATTTTAATCACTTCGGAATAATGTATGGTATGGATTTACGTTTTAATCAGGGCGCGCCCAATATGATTAAAGAACGGCTACATCTACTAAAGTTTTATCCTGCCGCCTACGGAAAAATTATTTGGGCTATAGGCGCGATAGCCAATGTTGAGGAATTAAAGAAGTATAATCCACGGAAAATGGTGGAAACCGTGATGCGGCTTGATTTACAAACGCGTAGCGATAAGGCGAAAATCGTAGAACGCTAGCCGTTGCGATGCGACGAACGCGACCGACCTGACCGAGCGAAACGCGAGGGCGGTGAGGGCGCGGAGGAGTGCCTACTGTGAAGTATCTTGATATATGAATTGATATTGTGATTAGAGCATATTATAATAGTCAATATGCGGAAAAGAACAATTTTTTATTCTTGGCAAAGCGAGAAGACTAAACCCAAAAACTTTATTTGGAAAACGGTTTGCGAAGTAGTGGAGGATATTAACAAAAACAATGAGATTGGTCAAGTTATTGAGGCTGATAGAGATACGGCTGGTAAAACTGGCTCGCCCAGCATTGACCGAATTATTGAGGAAAAGATTGAGAAATGTGATATTTTTATTGCCGATGTATCTATTATTGGCGAGGCGAACGACAAGAAGATTGTAAACCAGAATGTGATGTTTGAACTTGGCTATGCTATTGCGAAACACGGTGACGAGAATGCCGTCTTGCTGATGAACTTAGATTTAGGCAAAGCACGGGATTTGCCCTTTGACATCGCGCATAGGAGAATATTGGGTTTCTCTATGGCGGATGATGCGGCGAAGAAGAAGTTTTATGCGGATTTGAAAGATGTGATTTTAGCCCATCTAAAATACATTGAAAATAAACCCAATACCGTTACGGACAATAGTGGTAATAGTATTGAAATTGACTCGGACGAATGGCTGGCGCTGGAGCTGCTTTCAAAATTAAGTATAGACAAACGCATTATGGTAACTAGAACATCGGCAGGAGCGAGAGCTCATACCGCAGAGGATGTAGAAGAATGTTGGAAGAAAATTCTTGAAAGAACTCCGCAAGAAGAATTTATCGCTAACCTTAATTCGCTCGTTGATAAAAAAGTATTAGAAAAATCTACTGGTAAAAATACGGACAGTTATAAGCTGGCAAAATTAGGTTTCAACCTAATTAAACAATTCTAGACAAATTCGAAGGAAAAAATTAGACTAGCAATAGTTCTAGCACATAGGCAATAGCACTTTAAAAGTATCTTGCTTAATGCAAGTAGCATAAGACCTAAATATAACTACGCACAGCTGCTGTAAAAATGCCAACTGTCGACCACCGACATATTCTAATAACCCGTTTTATGCTATAATATACCCATGATTATCGACACCGAAGGCAATCACCTCGAAGCCAAACCATATGCGAACGAAGACGAGCTCCAGCGGCATATTTTCGAACACCCTGAGCTCCTTTCCGAGAGTAATGACGACAAATATATCTCCATCGCTCGCGAGGTTAAGATTGACGCCGGACGAATCGACGTTCTTATGCTTTCACATGCTGGCAACATCGTAGTCGTCGAAGTAAAACTCGACCGCAACCAGCAAAGCCGCCGCGAAATCGTCGCCCAAATTGTCGATTACGTCTCAACTCTCTCTGAGCTTTCGATTTACGAGCTCAATGACCGCACGAATCACAAACTTCTCGATAAACTCGAAGAAGCCGAAATCCTGCCCGAAACCGCCGACAAGCTCCTTCGTAATGCCGATATCGAAGTTATCCTCGCCATCGACCAATCGAACGAAGATCTGAACCGCATCGTCCAGTTTCTCTCCACCCATACCGATTTCAAAATCTCTCTCGCTGAAATCTCCAAGCACAACGACAGCAACCGCACTCTACTCTCCTCCTCTTTGCTTTTTTCAAAAGAGGACTCCACTCCCAAGAAATCCTCTGAAGCCAATAACCACACCCGTTCCGAACTTATGGACCGCATTGCTGCTGCCTGGAATGAATCCTCCTTCGCAAAAGAACATTCTTTATTCACTCACGGAAATAACGCCACTTTCCGCCAGATTCTCGTCCCCGGTTGGAAATCCACCCTTCACTACGAATTCACTTTTGTCCGCAACGCGCTCTACGTTCGTCTCGACAACGAGCTAAATCCCAGCGACCCGAACAAATCCGTCATTCGCGAAACTATGAAAACCTTTAGCGGCAAAATCATCGACGGAAAATCTATCGTCGTCCACAATAATCAGATGTATCTCATGCCATTCGACCCGAGTAATCTTAGCACACTTGTCTCTGCCATGAGTCAGTTGATCGCCCTCACCAAAACCACCATCGATGAAGTCGCCGATTTTTCCAGACGCAGCGCAACCACTTTTGCCATACTTGGCATTCCCATCGGCAGCAAACTACACTACCTAAAAGACCCCAGCATTATCGCCACGACCGCCGATGACAAGAATCAAATCTTCGATATGAACAGCCAAAAACGCACAATTTCCAATTACTCGAATGAAATTATTGGCAGCCCGACCTCCGGCTTCGAGTATTTCACTTATAACGGCCAACGCTTAATCGACATTCGCAATACCAACGAACAAACTAATGGAGAAAAATAACATGTCAACAACTTCCGCCCCTACCATCCTCACCGGCCTTCGCGTCAATAGCGAGTTCACTCTCGGCAACTTCCTCGGCGCCCTCCTTCCAATGGTTCGCCTCGCCAACGCGCACAGCGGAGCAAACCCCGCCAACCAAGCCCACAGCGCCAACACGGAATCCACACAGCCCTCCCACATAAACATCTTCGTCCCTGACCTCCACTCCATTATCGCCGAAGTCGACGGGGAATTACAGCAGAATCTCATCAAATCCCTAAAATATTACCTCGCCGCCGGCCTCAAGCTCACGCCGCACGTCCACCTCTACCGCCAATCCCGCGTCCCCGCCCACTCCGAACTCTGCTGGATTCTTAATTGCGTCGCCTCAATGGGTGAGCTGAACCGCATGACCCAATACAAAGACAAAAGCGAAGGCAAAGACAGCGTCAACGTCGGCATTTTCGACTACCCTGTCCTCATGGCCGCCGACATTCTCCTCTACGACGCCGTCTACGTCCCGGTCGGCGAAGACCAATTCCAGCATCTCGAGCTCACTCGCCGCCTCGCCCAGCGTTTCAATAACCGCTTCGGCGAAATCTTCACCCTTCCCGCCGAGCCGAAAGACCAAATCAAGTTCATGAACCTCTCCGAGGGCATCCGCATCCGCGACCTCCAGAATCCAGAGAAGAAAATGAGTAAATCCGCTGCCTCCGAAAACAGCAAAATCATGCTTTCCGACGACCCGACCGCCGTCAAGAAAAAGATCATGTCCGCGACGACCGATTCTGTCGGCAAAATCCAATTTGACATGTTCAACCAACCTGGCATTAGCAATCTCCTCCAAATCGAAGCCATCGTCACCGGCCTCCCGCTTCAGGACGTCATCTCAACTTGGGCCGGCGAAACTCATTACGGCGACCTGAAACAAAAAGTCGCCGAAAGTGTCTCAACTTTCCTTGCCACTTTCCAGGCCAAACTCGCCGAAATCCCTGATAGCGCAGTCCTCGACCTCCTCGCAGCCGGCGAAACTTATGCCAACGAAGTCGCCAACGCAAAACTTTATCAAGTCCAAAAAGCCTTCCACCTCCGCTAATCCACAAAAAACAAGTCCGCGACAACTCGCAAATCCAAAAACCTAGAAACCATAAACAGGGAACCACGAAATGATTATCACCGGCAAAAAGTTCAGCAAGCCCAGCCTCTCGCGCGTCATCAACGGCGATACCGAATTGCCGCAGGCTGACGAAGCCCCCGAGAAATATCGTCTTGATCATCTCCTCGTCGAGCAACATCCCGAATACAACCGCGCCAGCCTCCAAAAGTTCATCAAATCCGGCTACGTTACCGTCGACGGTCAAACCGTCACCAAACCGAACTCTAAGTTCGAAAAATCCGTCGAAATCACCCTAAACGTCCCTGAAGTTGCAAAAACCCCTCCGCGCCCACCAGTCATCTACGAAGACGATCACGTCCTCGTTATCAACAAACCCGCCGGCCTCCTCAGCATGGCGAAAGGCGAATATTGCCCCGAGCCGACTCTCGAAGATTACGGTCTCCTCGTCCATCGCCTTGACCGCGACACCAGCGGTGTCGTCATTCTCGCGAAAGACCCAGAAACTCAAACTATGCTCCGCAAGCAGTTCCAGGACCGCAAGACCCACAAAACTTACAATGCCGTCGTCGAAGGCCGCCCGAAGCTCCCCGAAGCCATGATTGATTTGCCAATCGCCCGCAATTTGAAACGTCCGACCACTTTCGAAGTCAGCCAAAATGGCAAGCCTTCCCAGACTTATTACAAAACCCTCGCCCAGAATGATAAATATTCACTCCTCGAGCTCAAGCCTACCACCGGCCGCACCCACCAGCTCCGCGTCCACTTAAAATATCTTGGCACACCCATCGTCGGCGACCCCGTCTATGGCGACGATCCTAATCCGAAAACCCGCCTCCTTCTTCACGCCCGCGAGCTCGAAATTACCATTCCCGGCATCGAAAAGGATCCGGTCACCGGCGTCATCAACGGCATCCGCAAAACTTTCACCGCCCCCTTGCCCGCAGAGTTCACCGAAATCATAGCAGAATAATGTTTTTCGACAACCTCACCGACATTCCTAAAATCGCCAGCAAAACCAGCTGCACGATTTTCGTCGTCCCGCCCGACACGAAACTCGAAACCATCGCCAAGCCAAAGTCCAGCACAAAAGCAAAAACCCTGCCAACAACACCCGATGGCTCTCTGCCATCCCCAAAAAACACCCTCTACCTCTATCCCGACGAGTCGAAAGCCACTCGTGTCATTTCCGTCGAGCAAATTCGCGAGTTTCTCGCTTTGACGAACAGTCGTGAAACGAAAGATCGCTTTTTCGTCATCACCCCTGCCGACGCCATGAACGAAGCCGCCCAGAACGCCTTCCTCAAAACTTTTGAAGAACCGAAAGACTTTTGTCATTTTGTCCTCCTGACCGAACAGCCCGGTGCCCTCCTCCCGACCATCCTCTCTCGCGCCCAAATTTTCTTCCCCCGCCTCGAAAACACTCTCGGCACCCCGCCAAGAGTCAACGCGAAAACCCCTGCCGCTCAAGCCAAAATCCTCGACCAAGCGAAAAAGCTCATCTCCGCCTCCCCGCGCGACCTCCCCGGAATCGCCACCGACCTCGCCAAGACTAAAACGAAACCCCGCGAACAAGCTCTCGACATCGTCTCCGCCGCCATTGAACTTCTCTATAAATCCTACTTCAAAACCGGCAACGCCAAGTTCCTCACAAAACTCCCCGCTTTCCTCAAACTCCACGACGCCATCCAAAAAGGCGGCCACATCAAACTCCACCTCGTCGCCGACCTCTGCTAACTCGCGTAAATCCATAAAACCGCCAGCAAACCGCCAACTTATGCTATAATAACTGAACTAAAAGTTGTATTATCATTCCATAATGCCGTAACCAC
>CARBES010000036.1 GCA_948944455.1 uncultured Candidatus Saccharibacteria bacterium | reverse complement strand
GTATTAGTACTCGTAATCTTACTATCTAGCCCATATGAGACTAGGAGATTATAAATCAAGTCTTGACATAGTTTCATAAACTGGATTTTGTGAAGCAAAATCCACTATGCAGAGGTTCCCGCCGAAAAGCGGGAACCTCTGCGCGCCGCTTCTATTTTAAACAGAAGCGTAATAGAGATTAATAACTATTTTCGTAAACTCAGCCCCCGTTTTCCCAAGTAGTTCAGTGTATCGCGCATTGCATCGTCAATCGACAATTCTGTCTTCCAGCCCAATTTTTCCGCGGCCAGAGTCGGGTCGGCGAAGAATTCCGCGAGGTCGCCCGCTCGCCGCGCCACCACCCGGTAGGGAAGCTCCATCCCGCTCGCTATATTGAAGGCTTTGACTATCTCTGCCACTGACGTCCCGTGCCCTGAGCCTAAGTTATAAATCTGCACACCTTTGTCCATTTTGTCCAGCGCTGCAAGATGCCCCTTCGCTAGGTCGACGACATGGATATAATCACGGATGCAAGTCCCGTCCGGAGTTGGATAGTCGTCGCCGTAGACTGAAAGCTCTGCGATCTCGCCGGTCGCCACCTTCATGATGATTGGCATTAAGTTGTTTGGCTTATCGTTCGGGTCTTCGCCGAGCAATCCCGATGGGTGCGCTCCGACTGGGTTAAAGTAGCGCAAAATCGTCGCTGAAAATTCCGGGTCCGCCGTCGCTGTATCCTTTAGAATTTCCTCGATCATGTATTTCGTCTTGCCGTATGGGCTCGAAATCTCTCCACCGGTCTTCATAGATTCGACGTATTTTGGCGATTCTTGCACACCATAAACGGTTGCCGACGACGAAAACACGATTCGTTTTACCCCGCATTCTTCCATGCATTCAAGCAGATTTACCGTTCCGCCCACATTGTTTTCGTAATAACGCAATGGTTGTTCGACTGATTCGCCGACTGCTTTCAGCCCTGCGAAATGTATCACTGCATCAAACTTGTTTTCGGCGAAAACTTTTGCTAATGCTTCGGCGTCACGCAAATCCACATCATAGAATCGCGGCTTTACGCCGGTGATCTCCTCAATCCGACCTAGCACTTCAATCTTGCTATTATAGAGGTTATCCAGAATCTCTACTTCATATCCTGCCTGGATCAGTTCGACTGCCGCATGTGACCCGATATACCCAGTCCCGCCGGTGACCAAAATCTTCGTTTTACTCATTCTTCCTCCGCTAATTTTGCCTAGCCTTTTCTTTATTATATCAGACTATAGTTACAGAATCGTTTGCTCGTTGTTCTGTACTTCCTGGAATACTCCCTGCATCTTTGTAAAATATTCCCGCACATCTTCGTCGCGTTTTAGTGCCTTTGTTGTATGTTCTAAGAAGTTTAGCATCAAGACGTATCTTAACTGTTCATTAAATTTTTCTAGCCGTCCATCTTTATATAGCCCATCAAAAACCCCGCCTACAAATGCTCTTTCTTTTTTCGCTTCTGGGAACATAATCCAAGTCATCTGATACCGTAAGTTGAGCACGTCATAACTTTTTCGCATCGACTCGATGTCAATTAAGTAGATCTTACCATCCTTTCCGTACACCATGTTTGACCGTTTTAGATCACCATGTATTAGTTTTGGTTCTAGACCTAAAAAGATACCCTTCGTTTCTACGAACTCCTGCATTAGCTTTTCGATTTGCGTGATCTCGAAAAATTCCCGCATCAACCTCATCATCGTAGCGTTGTTTAAAAGTTCATGATATCTTTCTATGCCGTATTCGGTTAATCGTGAGATATTATCGGTTGCTAATTGCGTCGAACCTGCCAAATTCTTATCTAATTTCAAGTTTCGCAACTTTTGCCCGATCTCTCGCCCTATTTTCCGAATTTCTTCCGCGGACAACTCTCGGTTGCTATATTCCTTGAAACTTTCCCCTTCAATAAAATCATAGATATAAAAATGCCGATTTTCCGCTTCAAGATTACCATATCCTCGTAGCGACAGGGAATTAATCCCTGCTTTTTGATAAATCTTACAAATTTCTTTCACTCGCGCCGCTGATCCCTCGCTTAGCCGCTCTGGTAAAATTTTTACGCAGTAATCCTGCGTTTCTGTTCGTATCCTGAATAGCCTTGCCCCGCTATACCCGCCAAATATCTCTTCCAAATCTACCATCGCCCCCTATTATACCACGACCTAATCTGCTATAATATAAGAGATGAAGAAGGATTTTGGGCTAATTTTCCATGCTTTTCTTATGTTGGGCGACGCTTGTGCGATCTTGCTCTCCTTTTTGGTGGCATATTTTATGCGTACACATCTCGACCAGCGTCCATTCTACTTTGAGGCCGCTCCTTGGAAGTTTGTCATTTCAATGCTTTGGCTTTTGCCGATTTATATTATTATCCTTGCGGCTTTCGGTCTTTATCGTAAAACAATCTTTCTTAGCCGCAACCGCTGGTCCGAGATTGGTCGTCTTTTTCTCGCTTCGATTGTTGGAGTAATGGCGATTATTAGTTACGACTTCTTCTTCGAGGCTGATCTTTTCCCAGTTCGTATCATGGCGCTCTACTCAGTTGTTTCTTGCTTCTTTTTTCTTTGCCTCTTTCGCCAGACGGTTCGTCTTGCACGTGGTGTTGCCTTAAAGCATAATCGTCGCGCCACTTTGAAAACCGTCATTATCGGCAATAGCCAAAACACCGAATACCTTGCTGATTATATCGCGGCTTATCCTGAATCTGGCTTCCGGCTCTCCGGCGTGATTGCTAGTGCGAAATATATCCCAAAGGACCTTCGTCGCAGGCAATACTCCTCACTCAAAGAAGCCTTGAAACGCACGAAGCCGGATGTCATCTTCCAGACTGATGACAAGCGTACAGAGTATGTCTATCGCCAAGCCATCAACCGCCACCTTCTTTATTACTACGTCCCATCTAGTGCTGCGCTCACGTCTCAGATGGGTGATCTCGAGCTTGTTGGCAATACTCCGGCAATCCTCGTGAAAATCACTCCGCTCGTTGGTGGCGCTCGTATTTTTAAGCGAGCTTGCGATATCACCCTTGGGTTACTGATTTTAATTATTGCCGCAATTCCAATGGGGGTTATCTGGTTGCTCGAAAAACTTTCCGACCCGAAATCCCCCGCAGTTTATTCTGAGGTTCGCCTCTCGCGCTATAATCAACATTTTAAGATCTATAAATTCCGTTCCATGAAGCCAGAATATTGCGGTCTTTCTCCCGAGGAGGCTTTTACAAAGATGGGCGAGCCGCATCTGATCAAAAAATACCGCGACAACGGCGACATGATTAAAAACGACCCTCGCATTACGAAGCTTGGCAAGTTCCTCCGTTCGACCTCGCTCGACGAGCTTCCTCAGCTCATTAATGTTATTCGTGGCGATATCTCCCTGGTCGGTCCGCGCGCCCTTGTCCCAGGCGAGCTTCATCATTACGGGGACCGCTCACTCTTGCTCTCGGTAAAATCAGGTCTTACCGGCCTCGCTCAGGTCTCTGGTCGTCGCGATATCGGTTTCGAAGAGCGTCGTGCTCTCGACATCTACTATATCCAAAATTGGTCACCTTGGCTTGATCTTCGTATCATTCTTCGTACTGTTGGTGCTGTCATTTTTCGACGTGGCGCTAAATAGTCTATTTGCTGTACAAACGCCAGTCATTGTCCGGACATTGTCCATACGATAGCCATACACTAGCCGGCTATATTGTTGGCTAGTCGTAGGGAACTACCTTGTCCGAAGATACTCGCGATAGATTTCTGCCATTCTTTCCTTGGCGATCTCTAAACTGTATTTCTTCACTGCCCCAAGATTATGTTTGCCAATCTCCGCACGCAGCTTCGGGCTACGATACATTTCTAGTACTGCTTCAAGAAGCCCTTTCTCGTCCGTAAACAACCTTCCAATCTGTTCCGACACGATCACTTCACGGTGTCCCCGGTTATCTTTAGCTATGAGTGGTAGCCCGCTTGCCATCTCTTCGATCAAATTCAGCCCTAGTCCTTCGCGCCGGCTCGTTGATATTCCGACGTCCGCCATTTTATATAATTCCGCTACATCCTTGCGATAGCCTAGGAATTTCACCGTATCTACCAAACCTAACCGCTGTACTTTGTGCTTTAACTTCTCCTCATACGCGCCTTTACCGACTAGTAACACTTTTAGCTTCGGAATTTCCTTTTTTAGCCTCGGCAGTGCCTCGATGAGCGACAGTTGGTCTTTATTCTTATTTAGTTCCGCAACATAAATCAGCACAAAATCTCCTTTGCCTAGCCCGTGCTTCTCGCGCAATCTCTCTTTTTCTGCTATATCGGCTGGTCCGAACTTTGTTAGGTCTACGCCGACCCCATCTAAGCGCACTACTTTTTTTGCTTGGAATTTTTTTCGAGCCAGCTTGTAATCTTCGCTATTGATCGTGATTAAACAATCCGTATCCTTCGCTAAGTTTTTCTCGACCGGATAGTACAGCATCCAGCTCGATTTTGGCGCCCCTTCATAAAAATGGAATCCGTGTGCCGTGTAAATCACTTTTGGTTGTTTTGTCCCTTCATCCTGACCGTCATAATGCGGCTTTCTAGCTAAGCTTCGCGCTGCCGATCGCGCCAGCACTCCACCCACCGGCGTATGACAATGTATTAGGTCGTAGCCCCCCTTTTTAAACAGCTTTTTTAGTTCTCGGTAGGCTTTCCAGTTCTTTAGTAATCGAAACGGCGACCTTGCGAAACCAATCTGGAAGTGTTTGTCGCAATCCGGCACTTCCTCTTCACCGGCCGAGGCGTAATGTACCACGGCTCCCTTTTTGCGTAAATCTTGCATAAATGCTCGATTAAACTTCGCAAAGTTTGCCGTATGCGATACAAAAAGCACCTTCTGACCCTCTTTCATGCTCTCATTATAGCATATACCTTGGTCTTCGCTCCGGTCTTACTTTCTTGTAATTCTCTCGCTCGCGTAGCGTAGCCATGCTACAATGGTTCCATGAAGTTACTTCGGAAGGTTTTTTTTATTTTGGCATACCTTATGCCGGCGATCCTCTTTTTCTCATATTACCCACTGATTTCGCTAGGGAACGACGCCACTATGAACTTCGAGCTCTCCCTTCCGTTAATTTGGCTAGTCTTCTTTGACCTGGTAGCTTTTATCGTTTTGGTAGATTATCAGCGCAAACAAAGAGTCTTCGCGAAAAACGCACAGAAAGGTCCCTGGGGTTTAGAATTACCTGGCATTTCTGATAAACGGTTTTTCCTCTTTTCACTTTTTCCGTTTTATGCCACGATTTCTGCCTTTTGGTCGCCCAATCCCACCCGCGCTATTCTTACTGCCGGTGTTCTCTGGCTCACTTTCTTTGCGGTTTTCGCGCTCCTCTTCGTTTTTCCGCTCTTGAAACCTAATCCTAGCTGGCGTCGATATTTCATTAAATCGCTTTTCTTTTCAACTGCTCTCGTTTGTATCTTCTGTTGGGTGCAATGTGTTCTTGATATTGCTGGGCTTTCGCGTAGTGATACACTACTTTGTGCTGGTTGCACTTTCTGGACTTTTGGCTTCCCGCACCCTTCTGGTTTCGCCATTGAGCCACAGTTCATGGGTAACCTCCTCCTCGCCCCTACTCTCCTCGCCCTCTTCCTCCTCGCTTTCCCAAAGCTCCTCGAAAATATTTTTGGTGTTAAAAAAGCATTTACTAAGAACGAAAAAAATAAAGTTGCCTTCGAGACGGGCGGAACGCATACGTTGGGAACTGGCGATTCTTCTTTCCGGGAATCTCCGGAGCTTACGAGCGAGGATGAAGATGCCGCTCACCCGCGACGGCGGGCTGAGCGGACATCGTGTCCTGGAAAGAAGAATCGTTGGTTTTTAACTGTGCGTGCTTTACTTTTCTCGGCAACTTTATTTTTAACTTTATCTCGGGGCGCCATCTACGCCTACGCCGTCGCCCTTCTCATTCTCTTCATTTTTGCGCTTGTTCGTCGCGCAAAATGGCAATATATTATTCTCATCCCAGTCGTCAGCTTTTTCTGTACTTTAGTAGCGCAGGGAACTTTCTCTGCACTTAGCCCCACTAACGATACTTTCTATTCTGGTGTTGCTAAGGTTGTTCATCAGGTTTCGCTCGGCATTATCGACATTCGTCCTAGGGAAACTACTCTGCCCGCAGATCTTGATGCTTCTACTGAGAACTCTGCCAATAGTTCCACTGTCTCAGAAAACTCCAATAACAATTCTAGCGATGACTCTGGCGATAACGAAGCTATCTTTGATGGCTATATCCCCGCCTCGACCAACGTTCGCCTCGGTCTGAACGACCTTGCCCTGCGCACTTGGGTTGGTTCTCCTACTAATATCCTCTTCGGGGTAGGTCTCGGCGGTGCCGGCCTCGCTCTAAACGGCGCCTTCCCCGAGCACGAGCTCGCCCTTCCGAATGCTATCGTCCAAAACGAACCTATCAGCCTCCTCCTCGAGCTCGGCCTTGTTGGCGCCTTGCTTGTTGCCTTTAGCCTTCTCTTGGCTTTCTTCGCTCCGCTTCTCCCTCGCCGTTTTCTTGACGGCCGTGACAGCAAGGCGCCAAGCCCTGCTCGCCATAAATCTCCTCAGCCTCAACTCGCCGCCGCTCGCAAAATCCCCGAAGGCCAAACCGTATCTTTACCTACGAGCCTTAAATCTCGCCTGCGCCAGAGTGTTTTCTGGTCTCATCCCGCCCTTCCGCTCCTGATTTCGCTCCTGGTCGCTTATCTTATTACGCTCAACTTCTTCTCCGGTCTTCCAAATGCTCTTCAGATCTACCTCATGCCCCCGCTCATCTTCCTAATTTTTGCCAAAGACCCGCACCATCTTGTCGACGATTAGTCTTGTTCTCAACAAATTAAAGAAGGGGAAAGCCGCCCAGTTGCCCAGGCGGCTTCGCTTGCCAGATTAGTTGATAGTGACGTCCTCGGCGGTTGTCTGTACGCGGTAAAAGCCCGCGTCCACATAACCATACGCGCCGCTGAAGCTATGGTGATCATGGCGGTTACGGTAGTGCTCGTCAGTCGCTCCGGTATAGAAGTTCACCACCAGGCTTTTTCCGTTGCCAATGAGACCATAATCCAGCTCGCCACCATAGGCGGTCTGCGGGTGGCTCGAACCGTAGACGATTCGCAAATCGTCTGCCGCCGCGAAGGTCGCTCGCGTGATGAACTCTGCGCCAGAGCCCTTGTTTTTAACTCGGATGACGATCACGCCTTCCTCGCCCGCTTTTACGCTCTCGGGGTAGGCCACTTCCACGACGTTCCGTTCCAGATCCTGAAACATCACTCGCGGCATGTCCACCCGCACGCAATAAGGCGTATCGGCCGCCCACGCTGTCGTTGTCTCGTCAGAGTGGTACGTGGGATAGCTCGTGGTCTTTACGTTCCACGACGCTTCCGCTTCCAGCAGATCTTCCACGGTAGTGCCAGCCATCGATGTTGCCAGTAGCTGGATGGCGCCATCATCTGTCTTGTTCTCCGGCTGGGTTTCTGCCACAGGCTCTTTGCCCAGGCTGGGCGCCGCTCCCTCTCTCGGAGGAATGGCTTGCGTCGGCAGGGGATAGCCGTCGACGTCGACGTACTGCTTCTCCAGTGCTTCTGTGAGCATCTCGTCGACCATTCGCGCGGTCTTTTGTTCGCTGATGTGCACGGCCACCGCGATGGCGATCACTGCAAATGCGATCTTGGGCAAAGCCTTGATCAGGTACCAAAGGGTAATTTTCATGTTTTCGCGCATACTTCTACCTCGGCTTTCTTACAAGAATTTTTCAGCAAAATCACTATCTCTTAATCTGGAAATGTGCTAAAGATAGAGATTCTACTACCTTACCTTTTCATTGTATCACACAACTCTAAAAATGTCAATATCTTTTATGCTTATAATCAACTTTGTCAACAAAATCTGCATTTTTATCATATTACGTTCCTCATTTTAACCCTTTTCATCCTCCACTTGTATTACTCTATGGCTAGACAACGGAGGGAGAAACCGAAACCACGTGGATTAAAATTCGCTGGGTGTGCGAGGCCAGAGCTGAATGTAAAATAAAACGCATTATATTCAACGTTAGAACTAGTCTTTGCCCAATGCGGTCCATGTATGCCCGAGATCGATAAATATTGCAATTTAATACCATCTCCGCTGCTGATTACGTTATAAATTGCCCCGCTGCGGACGAAGAAAAGTATATCGTCCGCAGCGGCAGACCTGCTAATAACTATCCTCTTGAATCGGGCGGTTTTGA
>CARBES010000035.1 GCA_948944455.1 uncultured Candidatus Saccharibacteria bacterium | reverse complement strand
CGCACCCACGCGGTCTCGTGCTTATGGTTGGTCCGACCGGTTCTGGTAAGTCGACCACGCTCTACTCGATTTTGAATGCGCTGAATACTACTGACCGCAAGATTATTACTCTGGAAGATCCGATTGAATACGGTATCACGGGGATTTCGCAGATCCCAATCCATACCAACGACGGCGGCTCCTTTGCCGAGGGCTTACGTTCGGTGCTTCGTCTCGATCCGGACGTTGTGATGGTTGGTGAGATTCGTGATGCTGATACTGCGCGCACCGCGATCCAGGCTTCGATTACGGGGCATCTCGTGCTTTCGTCATTCCATGCTAACTCTACTTCGGCTGCTTTTTCGCGCATGATCGATCTTATTGGTACGAACCCAATTTTTGCGAGCTCGATTCGTCTCTTGATCGCACAGCGCCTAGTGCGCAAACTCTCTCCAAGCAAAGAGCCGTATAAGCCCGATAATGGTACTGCCGATTATATTCGCCGCGTGATGGCCGGAGTCGAGGGCGTTGGTCTTAGCGATATTACTTTGTATCGTCCGGTGCCAACCGAAGATGCGCCGTTCGGCTATCAAGGACGCACTGTGCTCATGGAGCAGCTTGAAGTTTCTGACGATATTCAGGGCTACCTTCGTGGCGACCTCAAAGATATTAGCACCAAAGCTATCGAGCAGAGCGCTCGCGATCACGGTATGTTGACCCTGGAGCAAAAGGGAATTATGGCTGCGCTTCGTGGCGAAACTACTATTGAAGAAGTCTCCCGCGTGATTTAGCTCCGTCCAGCCATTGATAAAACACTTATGATATGATACATTAGTAGCAATGGCTCGTTGAGCCCAGCTTCTCCATGCTATAATAGACATATGGAAAGATTTCTTGATTATTTTAGGCCAGAATATTACAAACTCGAACTCTATGTTTTTAGCGAGAGAGAATATATCCAGGGAACCGTCAGGGTGAATGGTGAAATTAAGGGTGAGGTAGTAAAATTTCATGCCGTTAATATGGATATTAAGGAGGTAACTTTCGAGGCTTTACACTGGTGCGGCTCTAAAGTTACTCCAGTGCGAGTTTGTAAATATGAGTATGATGGTCAAGTTCTCACGATCTCACTCGATGATACTATGAAAAAAGACCTCAGCAAGGTTAACAAAATAAACCTAGAGGAAGATTACGAGGGGCGTCGCTTGGCGACTTTTGTCATAAAATATGAGACTCAACTTAACCATAATATGCAAGGCTGCTATGTTTCAACTTATAATTATGGGATCAGTAAACAAAAAATTATCGCGACACAATTTGAATCTCATTATGCTCGAGAAGCTTTTCCGTGCATTGATGAGCCTGCAGCCAAAGCTAGCTTCGGACTCATACTAATTGTGCCAGACCGACGTAGTACTGATGTCGTTTTAGCGAACACTCTCATTGAGAAGCAGGATATAAATCGGTTCGAATTTCAAAATACGCCGGATATATCTACCTATCTTTTAGCTTGGGTAATTGGGCCGCTCAAGAGTGTGTCGACATATAGTGACGGCGGAATTAAAGTTACGTCATATGCTGCCTTAAACCAGCCGATGGAGTCGCTCCTTTTTGCGAACAAGACTGCCGCTGCCGCGCTAGACTACTATGAAACTCAGTTTGA
Organism: uncultured Candidatus Saccharibacteria bacterium; assembly: GCA_948944455.1. Taxonomy (GTDB): domain Bacteria; phylum Patescibacteriota; class Saccharimonadia; order Saccharimonadales; family Saccharimonadaceae; genus Nanosyncoccus. The sequence goes on along the minus strand of CARBES010000035.1, from coordinate 7,478 downwards.
TACCCCGTACCCGTTTGCGAAGCTCGACCAGGTCGCTCTGCCAGATTTCGAGGCCGGCGCTATGGAGAACTGGGGCCTCGTTACTTATCGTGAGTCTTGTATGTTGGCTGATGTGAACGCAACCATGGAGACAAAGCAGTCTGTTGCTGTTACCGTCACGCATGAACTTTCGCACCAATGGTTCGGTAATCTTGTTACGATGGAATGGTGGGATGATCTCTGGCTGAACGAATCTTTTGCTACCATGATGGAATTTTACTGTACTGACGCGCTCTATCCAGAGTTTAATGTTTGGCAAGATTTCTTTACGAGCGACTGTGTAGCTGCCCTGAAACGTGACTCGCTCCCGGGCGTCCAAGCTGTCCAGCAGGAAGTTCACGATCCCGCCGAAATTGCCACCTTATTCGACTCGGCTATTGTCTACGCTAAGGGCGCGCGCCTTATGTTGATGCTGAACCGTCTAATGGGCCAAGATAATTTTCTCAAAGGCCTGCGCGATTATTTCAGAAAATATCGATATCAAAATACGGTCGGAGATGATCTCTGGAACGCGCTCCAGCCTTATGCCGATTTTGATGTGAAGAAATTTATGCACGCTTGGATCTCGCAACCAGGCTATCCGGAAGTTCAGATTCCGCAGGAAGAATATTCATCTGGTGATATAAAGCAACAGTGTTTTCTAATCAATGGTGAGACCGACGATACGAAGTGGCCTTTACCGGAAGTGCAAGACGACATGTCTGGGCATTATCTAATCAATCTCTCCGACGCCGAGTTTTACGATAAGCTCAACCGGTTCGATAGCCTTTCCACCGAACAAAAGCTTCGTCTCTTGATCGACCGTATGTTCCTCGCACGTACACCGGCTGTGGCTTCTAGCTCACTGCTTGAACTTTTACCGAAATTCGCCAATGAGACTTCCGCTTCGGTTTGGAATATCCTCACGAATATTATTGGTGATCTAAAGTTCTTCTGTCCACCCGAGACTCCCGCTGCAGCGAACTATCGTAAGTATCTAGCTGAGATTTTTGCTAAACAGCTCCAGGATATTAATTATGGCGAGCTGTCGGATATTTCCGCGATTCAGCTACGCGACGCCCTGCTCAGTATTGCTTATTATGCCGAAGACGAGACGATTCTGCATAAACTCGCTGATATGTATCACGGCAGCCTGACCGAAATCGATGCCGAACTACGCACTTCGATACTATCGGCAAAGCTTTATTTCGACGAAAAGTCCGTTTTTCCGGATTTGTTGCAGAAATATCAAAATACTGCTGACCCAGAGCTACGCACTGACTTGCTCTTTGTTCTCGCTAGCCTATCAAGAGATCCGGCCCATCTCGACCGGCTCCTCGGGCTTCTCGAGCAGCCCGAAATTGTTCGCCCGCAGGATCATATCTTCCTTTATATTTATCTCTTGCGTAATCATCGTACGCGCGATCGCGTGCTGGATTGGCTAACGACTCATTGGGACTACATTGAACAGCTTACGGGTGAGAAGTCGATTGAGGATTATCCGCGCTATGCCGCCGCTCTTATCCGTACGCCGGAAGAAGCACAAAAATTCTATGCCTTCTTCGATAAAAAGTCCGATGTCCCAGTCTTAAAGCGTGCCCTTCAGATGGCGCACATTGAGATTGACGCTCGCCTCCGACTCATAGCGGACGATACGCCTGGCGTCCAAGAAAAATTACAAGCATTAGTAGAAGGAAAGGGGTAGTAGGTGAAACTCTATCTCGTCCGTCACGGTCAGACTGACTGGAACATCAAAAAGCAGTCACAAGGTGTTGCCGACATCGAACTAAACTCCACTGGCGTCGCTCAAGCCGAGGAACTAGCCGAGAAAATCCAGCGCCGCGGTTTGAAGTTTGATTTCGTTTACTCTTCGCCACTTCGTCGTGCGAAGAAGACCGCCGAAATTATAACAGGCGGTCGTACCGATCTAATATATGACGATCGCTTGGTTGAACGCAATTACGGCGACTTGGAAGGGAAGATCGTCGACTGGGACAATCTCGGCGCCGACGACCTTAGTGTTCGGCAAAATACGGATATTTATGGTATAGAACCGATTCAGAGTGTTCTTGCTCGCTCAAAATCCTTTCTCGACGACCTTAAGATGAAGCACGGCCCAAACGATACAGTTCTAGTCGTTGCTCATGGCACGCTGCTGAAGGCGATGTACTACAATATAGTTGGCTACGATGAAGATACTGATCTTCGCGGCTTCCATATGGGGAACTGCGAGTTGGTTGAGTATGATATTTGATAAGAGAGATACGAGCAATGCGCTATTGACATTTTCGATAAAGTATGCTACAATGAAGAAGTAAGTGTGTTCATGCTTGGTTCTTTGTCGGAATTGTTGTTTATGAACACGGTTTGTTAAGTGGCCTAAGGAGGTTCGGTTATAATGGAGAAGTTGTCTAATTATCGTGGAGTTGATCTTGATTTAGCTCTTGGTACTGCTGGGGCGCGGGTTGCTGAGCTAATTCGCAGTCAGTCTGACGCCGCATCGAACGCGGATTTTGTGCGCTGGCCGGACGAAACTATGCTTAGCGATTTAGCCTCTGCAGCTGGAACTCGTCTTAATCCAGAACAGTATCACAACAACCGCGAAGTTATGGATGAAGCTGTCTTTAATGTTGCTGCCAAAGCAGATTTTGTAAAACCGGAAGTTTATACTGCATCAAATGAGCTTGAGGCGGCACTTGGGATTCACTCTGATCCTGAGCGTTATGATGGTGAGGTTGAAGCGATTATTATTCCGGGAGCTGCTGGTCTTTCCAACCTGAAGCGTCTTTACCACGCTTTGAATGCAGTTGAGACCGGCGCCGTGCAAACTAGTCGGATTATCATTGCCGCTGGCCAACGCGCGGCTTCTGAGACTGAGCAGGCAAAATTAACGGCCGCAGGTTTTGCGCCAGGCGAATCGGAGTACGAAATTTGCCAAAATGCTGTTGAGGAATTAGCCGGGCAAAGACCACGGGAGTCTAAATCAGTTCTGATGTCTTATGACGATCGCAATTTTGAGGCGAAAGTTTCCACGGTGGAGGACTGGCACAACATCAGGATTGATATCGTAGAAGCGCCCTTTGATCCTGAACGCAAACTCCCGAATGGTATGCCGGCCACGCGGGCTAATACTGAGGAGACATTTATTCCTCTTCGTTCTATGCTGCCTGAGAATGGTCCGCTCTATATCGTCTCGCATGATACTTGGCAGCCAGTTCAGGAGTTGATAGCTTACCGTATGTTCCCCGAGCATTTTATTGTGGGCTCTGGGCCACAGAATCTCGAGCGTATCACGCGCGACGAGGCCACTGGGAAGCTGAAGCTGAATGGTGCCTCTGGTGTCCAGGACGAAATGAAGAAATATCTCCAGGAACTTGCCAAAATTCACCCCTTGACGAAAGAATAAACAATAGTTCTCACGCACCCACGCCGAACCGAGTAGGCGTGGGTTTCTGTTTGGTATCTATTGTGCAGGTTGCTGAAGGCCGAGCGCAGTATTTGACGAAGCCTATCAACCTCTGAATAACCATTGACATTTTAGCTAATCTATGCTACAATGGAAGTAGGGGAGGCTGTTTTTAGTCTCTAAAAACAGGAGTATTCTTATGCAATAATACTCCAATTCTCCCTAAAAGCTTTGTTGACAAGGCTATTTTGTCAATGTTCTTTCACAGGTTAGTTATTTTCAAAATCCTAAAGTCAGAAATCCAAACCATACATCTTTACAGAAAGTGAGTGATTTGTTTGGCAATCTATGAGCCACGCCCATATCAGACCACGTGTACCACGGCTCTAGCCAATGCGAGAGCGAATGGTATCAAAAAAGGCTTGGTTGTGATGGCGAGCGGCCTCGGCAAGACCTTGACTACGATCTTCGATCTCCAGCAATTCCTGCAAGAATGTCCGAACGCGCATATCCTCTACCTCTGTCACCAGGAAAGTATCCTGGCCCAGTCCAAGAGAAAGTTCCGGAAATTTTTTGGCGAAGAATATAGCTACGGTATGTATACTGGTAATTATAAAACTACGCGTGCTGTCACCTACCTCTTTGCTACTTTCCAAAGCATGCGCGATCACCGCGAAGAGTTTACTACGCACGCCTTTGACTACATCGTTGTGGACGAGGCGCATCACACCGCGGCCGATACCTATCAGCCTACTACGGATTATTTTGAACCGCAGTTCCTGGTGGGTTTGACCGCCACGAAAGATCGCCCCGACGGTCGAGATATCCTGGAGACTTATGACCAAGTCCTTTTCCAGATGGATATTTACGACGGTTGGGCTGAAGGTTGGCTCGCTCGTGTCGACTACCGCGTGATGCTCGATGACCTCAACCAAGAGGAATTTGAGAAATACGTCGGTCCGCAGGCTTCGAACGAAAAAGTCTCTATTGCCCAGCTTAACAAGACTATCTTCGCGCCCAGGCGTGATGAGGAGATTGTTGCGTCGATTCGTGAGCAAACTGCTGACCTGGAAAACCCCAGCATTTTCGTGTTCTGTTCAAATATTGACCATGCGAATGCGATGGCTTACCACTTCGGTGAGGAAGCCGCCGTCATCCATTCTGGTCAAAGTCCCAGCCTGAACGAAGCGATCCTGAGCAGTTTCCGCTCTGGCGACATCCGTATTATTATCTCAGTCAATATGTTGAACGAAGGCATCGATGTACCGGAGGCTGATGTTGTGGTATTTCTGCGAGCAACCGAATCTTCAATTATTTTCTTCCAGCAACTCGGACGTGGCTTACGTATTACCGGCGCAAAGCGCACTGTGCGCGTGCTCGACTACGTTGCGAACATCGAGAGGATTGCTATGATCCTCGAAATGGAAGAAACCGCCAAGAAGCGTACTGAATCCACCCCGAACTATTCGCCTTCCGCTAAGCCCGATCCGATTGTTGTCGACATTCCGGCTACGAAGTTCCGGGTCGAGCGGGTGGATGTGGAGCGACTGCTGGAGAAGGCTTTTAATTCAAGGCATAGAAATATACCTTGGACGCGAGAAGAAGCTCTAGCGGCCCTAAAAGAGGCATTTCCAGAAGGAACGCTGGTAACATGCGATATGCTAACATATAACCCGAACGTTCCGAGCCCAGCCACCCTCTTAAGACTGTTTGGTGAAACGCGTGTACCACTTGAGATGCTTAACCTTCGGGCTTATGTCGCGCGCTATCCAAATGACCCAGATGTGGTATGGTTGGAGCTCAAAAAAATGGCAAGTAGCGGTATCCGTATTTGTAAAGCTACAATTGACGATAACCCTCGTCTGCCACGTTCGGATACGGTTGTTCGGCTATGTGGTCCGCTTGATGAAATACGTTGCAGTCTTGAACAACCATTACACTACATAGAAAAGACTGACGAGGAATTACTCAAGATCTATTTCGTAGAAAGTAAAAAGGCTGAACATTGGCTAACCGCACACGAGATTGATGCCAATGATCGGTTACCGTCGGCATATTCAATGCTTTCAAGATTTGGTGATATTCATAAGATTAGAGAAGAGGTCATTAAGTTGTGCGGTGACTTGCTGGTTAATAAATCGGGTTTTCAACGGAGACACGAAGCATGCCAGAGAGACTGCATGGATAAATACTTAAATAGTAGCATCGCATTTGGCCGTTGGCTTATGCCTGCTGATATGCCGAAGAAGGATTATTCTAGAATTAAAAAGTTATTTGGCGGTCGCAAGGCACTCATAGAAACCATTATGTTAAACTACGGCGACCAGTACAACTACTTAGGGACTTCCGCAAAAAATAACTAACCCCCAACAACCCACGCCGAACCAAGTAGGCGTGGGTTTCCCTATATATTATATATGCACAAAATGAGCCCCTACTGTAATAGTAGGGGCTTGCTTGAGTAGGGAAGGGGTTAGTGAGTTCCGTCAAATAGTTCGTTGGCGATTTCGATTGCTGTAACTACAAGTTTGCAGATTACGCCAGTCAGTGCTGATAAAGCCGTCGTATGTCTTGTGGCTGTATCTTGGCGGGGTATATCTGTCGGTGCCGATCTGGTCGCTTCAGGGGTTTGCCTCTGGCGTGCCGCTTCGGCTTCGCGTTGCTGTTGTTCGTGCCGCATTTTCCTTCGGGTGTCTTCAACAATGCTGTCGACTCTGATCTGGGTTGCATTAGTCGCTTGGTAGACGCATTGCTGGATAAGCCTCTCAGTTCTTACCGCTTCGCGTTGGAGCCTTTTCTTGTTAAGCTCTGCCAATACAGCATCACGGTTCTCGATCACAAACTTTTGGTCACATGAGTATAAGAATCCACGATACATGAGGCATGCCGCTCGTTCCGGGTCACGGCGCCCTTTTGGCAAAAGATCTCCAAACCCGAAGACCATCGCTAGCTCGTCCGGCTCTTTTAGGCCAAACATTAGCCATATCCATCCAAAGGTCCAGACGCCAAAGTCTTCATAGCTAGGAATCCGCTCTTTGTCTAAGAGCTTGCGACACCAGACTTGATAGAGATATCTTTGGTTTTGCATACAGTTGCAGTAAATTCCTGGTACTGGGGGCTTTTGATACTGATCCACCATCAGTTTGAGATCTTGATTTAAGAGGGCAATATTCTCGCGATGAACTTTTGCAGAAGCGTATGCGTCTGGCAGCTCTTCCTTGATATTGTCTTGGTACTCTGCCTTGGTAGCCGCAGTTATCCGGGCCGGAGTGTCGACCTCCTTTAGCTTGGGGTCTTCGACTGGTTTCGGCTGTCTTGCCTCCCATCTTTCGATGTAGTCCAGTATTCCCTCTGGGTCCGTGCCATCGCTGCAGCTCATTTCGTCCAGGCTATTAAGATAGCCATTCAGCGTCATAAGCTTCTCTCCTTCCGTTGTAAAATTACTCCAGCCTCTGTTTTTTGACATTACTGGTCGGGAACCGTATAATAGTATACTTTCCATTTGCCATTTTATCACAAATCGTTGAAAAAGTCAATAGCTATTATGCTAAAAATTACCCATCCAAGCAAAATATCTGGCTAAAACTTGCAAAATTCACCAAAATAGCCATAAAAAGTATTGACATTTGTCAATTTCTGTGCTAGGATAGAGACAGTTTGCGCTAGCCTTTCGTAAAGACTCAGCTCCGCAAATGTATTTAGACATCTCAAAGGCGTCATTTCGAGTACAATTTTCGAGATTCTTCGCACTTCGTAACAGGGGTAGAACCAAAAAAGTCCCCAAAAAGTCGAAAAATCTTCAAAAAAAGTCTTGCATTGTTTCGGGATGTGCGCTATACTAAAGAAAGTTAAACAAGTTGCGAAGAACAACCTCTGGATTAAGATAGAAACTATGCGAGGTAAAAATCTATCATAGAGCTTTTATTCTCGTGTGTGAGATTTCGAATTAACAATTTGAGACAACGATGAAAAAATTGTAAGACGGATCTAGCGATCAAATTTCGATTGCTAGTTAAGTCAATGCATAAAAAGGTACATAAGGGCACTGATAGTG
>CARBES010000034.1 GCA_948944455.1 uncultured Candidatus Saccharibacteria bacterium | reverse complement strand
AATCGAACCCTCACTCTCTTGCGAGAACCAGATTTTGAGTCTAGCGCGTCTACCAATTCCGCCACTCGCCCATTACTAAACTAATTTTCCTATTTTCTAGCGCCAAGCACTATACTTACGTATTATACCACGAAATCCTATAATCTACCTAAAAATCTCCCTAAATCTAAATTTCAAACAATCCAAAACCCTCCCGCCAACTATAAAACATGCTATAATATATAACATATGGATTCGAATATCGGTGGGCCTTCTTCTGAACGCCGCAAATCGGCAGCCGAAATCGCGCGCGAAAAAGTGCTCGCGGTCTATTCTTCAACGGTTGAAGGTCTAAAAAAGCTCCCAAACCGCAAAAATAGTAGCGGCAACGAGTACATCGCTCCACCAGTGCCGGGCGCCATCTATTCCGCTGACAACCAAAATCAAACTATCGCCGGTTCCGGCCAAAATACTACAGCTAACTACAATACAGCCGATCAATACACCCAAACTCTAGCTACCGAACAACAACCGTCTTACTATGATCAATCCTATCAAGATTCTTATGGCCAAAACAGTCAATCCTATTCCGATCAAACCGCTTATCAAGAACAAACAGCAAATTATCAAAACAATTACCAAGATTATTACCAGCAACAGCCTACCCAGGTTACCTACCAGTCTCAAACCTATCCTGAACAAGTCTATCAATCAAGCGAGCCTATCTCGCCCGTCGAATCAGCGCCAAACTATCAATCTACCGATACGACTAGTTCACTCAAAGATGCGCCAATAAACCAAACCGCCGTCACCAACGAATGGCAACAATATCACTCTGCCTGGCAAAACTACTATCAGAATTATTACAGTGATTACTACGCTAAAGCCGCCCAAAACTACCTCGCTACCGAAAAACTCAAAAGCGAGCGTATCGCTAATGGTAGTGAACGCCGCGAACGTCGCGCAAAGCGCCTTGCTCCAGTTTTTATCGTATTAGCAATCGGGCTCGTTCTCGGTTTTCTACAATACAACCGCCTGATTTTTGCACCGCTGATGGCCTACGTCGCACCCGACGCCGGCTCGGTCGCTACCAGCATCGAGGCAGTTGATCCAAACGTCACTCAAGCCGTCTCGCCCGAACCGCGTCTCCTTATTCCAAAACTAAATATCGATGTACCAGTCGCCTTTGGCATTAGCACTAATGACGTTGACGAGGCTATGGCACACGGTGTTGCCCAATTCTCCATTCCTGGAGCTAACGCTTTGCCAGGCCAAATCGGCAATCTTGTCATCTCAGGTCATTCCGCTGGTGACGTTTATAGCAATAACCCGTACAAATTTATCTTCTCTGGGCTTGAACGTCTTGAAGTTGGTGATATTATATATATTAATTTCGAGTCCGTTCGTTACACTTACCAAATGACTAAAAGCGAAGTTGTCGAACCGTCAAACGTTGGTGCACTTATCTATGCAACTGATAAGCCTATGCTCACCCTGATCACCTGCACTCCACTAGGAACCTCACGCTATCGTCTCTTAATTACCGCCGAACAAATCGCCCCAAGCTATGAGCCGCTTAATCCTGACGATCAGCCTACTACCGAGGACACCCCTCCAGCCGACGTTACTATGCCAGCTAACGAGCCTTCCTTCTTTGAGAATATCTGGAACGGCTTATTCGGAAGCTAAACTTAATCATGAATCGAGTTCAGCTTAATGCCATCTCGGCATTAGATATAGATTAGCCACAGGTCAAATCTTATTGTACTCGCTCACGCGTCAGCACATATGTATTCTCGCTCTCGACTAAATAATACAGCCAACGATTATTTGCCGTCAGTAATACTGGGAACTCTGCCACTCGTACCGCCTCATCTTTAGCGGTTTTTGCGCTTTCAGCTAAGTTCCGTAAATTAGTCCCATCAAAGTCCCAAACAATAATTTCATTATCTTTCACAGAATACATCATGCTAGCATCAAACCAGTTTAGGCCGCTCGCTACCGCCTCATAAGTCCAGAGATCGCCCATGTCAAGATCCGTCACCATAAACTTCTGTCCAGCGCGCGCAACAACATACTCACCATCCCTGCTAGCACTAAAATTAACTGGCACTTCCGCGAGCTCGCGTCCTTCGACTAGCTTTTTTAAATCTTCAACCGCTGGCTTTTCGCGATTTTCATTGTACGACGGTAATGTTCCATAATAAATCGTCAACTTATTCCCGACGGTATAGGCAATATAATCCTCGTCATAATAACGCGACAAGGCAATTTTTACTGTCTCATCATTCGGTACTGTCGTTAGTACAGTGCTAGCTTTCTCGTCATCCCGATAGCTGCCAATAATTCGTTCGTCTTTCTGGGTTTCAGCTATCGTCAAGAACACTACGTTCGCACCACGATTTACAAAACTCTCCACATTATCCACCAAAATCCGCGACAAAACTTCGCCTGCCACATTCACTCGGTAGAGTCGATGCCCGGCCAAAGCATATAACTGACTTGCTGAACTATCAATCATTTCTACCTGGTCAAAATTCAAACCAAAGGTCTTAGTCAAATTCAAGCTCGCCGTCACATTCCGCAAATTTATCAGTACCCACTCTATTTTGCCATCATACAAAACCTTTGCTAGAATTTTCTCATCGTTATTACTCCACTCAAGCATCTCAATCTTACCATCAAATCTCTTCTGAGATGCATCGTTTTGGCTTGTATTGTTTTTACGAGCTATAGCCTGCGCCTCGTCCGCAACCATTCCAGGCAAGATCTCCGCCAGATTTATAACTGACATCTTTACTTCGTCCCCCCTAAGATCCAGCAAACGCCACTCTGCCGCATCTCGCTCCGCATAGACCGCATAATTACGACTTGGTGCCGTGCTATAAAATTCCAGTTCTTTACTTTCTGAATTTCCCGACGATAAATCCAACACCGGTTCAGCTACTCGATTTTGCAAAAATAAACGCGGGTAATACATTCGTATTAGTACTCCCGAATACATTTTTACGGTCTTTTCCCAAGTATCATACCCTTCACGCGTTAATTTCAAATGGTGTTCTCCTGCCGACATTGTTCGGCTCGTATTTGTCCGTGAGAACAATACGCTCCCGTCAAGTGTCACTGTCGCCCCAGTCGGCTGCGAGTGAATCTGCATTAGACCAGTCTGTTCGATCCCACCATCAGTCGAAATCGAAAACCCCATCGCAAGTAGCGCCGCTACTATCACAATCGCAATGACCGAAATCACCATCATTACTTCTGCTAACAATACTTTGATAAATTGCCGTCGTTTTTTTTCTTCTGGGTCCATAATATTATATTATTATACAACAAAGCACCATAAAGGGGAAGCGCAATACTTTCTAAATCTGTTGTTCTTAAGTTTTCCACAAAACGATCACGCAAAATGTCTTGCTTTTTTATCGCGCTTGCCGTTATAATAGTAGTAAGCAAAAACGTGATGAGGAGTTATTGATGCGAGAAATACAATTAGAATCTGGTCCCTCCAGTGCCGCTACGCATCGGCTCACTCAGCCGTCAACTACTTTAAATCGACGGTATGTTGGTCGTCCGTCAAACCTCGCCATTGAGGAAGCTGCTAGCGTTGCCTCGACTGAATCTCGCATGCCAACCGTACGCCCCTCGCGTCTAGTTAATCTCCGTGTCAGCACCGCTGATATTGATGCTGCCAAGGCCGAAGTTGCTGCACGCAAAGCCGCCGAGGCCGCCTTGCGTGCCGAAAATCAAGCTCGATCGGCCGTTGTGCCGCAAGTTGTCGAATTTGGTCAAGACATGCACCGTTTTGTGCCAGCCGAAGCGTCCGAAGGGGAGCCTCAGGCAACAGTCTACTCCGCGAATACTGCCCCCTCAATTACCACAATTCAGCAAGAGACTACCACTATTGTTACCGTGCCCGAACCGGCAAACTCCACCATCATGAACAACTCTTCGGTTGATACTGACAACCTTGCGATGAGTATTGCTGCTGACTACGCCGCCGCCAGTATGGGCGCTTCAATGAGTAATAGTCTCGCAACCATGAATTCTAATAGCTCAATTGATGAGATTGCTCAAGCGGTCTCAGCCGCTATCGCCTCGATTCGCACTGCGACCGACGCTGATGAGATCGCTGAGCAAATCGCATCACTCAAAGCCTTCGCCGAAACTCTTAAGTCCGATAACTCAATGCCCGAGATGGCTGAGCTTAGCGACACAATTGAAAAATTCGTTTCAATTGCCATGAAATCGACTAAGGTAAAGGAAGAGACTGTTAATAAGAAGGTCGCTTTAAGCTCGAAGGCTACTCGCGCCGCCAACAAAGTCACAAAGTCCTCCGCCAAAGTCATAGCCAAAAGCCAAGCTGCCGCAAAGAAAACTACGCCTCACCCCGCAGCTAAAGTCAGGACGGCTAGCCCTAAAGCTGCCGCAAGCATGCGACGCACCGCGTCAAGAGCCACGACTAATACCCGCCGTGTCTCCACCACCGAAGATCAAGCTCTTCGCCAAGCGCTCCGTTCGGTCGCCGCAATGGATAACGAACCTGAAACAAGCACTGGCTTACAAACCAAAACTCGCCGGACTTATCGTAAGGGCGGCGCCAAACGCTTCCTTCTAGCTTTCACCTGTGCCGCCGCTTGTGTCGCCGCAATCATCTACTTTGTCGGTAGTAATGTCCCCGATATTTCCGTACGCGTCGCCGCCATGCAAACTGGCGTCGAGGCTTCCTACCCATCTTACGTCCCGCGTGATTTCTCGCTTAGTGATATCGACTCCGAAAATGGCAAAATCACTCTTACTTTCAAAGGGCCCGAAGGCGCGAGCTTTACACTTATTGAGGAGAAATCTTCTTGGGACAGCTCTGCTCTCCTTCGCAACTACGTTGAGCCAACTTGGAAAGAAAACTATACCACCACTCACGAGCAGGGTATTACAATTTATACCTCCGGAGCTAATGCTGCCTGGGTCAATCGCGGCGTCCTCTACAAAATCAATGCCTCTGCCGACAGCTTGACCAAAAAACAGCTCCGCAACATTGTCGTCTCTATTTAACAGTGATATAATATTGTTATGAAAACTCGTTTTGCGCCCAGTCCTACGGGCTATATTCACATCGGCAACGTACGTAGTGCGATTTATCCTTATCTTTTAGCACGTCAACAAAATGGTACTTTCATCCTCCGCATCGAGGACACTGACCAAGCCCGTTATGTTGAGGGTGCGACCGAGCTAATCGAAGAAACGCTTGAATGGCTCGGCATGAACTGGGACGAAGGTCCAATCGTGGGCGGACCAGCTTCGCCATATTTTCAATCCGAACGCGCCGAGATCTATCATGCTTGGGGTCAAAAACTCATTGATATGGGTCGCGCATACGCTGATCCAACCAACGCCGAAACGATTCAAAAATATCGCGATGAATGCAACGCGAAAAAAATTCCTTATCTCTACCGTAACTTCCGCCCCGAGAATCCACCCGAATGGAAGCCAGGTATTCCTCTCCGTTTTAAGGCTGACCCAAAACCACGCACCTGGCACGACGAAGTTATGGGCGATATGAGCGCTGGCCCCGAAGTGCAAGACGATATCATCTTGATTAAAGCTGATGGCTTGCCAACCTACAACTTTGCGCATATCGTCGATGATGCTGAAATGGGAGTCGACTATGTTATGCGCGGCGTCGAGTATCTCTCTAGTACCCCAAACTACCTCGCTCTCTACGAAGCTTTTGGGCTTAAAGTACCGAAATTAGTATCCTTGCCGCATATTCTCGCGCCTACGGGCAACAAAAAACTCGGTAAACGCGACGGCGCCAAATCCGTCACCGAATACCGCAAAGATGGTATTCTTGCCGAAGCCATGCTGAATTATCTCGCTTGTCTGGGCTGGAACGATGGTACCGAGCAAGAAATCTACACCAAAGACGAGTTAATTGAGCGCTTTAGTTTGCCACACATTCAGAATTCCGGCGCCCGCTACGACGAAACCAAACTCTTTTGGATGAATGGCCAATGGATTCGCAAAATCGCTGACGAACAGGGAATCGAAGCACTCTACGCCCGTACTGGCGGCTTTTGGCCAGAAAGCGCCGACGCCTATGACGATAATTACAAAAAACGCGTTCTCGGCATCATTTATGACCGTCTCAAAGTTCTCGCCGACCTACGCGATATGACCGGATACTTCTTCACGGATCCAGAAATCGATCTCAAGATGCTAACCGAGAACAAATTCCTCAAGAAGCTCAGTGAAGAAGAATTATCAGAGCTGTTGCAAATTTCAGTACGTAAGCTTGAGGCAATTAACGATTGGAATGCCGATACTCTGCAGGCTGCATTGAACGAATTGCTCGAAGAAACCGGCAAAAAACCAGCTGAACTCTTCTCAGCTATTCGTCTCGCGCTCTCTTTTGCGCCATTTAGCCCTGCGCTTCATCTCACTATGGAAGTACTTGGCAAGGACACTAGCCTAGCTCGTATCAACCGCGCGGTTAACGCCCTGGAGAACGACTAGTTATGGCCAAAAACCACTCTGGCAAGAAAAAACGCAAGTGGCCAATGATTTTATTGCTTTCTATTGGGCTAATCGCTTCTGCCATTATGACCTTTTTCTATTTTTGGCAGAATCATCAAACCAGCGAAGCTCCCTCCGGCGACGATGATCGCTCCGACTACCCTAGCCCGGTGCATAGTGTTATGACCGGTCTTGAAATCGCTGACGCTAGCCTTAATTCTAGTCCAACTTTCTGCGTCCAGATTCCTAACGGCAGCACTGATGGCGCTCGTCCACAAGCCGGCCTCACTGAAGCTGCTGTTGTCTTTGAGGCTATCGCCGAAACTGGCATCACTCGTTTCGCCGCAATCTTCCAAAATCCCGACACCAGCGTCATTGGACCAGTTCGTTCACTCCGTCCCTACTATCTCGACTGGGATACTCCTTTCGACTGCACCGTTGTTCACGCTGGCGGCTCTGACGAAGCTCTCGCTGCAATCGCCACTGGCGTTCAGCGCGATCTAGACGAAGACTATAGCTACATGTGGCGCGAGGAAGGCTCGAACCGCCTCTGGAATAACCTTTTCACCTCTCCTGCCAAGCTAGCCGAGTTTAATCAGAGCAAAGGTTATACTAGCTCCAGTCCACAAGCTTTCTCACGCTTGTCGCCTAATGCCGCCGAGCAAGCCGCCACCGACCTTCAAAATTGCCTCGCTGACGCCGAATGCGAAACCGAACAAGAGTCCGCTCAAACTATCAGTGTTAATTTCGGTAGTTATCTGAATTACAATACTCGTTACAGCTACGATCCCGTCACGAATACTTATCTCCGTTCATACCAAACTGGCGACGCTCATCTCGTTTATCATTGCCCGACCGACCTCACCGAGCCGAATACCAAGTCCGAATGCGGCGAGCTCGTCCAAGTCGCTCCCAGCGCGATCGCTGTCATGATGGTACAAGAAGGCACCATGGCCGACGGCTACCACGAACAAATCAGCACCATTAACTCCGGCAAAGCCTACATTTTCCAGAACGGTAGCATCGTCGAAGGCACTTGGCAAAAGTCCTCACAGCAAAGCCAAATCGTCTTCCGCAACGATTTCGGCGAAGAAGTTAGCTTTACCCCTGGTCAACTCTGGATTGCCGCGGTACCACAATTCGGCAGCGTGGATTGGGAGTAAGAATCGTAATTGCTATTCTATAAAAAACGACCGGTAGGTCGTTTTTTACTTTGTTCCACCCCTGTTAGACTTTCCAAAAAGCGAGCTCGTACCAGGTGTTCGTCGCACCCGCACTGGTCGCCTCACTTTTACGCCAGAACAAGCTACCTGGCTCCGTACTCTCGTTTTCTTACAATCTTGTGGTTTTAGTAGCTCCGAGCTAAAACGTTACGCCACCCTCTGCCGCCAAGAGAACGACACTATTCCTGAGCGCAAGGCTATGCTCGAGACTAAGAAACGCCAAATCTGGCAAACTATCGAAGACGCTCAGGCCAATATCGACTTCATCGAGCGCAAAACCGACATCTTCGACCAAGCTATCGCCAGCAACGGGGAATTACCCAGCCAGTGGTTCTAAGTGCTTCTTCGTCCGCAGCGGACACACCAGTAATGACTTAAGCTGGTACGGTGGTAACCTCCACGTACCAGGTATATGGGTAGCATACTGGTCAGAACGCACAGTGACTAATAGTACTCATAATGTCTATAACCTCATGATTGATGTTACTAGAGTGGTTCCTTCCAATACGGAGGCCCACGTTAGTTACTGGGGCCACTCCCTCCGTTGTCTAGCCATATAGAGTAATCATAGGGAGGATGAAGAAGGTTAGTTAGTGGTGTTAACTAAACAACGTACCGAAAAGCCAAAGCTGCGAGACGTGTTCATGGTAACAAACACCCATTGATCATTAAAATGAAAATTATAACCGCTATTCTTACTCAAATAAACCGACGCCCACAAATAACCTGCATTACCTTGCCAAAACATTTTTCCGTCTGGACCGATATCGCCACTACGCACAAAGGATAATGGAAAATCCACCAGAATCTCACCGACATTTTTATCCTTCACATTTTTATACAACGTTCTTCCGTTATTTACTTCCGAGTTACTCCCTACACCTCCACCAGTCAACAATACCCCATATTTGTCTAACAAATTAAAGAAACTACCGGACACCTTATTAAAGCCTTCCGTAGCAGTTGGCAGTTCCCAACCTTTCGGACATATGCTATCGAGCGCTGCCGTATAAGGCGCTTCTGCCGATACTCCAGTTCCCGCCGTAGCCGCATTAAGCGCGTACCAATTGCCTATTAGATAATGAGCATCATAGGTTTTACTAGCTTCATCAATCGCCATGTTATTATGCTTTCTCATGAAAAGTGGATCATCTGATGCTGTCCAGCCAGCCACATTTACAAAAGTTTTACCACTTTCGCCACTAGTACAGTCAATTATGCTATCCACCCCACTATCCGTAGTACAAGACAGATCCTCAAGTGGCGTACCATACACATACTCTCCTTGCGTCCAAGACATAGTTCCAGAATAATTCGAGCTAGCAATCTCAGCTAACTCCGAGCTAGTTTCTTCCGGCGGATACTCACTCTGACTATTCCAAGGCTCAGTGATGTCAGTTAGTTCCGGGGTTAATCCATCTTTTGTAATATCGAGCGCTAAATTCTGCGTCATCCAGCAGTTACCATCAGCTAGTTTGGCTACCCAGTAGTATTTACCATCCC
>CARBES010000033.1 GCA_948944455.1 uncultured Candidatus Saccharibacteria bacterium | reverse complement strand
TGTTTTTATTTATCTTTTCCTTCTTTTCATGATTCTTATGGTATAATGGGAATAACTTAAACAGGTGGGTTTGGTGAGCAAGCTAGCAGAATATCTGAATCAGCATATCCTTGGCAATGTTTTTGATAGTCCATTGATTCGTGAGACTTATTCTACTGATCGATCCATCTTAAAGATGACTCCGCGATTGGTTGCGCTGCCAGAGACTACGAATGATATTCGCAAACTCCTACGCTTTTCGAGCCAGTTGGCTAGTCGCGATTTTAAGCTTCCGGTTACTGTGCGTGGCACTGGCCTCGACAAGACTGGAGCCAGTATTGGTTCAGGCCTCATTATTTCGACCGAAAAGCTCAACCATATCGAGGAGATCGATGTACGTGGACGTCTGGTACGGGTGCAGCCGGGCATAACACTTGGCGCCTTGAATGAGGCGCTGCGCCTTCAAGGTATGTGTTTACCGATCGTCTACGATCCACGGGCGACAATCGGTGGTCTGATTGCGAACTGCCCAAACGACGATGCTTCCGAGCGCTATGGCGGAATTTTTCGCTTCGTTGATCGTCTTGAAGTTGTTTTGGCTAGTGGCGATATTGTTCAGCTTTCGCCACAAAGCTTGCGGTCGGTTGAAGCGAAAATTGCCTCAACCTTGCCTGAAGGCGAGCTCTATCGTAAGATCGAACACATTATAGACGAATCGGCCGATACGATTCTAGATTGTGGTATGCGGCCGCTTGATCTAGCGGGATATCGTGGCATCGCTCAGGTGCGTAGCTCGCATAGTCTGAATTTGTTACCTCTGATGTTTGGCTCGCAGGGGACTTTGGCAGTAATTTCGGACGTTATCCTTCATGTCGAAACGCTTCCGCCTGATCCTGAGCGGATGATGGTTTCGTTCCACGATCTGAAAGCTGCGCAGCGTTTTTTGAACTTTGTCCGCGATCTTGAGCCGTTTTTACTTAAGGTTTACGATCTGCGCATTATCGAAGCGGCGGCTGAGCGTGGTAAAAAGCCCGATCTATTTACACGCAAGCTTGGTAAAGGTCTTCTTGTCATCGTTAGCTTCGACTATCGTCGCTCGCGCAATCGCAAGAAATTTGAGCAATGCCTCACTATCTTGCCACCAAATACTTTTTCGGTGCTAGAATCCCCAGAAAATGGCGCCGCGTTCGATAGTCTATACAACTCGCTACTTAGCTACCTCAATGATGATGGTCGGGGTGAGCATGCTCCGATCATGGATGATGTCTTTGTACCAAGTATGCACTTCGGTGACTTTCTCGATGGCTTAAAGGAGTTAGAAGATGAACTCAGGGTTGATTTACCGATCTTCGGTTCTTTTGCAACTTCGAGTTATAATGTGCGCCCACGCTTCGATTGTACGTCGATTGATGGCCGCAAACAGATTATTAACTTCTTGAAGCGTTATAGCCAGCTCGTTTTAGATTGCCAAGGATCGTTGACCGGTAATGGTCCTGAGGGCCAAGTCAAGGCTCTAATGGCGCCCCGCACTCTCGGTGTCGGTGAACGCCAGCTTTATAGCAATATTAAGGAGGCTTTTGACCCGCTCGGCATTCTTAACCCTCATGTTAAACTCGGCGCCGATATTAAAAACATCATTCGGCATATTCGCACCACCGAAAAAGGCGGTATTATTACCCCCTAACCTGTGGTATAATTAGAGATATGAAGACTACTACAAAAAAATTATCCGACACTAGGGTGGAAGTGAAGGTGGTGCTTGATGGCGATGATTTGAAGATCGCTCGCGAAAAAGCTCTTGCCCGCCTCGCTGCGAATTTGAAAGTTCAAGGTTTCCGTAAGGGTAAAGCTCCGGCTTCGCTTGTCGAGAAGACGGTGGGTGCAAATGAGGTTACAAACGAGACGCTCGATATCGCTGTCCGTTCAACTATGCCGGCCGCTTTTGACCAAGCTAAACAAGATCCAATCGCTATCGAAAACGTAAACGTGACAAAATACGTCCCTGAAGAAACCGCTGAATATGTTGCAACAGCGCAGATTTTGCCAGATGTTAAGCTTGGTGATTATAAGAAACTTAAGGCTAAGATGGACAAAACCGAGCCTTCGGCAAAAGATGTCCAGGAAATTCTTGACAACATCGTCAGTGCTTACGCCGAGAAGGTTGTTGCTAAGAAGGCGGCGGCGCTTGGCGACGAAGTAATTATCGACTTTGTTGGTAAGAAGGACGGCGAGGTCTTTCCGGGTGGCAGTGCTAAGGACCATCATCTTGTCCTTGGTTCGGGTCAGTTTATCCCTGGCTTTGAGGATGCGATTGTCGGCAAAAGCGCTGGCGACAAGTTTGACATTAAAGTAACTTTCCCGAAGGACTACGGCGAGAAAAGCCTTGCTGGCCAGCCAGCTGTCTTCGAGACACTACTTAAGCAGGTCAATGAAGTCAAAAAGCCAGCTCTCGATAATGAGCTCGCTAAGAAATGCGGTAATTTCCAGACTATTGACGAGCTTAAAGCCGATATTAAAAAGAACTTGGAGACCCAGAACCGTCATCGCGCAATTGAGAAATACCGCGAAGATCTCGTTGCGGATCTTGTAAAGAATTCGAAGGTTGCGGCGCCAGAAATCCTTATCAATGACCAACTTCGCTTTATCAAGGACGATATCGCACGAAATGCCGCTAGTCGTGGTATGAGCTTTGAGCAATACCTCGAGCGTGCCGGTCAAACTATGGAAGATTGGGAAAAGGAAGCCCGCGCTGTAGCTGAAGCGCGCGTGAAATCTTCGCTCGTTTTGCAGATTTTGGCCCGTGATCAGGGAATTACTGCTTCCGACGAAGAAGTCGAAGCGAAAATTGCTGAGCTTCGTGATGTTTATCAAAGATCAAAAGAAGCCATGGCAAATCTCAAGAAGCCAGAAGTCCGTCAGGATATCAAGAATCGGCTCACTATCGATAAGACCCTCGACTTCCTAGTTGAAGCTAACGGCGGTGATGCCATCATGAATAAGCCAGCCGAGTCAAAGCCGAAGGCGAAAGCGAAGAAAAGTAAATAATATCTAGCCAGACGGCAGACTATAAGCTAAAGCGAAGGCCCAGCATAAGCGCTGGGCCTTTCGTAGAAATGTCAATATCTTTCGAACACCCAGTCGTGCCGCGCAGTTTGTTTGAAAATCATACCAAACTTAGTAGCTACTTGTTCACAGGCACGAATTTGCCTTTTCCTGGGAGAGTAAAGGATTCCGCCTTTACGATCCAGAAGCTTGCACGCTTGGCTAATCTCCTTTTCCGTATAGAATCGTGGCAGGATTAGCTCATAGATGGACTCCCTCGTTACGACAATTGCATGCCTGGCATTAGTTATCATGGCCGCATGAACATCGGCTGGGGAGAACGGGATGTCACAGGTGGGGTGATTATGTATCCGGATGTTCTCGGGAGATTTCGAGCATAGCTTTAAAACTCCCTCGCTGTTGCGGACTCTGGTTTGATCATAGCAGGTGATTTCAGTAAGCTTCTGGCCGTTAGCAGTAAAAACAGCCAGATATTCTACCGGTTCCTCACAAATGTTTTGCACTACTTCGCTAACAGTGTCACCGTGGTTGGACGCCGTGCAAAAAAACGCATGGCAAAGGTAAACCTAGGCGAGTATTGCGTATCTGCTTTGCGATATCGGAAACCTTACGAGTAAGGTACGCTCCTGAATATGTCGCAATTATGATGGCTAGGGCAGCATTCGTGTGCGCTTGTCTATGGGCGAAACTGTACTCGCAATAAAAAGCAAAGCCGGTGCAGGTCAGGGCCACAACTGCCTGTATGATGGCGGCGGACAGAAAAAGGCGCGGTCGGCGGTAGAGAAAGAAGTAAATTTTGGTAAAAACCTTACTGATTGATTCCATGCATTTCGTCATCTTGTCAGCTCCTCTTTGAATATCGAAAGATGTTAATGGGTACTAGGGTAGACCTACCTTGCCATTTTAGCATATAAACACCAAAAAGTCAATAGCAGCTATGCCTGCTGTAGGTGTCCGCCATTTCCGACCTATTGACATTATTTGCTATCTGTGCTACAATAGGAGAAGGACTTCCCGCTTTTTGTCCTGAAAGTTGCTCTTTTCAAAGGTATTCTAATCTGTTTTAAGGGGGTGAAGATGGTGTTCTGCAATGCTTGGAGCGACATCATGAAGATGTCTGACCCCGATTTTAATCGGCTACGTCAAATTGCATCCAGCAACGAGTTCTTTATCGTGGCGTATGGTGCTGATCGACAAAATCGCTATACTTACTACTTAGCGAAGGAACTTCGGCGTTGCGGCGTCGAACTTTCACAAGATCGATTGGCTCAGGAGACCCGGCTGGCTGCGCAAGCTATCACGACACGCATTTGTCAAATTACCGCTGTCTGAGAATACCTTTCCACTTTTCGGCCCGAGCACATAAAGCTCGGGCCATTATCGTGCTAGCTGCTTTTTATGTTATAATATGAATAGCATTGCCGTAGATTTTGAGAGAAGGGAGAATTAATCATGAAAAAATCTACGATTATTATCATTCCGGCCGAGGGAGACTCGCCAGAAACGGAGCAGTGGTACATTAACGCACTCAGGGAACACTATTACAGGCAGGGAAAGGAGCTGAAAATCGTCACTTTTAGGCACACCAGCATTAATTGCACCTCAAAAGCACTCACCCGTAACGTAAGACGATTCTTCGCCCGGCACGATTTTTCGGAGCGGGCGGAAATTCACGCGCAAGGTGGTCTCGGCGCTAGCGTCGCCTACCGTATGCTTATTCTGTATCCAAGGTGGATGTGCTTCGTCAACCGCCACTATGCGCGCTAATCCATTGCTCTATCGCAACCAACTTATCCATCTTGGCACTTGGCAACTTTCACCCGCATGGCGATTGCCGGAATTCTGTGAAGCTTATTTTGTGCCTAACGGCGAGACCGTTCGTCCGACTTGGTGGGATAATAGCTTCAACAATGACCTTGCTGTTAAAATCTGGTCCGAGCATGGCGTCGGCAGTACTCGTCGTCCTGGTGGGAACTTCAGTTTCTACAGTATGATGCCGGCCGCGGAACTCTTTCGGGTTATGGATGAGGCTCGCGCGCTTTAACTCCCTGACGTACAACCGAGGCCCCTCTAATAGAGGGGCCGATTTTTTATGATACCCTGGTGTTTTTCTGGAAAAAGGCTTGCTTTTTTGCCCGATCTGGAGTATAATTCTCCTAGAGTTTCAAGCTAAGCATCATTGCTGTAAGTGCTTAGCTATCAATAATAAGAAGTTAAAAGGGAACTATATCGTGCCAACTATTAATCAGTTGATTCGTAAGCCACGCCAAAAAGCCGCGAAGAAATCGAAGGCTCCGGCGCTCGGTTCAATCGTTAACACTCTAAAGACTCGTCGCTACGAGCAGGCTGCGCCTTTGAAGCGTGGTGTCTGCCTTAAAGTGACAACCAAGACTCCAAAGAAGCCAAACTCCGCTCTCCGCAAGGTTGCGCGTGTTCGTTTGACTAACGGCCAGGAAGTTTGGGCTTATATCGGTGGCGAAGGCCATAACCTCCAGGAGCACGCTGTCGTGCTTGTTCGTGGTGGCCGTGTGCCAGATTTGCCAGGTGTTCGCTACCATATCGTCCGTGGCACACTCGATCTTCAGGGTGTCCAAGGTCGTAAACAAGGTCGTTCTAAATACGGTGCAAAGAAGGGAGAATAATTTATGTCACGCAAAGTTACTACATCTCTCCAGCGCAAAACTAATCCAGATCGCAAATATCAGAGCGTTTTGGTTCAGCGTCTGATTAATAAATCCATGCTTGATGGTAAGAAGCAAGCCGCTGAACGCGCCGTTTACGAGGCGCTCGAAGGCGCTGCTAAGAAGCTTAAAAGCGAAGATCCAGTCGCTGTTTTCGAGAAAGCTATCGCTAACGTTTCGCCAGATTTCGAAGTAAAATCTCGCCGCGTTGGTGGTGCTAACTATCAGATTCCATTCCCAATCTCCGGCCACCGTCAGCAGCACTTCGCTTTCTCTTGGCTCGTCCAGGCCGCTCGTGCGCGCCAGGGTATGCCGTATGCGAAGCGTCTCGAAGCCGAAATTGTCGATGCTTATAACGAGACTGGTGCCGCCTTCAAGAAAAAGGAAGATTGTCACCGCATGGCCGAGGCGAACCGCGCCTTCGCCCACTTTGCTCGCGCGTAGTCGATTATATTATCAAAAAGAGCCCCAGAGTGGGCTCTTTTTGATGGTATTGACTTTTTTGATAAAGTATGATACAATGGAAGGAGAAGACCGTATAGGTAGTACATATTGAGAGGAGAAAAGAGTATGTCCGAAATCTTATTTTGCATCATTGTCCTTGCCGTCGTTCTGTTACCGCTTTTGTTCCTGGTAAATCTCATCGCCGATATCGCGCGCCAGTCGTTTGAAAATGAAGAAAAAGCGCATCGCTACGAGCATGAGCAGTGGCAGGAAGAACGACGGCGCCGCAAGCGCGAGTTCCAGCGGTGGTATGATGGCCTCCGCTGATCCGCAAATAACCCGCAAATAATCTGTTGCATCCCGTAATAGTCACTTCTTCTCAGCCCCAGCCCCTCTAGGAGGGGCACTTTTATGATTAAAATATTTAGCGAATCAAGGAAGTCAAACTTTCCCGCAATTTCTACAAAAAAGAGCCCCGACCGTAGTCAGGGCTCCCTCCGCAATTCGTTCCGCAGTAGAATGGTGGAGTCGATTGGTTAATCGTCTTTGGCGGTATTTCCGCTCCAAATTTCGTACCAATTCTCAGCTGATCCTCTGTTGATCTCGAACAGACCAGTTGTGCCGTCGGAGTCACAAGAGTTACCGCTGGTAACAGGGTCGGAGATCGTGACGGTCTCAGTGCCGTATTTAGTCAAGAACTCTGTCAGCTTCTTGGGCGTGATGTAAGAATCATTGAAACTCTCCCAGAGCCCCTCGAGGTTATCGAGCGTACGCTCGCCGACGCAGACTACGGTGCTTTCAGGATCGTAGCAATAGATGCGTGGGGTCGCGACGTAGGCCAGTCCATCGTTATCACGGAAGATTGTCGCACCGAGACCAAACCAGGCCTCGGTGACGTCGCTCGCGATCTCGATATCCTTCCAGCCGTAGCCCTCCCAGTAGTAATGCTCGGCCAAGACGCCGTCGTCGATGGTCAGAACGATCAGGAAAGGAACGGTATTGTGGCCAGCATCGACCACGTGGTCGTAAACCACCTTAGTCGTACCGCCGGGCACCAGTTCCAAAAGTTGATCATCGGCCAAGAGGAAGTTTGTACCAATACGGTAATTAGCGCGGGTCGCCAGGAAAGATTGGTCTTCCACTTCAACTTCCCAAGCATCGACTACTTCTCCTTGGCGATACAGAGTAACGCCCTGCTGAGTCTGAACATAGGTGCCTTCGCCTACTACGTAGGAACTGTTCCAAGTGCCTTCCGGCAGAACCTGGTTAGGCAGGTCAATATAGACCTTTTCGCCAGGCCAGCTCAACGGGATCGGCATCGGTGCCGGTTTGGTCGAATTTGCCTCGGCGCTCGGATTTTCGGGGTCCTTGGCCGTGGGCGGCTCACAAGCGACTGCTAATCTTCTTGCGAACAGCATCTCGCTGTCATTACAGAAGTTGACATGCTCGTTCATGGTATAGATTAGGCTACCGTCCGCTTGGGCGGCCACGCGGGTCGAATAATCTTCCGACCACAGCGGTTGGTCTGCCTCCCACTCGCCCGCCAGGTAACTGGCAACGATGGAAGCGGCCTCCATGCTGTGCGTCTCGCGTGGTCCCTGTACCGGGTAATTTTCACCCTTGATAGCCAGAGCTAAATCGTCGTCAGGCTCAGTGCTGGTATGGTTATCGGTTGGTGTGTTTGCCTTGGAATCTGTGTCCTTATCAGCAGTGGATTCGTTGAGCGTGGGCTGGTCGTCGGTGATGACCGTAGTCGGCGCGGTTGCGTCAGTCTGCGGAGCATCGACGGCAGATCGGCAACCGATCAGTGCCAACACCAAGAGTAAGGTCAGCAGCGTGAAAGTCAGTTTCTTCATCATATTTGCACTCTCCTCTTTTCGGATATTTTGCGGGGGTTAAAGGACTCAAATGTGCTAATCCCCCAATTTAGCAACACTGTTCTTTCATTATAGCACACATAATTAAAAATGTCAATAGATAAGCGTAAGAAATAAGAAAAGAAGCAGCTAATTAAGTAGCTTTTAGCCTAGCTATTTCTCTTTTCTCAATCGAAGGTGGAACTTTTCTCATCTAAAGAATCGAAAAGATTCCAGCCTCAGGCGTCGTAGCGCCACGATTTCTAAAAGAGAAATAGCTAGACCAGCATCTCTTACACATAGTCCTCTTCCTTATTCTTTCTTCCGCTTCCTATTGATTACTCTATGGCTAGACAACGGAGGGAATAGGTCCAACCGCGGTTTCTGAGTCCAGAGCTAATGGACGTCCCAAACAGCAGAAATGGATAGGAATTATAGGCCTCTTTTTCATCAATGGCCGTACTTGACCAAAGTACACTAGAATACCCCATACGTTGCACTATAAAACTAGCACGATTAACGTCTCCGCTGCGGACGAAGAAAAGAGGATTAAGTGCAAAACAGGGAAAAGAATTGACGATAATACCGATTTTAGCATAAATAGTATTAAACTGCAGTAGGAGTGCGAGATAAAAAGAAAGTTTACTTTCTTTTCCGAGCCGACGCCCGGCAGCAATGCTTATTTTATGAAATAAGCATTGACAGAATGTGGTATCTGTGCTACAATGGATGTATAAGGTTGCAAAACCTTGTTTACATGGCAATCATTTTTCAAGAAATGAAACCACGTGTTCCTTAATAACCGCGTTTGTGGCTAACTTGGCATTATGCTAAGTTTGAGAATTAGAATTAGTTTAATTTAGTGCTCGGTTAGCCATGAACGCTCAACGCTTGCGTTTATGAGTATCTCTATTTTGGAGGCAATCTCATGACTAAAACTATGAATATTCAGAATACCGCCCGGCACGACGCCGCCAACGCTGAGCCCATCAGTGCCACGCTGAGCTTTATCGGACACGCCGACGATTTCGTCGACCGGTCCACCGGCAAGGCCTATACGGGCATTCAGATCGCCGGCACCATGCTCCGCGAGGTTGTGGGCTGGAGCCCCAGCC
Source organism: uncultured Candidatus Saccharibacteria bacterium (assembly GCA_948944455.1). GTDB lineage: Bacteria > Patescibacteriota > Saccharimonadia > Saccharimonadales > Saccharimonadaceae > Nanosyncoccus. The sequence goes on along the minus strand of CARBES010000033.1, from coordinate 614 downwards.
TGAACCGTAGCTTTTTGGGGCTGCACCCCAAGTGCGACGCGTCCATTGAGTTTGGGCGTGACCACAGGGAGATTCGCCGCTTCACTACCGAGGAAGGTCTGAAGGTCTACAAGGATTATCTGACCAACCTCATCGCCAAGGCGGAGCAGCTCACTCCTGGTCTCCAGCCCACGCTGGAGGATGTTGGGTGCGACGGGATCGGCTTCAAGTACGCCGTCCATTCTGGTCGTGCCGACATTTCCATCCGCCCCAACGCCAAGTTTGGCGGCTGGGATGTCTGCGGAACTATGCGCTTTCCGAGTGAGGAGATCGCTGCCCGCATGAGCGATAATCTGGTGCGCAACGGCTACTATGTGGAGATCCTCTCGGGGGGGGGTATGTAGAGGAGAAAGAAGTTTCCTGACGATTTGTCGGGGCCGATCCCCTCCCGAGCCACACTCACTAAACGCAAGCGAACAGGGAGCCTTTCGGGGCTCCCTTTTGCTTTGTCTGGAATTATTCTGAAAATAATTCCTGACCATCTGGCCAGGAATATTTAAGATATGGGAGGGGGGTACGATTTCTTCGTCCGCAGCGGGCTGCTACATCCACATTACACAATTATTGGAGACTCA
>CARBES010000032.1 GCA_948944455.1 uncultured Candidatus Saccharibacteria bacterium | reverse complement strand
CTGTAAATCTCTCGGCTTCGGCCTTCGTAGGTTCGAGTCCTACTTCCAGCACCAAGAAGGACACCCTTTGATTTTTAACATAGAATCGAAGGGCCTTTTTAGTTTCCACCTCAATTCTTTGCCAGAAAGTTCAAGGTTCTGAAATGCTATTTTAATCAAACGGCGTTTTTGATGGACTTCAGAACTTTGTTCAAATAACAGAGGCGCATTGCGTACTAGCTCGACAATTGTCAAGATATTTTCATACCATTCATTCATGGAGCCGTCAAGTGAATTAAGCCTACGCTCAATACTCCTTTTTTCTGCATTATAAGCCATGCGCTTCGCCTTATATTCTTCCTTGCTAATATCACCGTCTAAATATACATCGAATAGCCGCTCTATACGTTTTTCAACTTTACTTAACTCGCCCGATAGCTTCGATAATAGAGCTTGGCGATTCTTTTCGTTGTCCCCATAGGCTTGCTTCAGCGCTTCTGACACCTCGACAAACTGCTCTGGAGTTGGCGAAATCTTAGCAAAGATGTCCTGAAACTGACTTGTTAACAACTCTTCTCTAACATATTTTGCCCCATGCCTACCTTTATACTGAGTACAATGGTAATAGATATGGCCTTTTTGCCGTTCTGGCGTGATACGGCAACCACATCCGCGCCGACTTTCTCTATGACAAGGAGACCCACCATCTAACCAAGCTCATCCTCGACCGACTACCGGAATAGCCCATTATAAAATAAAGCCCCACCATCAGGTAGGGCTTAAAGCTTAAACTGCCTCCGCGATGCCAACCGTCGCCGGTTCAAACGAGAACGTCTCGCCGTAATCTACGCCATTAAAGACACGCACGTAGCCGTCATCCTGCCAGTACCAGAGCCCGCAGCCGACATAGTCATGCGGCACATCCACATCTTGCACGACCCGAGGCAGACCCATACCAACATAATAAGGATAACCTTCGCCCATTGGCGCAATGATTACAATCGTCAAACCCCGCCATGCCTCCGGCAAGTCCAACCCTTGGACAATCGTAGCGGTATGGTTTAGCGATTCGTAATCGACATCCTTCGGCTGGCCACTTTCGTAATATGTCGTATAGAAGTGCGCTTCGTTTAACACCACCGTGCCATCTGACAATACTACGCCCCAACCTCCAATAAAAGCCTCCAGCGAGTTCCGTACCGCCTCATCATTCTCCGGCCAAAGCAACAGAATGTCATCCGTCATCTGGAAAAACGGTTCCATCTCACACGCCTCGTCTAAAGCCGCGATGACCTCTTCTGGCGGCCTGTTCAGAAAGCCCGGTTCCTCATCCGGCTGTGAATGATTCGGCGGAGCGCAATCTGGCGGGGCGGTCGCAGAAGCACGCGCCTCTGGCACTTGCCCGGAAGCGCTTTCCGCGCTCGGCCCAGCACATCCCGTCATCCAGCATAAACACAACACCGTCAGAAACATCACTATTAGATTTTGTCTCGTCATAGTTTTACCCTCCCGTTTCAGCCACAGTCTACATTTTAGCAATTTCTAACATTTTCTGCGATTGTTCGTATTTTCGCAACAGTTTAGCTCAAAAGAACACCCCCTCGTCTTTTCATTATATCACACCTTACGAGAAAAGTCAAAAATAATATTGACAATTTTAAGCATGTGTGCTATAATGGAACCAAGTAGGGTGGGCTACTCGCATTTTTGAGCTATGAATAGACCGACCTACAATCCATTATAGGAGAGATGATAGTATGTCAAAAAAATTCAAGTCCTTCATCTGTGTCCTTCTGACCTTAGTATCAATGACCGTCCTATGTAGTTGTTCGCTTGGCGATAGTACCGACAACAGCCCTGTCATCCACGACCTCAACGTCAAGATTTCCGGTGGGGCCGCCGGCGCCAGCTTCTCATTCTCCGGCATCGAAACTGAGACTAAGACCGAAGCCGAAAAGCTGATTATCGGAGCAGATGACGTGATTACCGTCGCCGTCGAGTTCGACATCCCTAGCGATGAACGCGACCAGCGTGAAGGCTACAACAAGTATGCCAACTACCAGTTTCAGGCCGCCTACCCCTATACCGTGGCTAACGGCAAAAGCAGCACACTAACCTTCCAACTCCAGAGTAAAACCTCTGGCAGAATCTACCAGAAGGTCATCGAGTTCACTGCTTCCGACGACCTAACAATCGGCCTGGGCAACGGGGATGGTTTTCTCGTAAAGCCCGAGATTGAATCTACCAGTGACGGAGGTGGCCGCAGGATGCTGTTCTGCTTCTACTGCAACAGCCCCGACTCAGCCCGAGTCGTCGAGGGCAAAGCCTCCGTCAACCGCGACACCTATGTAGAGTACTTGATCGGCGTTAATACCAAAGCCGCCGATTACGCCAGCGAATGGTGTGACGACTGCGGGCACGAAGCTGAGAGTGCCTATTGTAATGAGTATCTTGACTACTTGTTCAACCACAATCGCATAGATGAGTACTATCAACTCCTCAGTGAACGATATGGTAGCGAAGAGGCTGGAGGCTCCGCAGTAGCAAGCGCAAACCCCGAGCCCACGTCAACGACAGAGCAATAATATTTCTCGGTCACGATTAGGTTCTTTCATAGCATGCATAAAACGGGACGCCTCGAAAGGGGCGTCCCTACACCGTATTAAGCATTGAATGTTATTTACTTTTTCAAACAGACGTGATAAAATATAAGATATTATGGCAAAGAAGAATAATACTAAACGCAAGCTCGTTGGCTTGGTTTCGGAAGAATCTGGTATTCGTCAGTATTACACAAAGAAGAATACTATGAACACTCCAGACAAGCTTAGCCTCCGCAAATACGATCCGGTTTTGCGCAAGCACGTTGTCTTCACCGAGACTAAGAAAAACCTCGGTCGCAACGAAGTCAAAGAGAAGAAACGCTAGAGACATCGTTGAACAAAAATATGCTAGTGGTCATAATGATTACTAGCATATTTTGTTGGGTATTTTGCTAAAATTTGTTAGAGCCTGACAAAAGTTACTAGCACCATAAGCCCCAACAACCACACCCTACTCTAGCACTATACGTTTCTTCTTTCGCTTCTTTGTCTGTGACTTTTCTGTCGCTACCTCTGGAATAACCACCTCCGCTTCTGCTAATTCTTCAATCTCCATCTCAACACCTTTGCTCTTTGCGCGCGACATCCGTTGCATCATAATCTGCAGCTCCGCCTCAGCATCATCTGCAGCATCCGAGACTGCTTCTTGCCATTCATCCATCTCCAACTCATCCGGATCAACATATTCCTCAGTGTTGCTCTCGCCCATATCATCCAGTCCAGAACCAATCTCCGCCGTATCTTCAGTCTCAGGTTCTTCTGGTTGTGTCGTGCGTTTTACCCGATGCACTACGACGCTATGATCCTCTTCTTCTGGCTCTCGTAATTCAGATTTGTCTACGTCTGGTTGCTTACCTAAACGTTGTGTAGTCAATTTCGCACCTTCTTCCGCCAACTCACTTCCACTTCCACCTAATACATCCTCAGTATGCTCCGGCAACTTCAGAATCGGCACGCGCTCACGAAAATCCGCCAACGCCGCCTTAAGATTATCCAAGGTCGTTATCTCAAGCGCCGAAACCTGGTTCGCTACTACTGCCGGAGCGTTTATCTTGCTATCATACAATAACAAATAGTCCATCGCTGTTAGCTTTCCAAAATCCAGCGCTAAGGCTTCGTCGCCACTCGACAGAACCGCCATCCGTAATCCATACAACTCTCGTTGCATCTGTACCTGCTCTGGATTGCGCAACCAGTTCGGCGGGCAATAGCGCACATCTTTTGCCGAAACCAAACCCGCTTCGTGGCACTGTTTCACTTCACCCCGCCAATTCACCGTCGTTTTTACGCCAACTACCGCCCGCGGCTCTTGTAGGGCCGCCGCCTCACTTATCGTGACAAATTTATTTCCTGGCACCTTAAGCCAGCTCGCAAAAAACTCGTCAAACATCCCCACCACGCCCTGCTCACGATAATCGCGAAAAATACCCGTGTCCAAACAAAGGTTGATTAAATTTCCACGCAAGCAAGCAATTTCCAGTTGTTTCTGGAATTTTTTAGCCGAAAAAGTCCAAACTCCATCCGCCTCAACCATAGTCTCTGTTTGTCCTACAGTAAACTTAGTCGACTTTGGCCGGCTCGTGCCCGACATCCCGCGCACAAACTCCGCTGCCGTCAACTTCGTCTTTGAAACCGGTTTGGGCTCATCACCAATCGTACTCCCCGCCACCGGCTCAATTTTCTGACGTATCCCTTCCGTCATTACCTCATGCCGACCTAACCTTACCGCTCTTGATAAGGCGCTGTTCTGGAATAGAACTCGCACTTTTTCACAACCCGGCACCTCATAGATATAATTCGCGCTCCGCCAATCCAAAATCTGATCCGCATCGCCAGCTAATAACGCCTGGAAACCTTGCTCGTCCGCCCATTTACCGATTTTGTCGTGATAAATCAACTCTGGCAAGCACAAGCTCTGACACTTCGCACCCAAAGAGCTTGCAACCTTCTTCTGAAAAAGTTCCACCTGCGCCGCAAATTCAGCCTTATCGTAAAACGCCGCCAGGGAATGATAATGCGGCTGCGCCAAAATCTCCACCCGCCCGCTCTCGACCAACTTGCGCAAACGCCGAACTAACGCCGGACTCCACTTTTCTGCCTGTTCTAACCATGACCCCGACACCGCTAGCGAAATTTTCAAACCAGCATGTCGCTGGGTATTACGCTCGATTAAAGCAAAGAAAGGTTGGTATTCAGTCCGTTCCAATTCGCGAAACTCCGCTTCGCCACCAAAATAGCCTTGGTCAAAATTCTCCGGCGTCTTGATTTCATATGGCCGATGCAACTGAAAAAACAAGTGTAGCGCACGCATTAGATACCTCTCTTCTTAACCATTACTTACATCATAACACAAAAACAAGCATTTTCGTAGGTTTCCCCGAAAATATCGACTACTAGTCTAAGTTTAGGCAGGCCTCGTTCAGCTCCCAACTTCCGTCTCCCCGTACAGTTACCCCGCAGTCGGCCGCCTTCTTCTTTAAATCATCAAGCTCAATCGCATTGCCCGTTACGCGTAGCACAAAGTACCCTACTACTAGCACCGCCAGTATCAAAATTATAATCCTCATTATAGTCTTGCGGATAAACCTAAACGCCAGCAGCACAATCACTACTGCCACCACCGCCGCGACCGCCAAAGCCACGCTATTCCCCTGCAAGCTTTCTTGCAATTCATCCAGATTCAATTCTGGGACTACTGCTAATATTCTAAACATTTCCCTCCTTTATTCTACTTCTTTTACCTGGAAAATTTCCCAATTCGTTGGCAAATACCAATCCAAATCCCGGAAACCGAACCAGCTATCCGATTTATAATAATCGTCCGTATGTGTCGTATAATAATCCCACATCCGATACGAAGTATAGATTACATAACCCGACGCCGCGATGATCAATAGGCCAAAAACCAACTTAAAGATCAGTGGCATGTATCGTACTACCTTCACCAAGAAAATAATACAAACCAGCCCAGCTAGCACCATGCTGCCGATTAGGCTCACCTTCATAATAATATCGGCTAGCTGACGATTCTCTCGGGCGAACTCTGCTTTCTGCTCCAATTCCTCCCGATTATCCGACATACAGCAAACCTCTTCGCGCCCTACCACGCCAATCCGAATGAACTCACCAAAACTCGGCAACAGTAACGCCACTGGCAAGAAGATCAAAATCAACCAAGATTTCAGCTTCATCCGCTTGCGCGGGCGAAAATCTTCATCAAACGGTTGGTCTTCCATAAGCCTATTATAGCGCAATCTTTGGGAGTTTTTGAGTATTTCCGCTAAAAATATGCTAAAATAGTTGTGTAGAACCCATAGGGGCGTAGTACAACGGTTAGTATAGCGGTCTCCAAAACCGTAGATATGGGTTCGATTCCTGTCGCCCCTGCCAGTGTCTTGACAGAACGTATTTATATGTTATGGCAAGACACTTTTTGTTGGATAAAGAACGGGAAAGAGCCCATCTGCGCGGAGCGCAGGGGTTCGTTACGCGTAAGTGGCTGTAGGCAGAAAGAGAACTTGCTCGCTTTCTAGCCGCTACGAACGCGGTCAAGGATTCCGCAGGAATCCGTTTCCTGTCGCCCCTGCTAGTGTCTTGGCATGACACCTTCAAGTGTTGCGCTAAGACCTTGTTTTTATGCGTAACAAATGGGAAGTTCTCTATCACCTCCTCTTAAGTCTCCGCAAAAATGTTATAATTAGATAAAGGCAAATAGTAATTTAGGAGTGTGAATGAAAATGTTTAGAAAAGCTTAACTTGATCTTGATGTATAAAATTGAGCTTACAGATATAAATATCAAATTACAACAGTCCCAGTTATTTTAGGAAGCGGGATTAGACTTTTTGAAGACAATAATAAAACTATAAACCTGAAGTTAAAAGATCTAAAAGAAGAAAATGGCTTAATACTCGGAATATATGCTAAAAGATAAATCACAGTATTGTTGAAAACAGGACCAGTATATCCGCAACTATCGTTAAATACCGTCCAAGAAGTCGAATACAACGTATTATAACGCAGGCACCATGCTATAATATACTCATGGATCCTCAAGAAAGTTCTTCCACCAAAAAACTTGCCCGCGAAAAAATAGATTCAAAGGAAAGGAAACTAAACTATGATTTGGTTACCTATCGTCGGTAACCATGCTGACATTGATGCTTATGCCTCGATTCTTGCCTACACCGATCTTTTAAACCAACGTGGAAAAACCGCCCGAACTTATATCCCGATGGCACCAAATTACAGCGTACCTGAAGAGCTCCGTCTTCCCGACCAAGAGAATGCAACCTTTGACTTTCAGCCCGACGACGAAGCGATCATCCTCGACGTCTCGATCCCAAAAGCTATCAACCGTCTTATCCCCGACGGTCAGATCCTTGAGATTATCGACCACCATCCCGGCTACGAAACATATTGGCAGGAGCGTATCGGCAACAACGCTATCATCGAAAAAATCGGCGCCGTTGCGACTTTAATTTTTGAATGGTGGGGTGAGTGCTGGGATTATGGCAAAATATCGCCCCAGATCGCCAGACTTCTCCTCGGCGCGATACTCGACAATACTCTCAATTTTACTGCTAACACTACTACCGAACGCGACCGCCTTGCTGCTAAAAAACTCGCTGAAATCGCCAATACTACACTAGCAGATTACGCGACCTGGTATTTTTCCACCGTTAGTAACGCTATTATCAGCGACTTGCCCCAGGCTTTACTAAACGATTGCAAACCGCTCAAATCACCACTCGACGACACAAGCACTCTAGGTTTCGGACAACTAACACTCTGGGCGACCAAGGATATTATTAAACAACAAGAGCAGATCCAGAAGATCATGAGCGCCAACTATGTTAATTGGATCGTTAGCATTATTTGCATTTCCGAACAAAAGAACTACATTCTAACAAGCTCAGATTTGCTCGATAGTTACTTCACGAAACTTCTAGGCCTCAAAAAGCAAAATCAATGGCTCGTTTCTAATCATTTATACCTTCGCAAAGAGATTATTGGTAAAGTTCTCGTGGCTAGTAGCCAGGATGCACTATAAACATGTCGGTCGTTATCGATTTCGTCGTCCTGGCGCTAGTTTATATTTTCTCGTTTTATAAAAGCTGGAAAGCCAAAGGTCGCGACAAACTCATGGTGAATACCTTGATGTATATCTACCTAGCTTTCGTACTATATTTTACACTCATGCCAATCGTCACCTCTCTACCCTTCATTTTCAATCATGATTACATTCCGATGAATCTCGAGCCCTTCATTGACGTCACTTTAGGCCGTGGCGATTTCGCTCGCCAGGTTATTCTTAATGTCATCATGACAGTTCCATTCGGTTTTCAACTTCCGCTGGTCAGTCACAAAAAACCAAGTTTCATGCGCACAGTTTTCCTCACCTTCCTCCTCAGTCTCACGATCGAAATCATCCAACCGCTCCTAAGCAGCTTGCGTTCATCCGACATCACCGACATTATTAATAACGTATTAGGAGGAGCCATTGGCTACTTGCTTTACCTACTTTTTCGTCCGCTCACGACAAAAATCCTCAACTTATTAAAGAACAAGCCGTTGTTGCCTGAAGAAGATCCCTCCGAAGAGACTTTATAGCCAGAGTAGCACCATCTGCTCGCCTTTTCGACGCCAGGATATTATATCATAAGACTTGACAAATAGGGGGGGGGTGATAAAATGGACCAAAATCCACTGTGCAAAAAATTATTTTAGGGGGAATTTAAATGCGACGGATTTTGAACTTTTTTATCACTGGACTGATTCTTTTTGTAGCGAACCAGCTCTTCCCAAACGTCGTCCGAATAGACAGCCTTGGCACGCTAATTCTGGCAGCGATATTATTCTGGCTGATCGGGATAGCAGTAGTCATCGTCTGTGCCGCAATCATGTTCGTTGGTTTATTCTTTGACAATCCACTCTGGGTAATTGTAGGATTTGTCGCGATTTTCTTCATCCACGTCATTGCCCTTAGTATTCTCAGCGCAGCCCTAGGTGGATTCGCCGTCATCGGTTTCTGGCCAAAAGTCCTGCTTTCGCTCGCCTATTCCATGCTTGCACTAGATAACCCTCCAACCAGCAAAAAGGGTCACGAATATTAATTTCAATTCCAGCGCATCCCGCAGTTAATCTGCGGGATAAATTTTATACAAATGCTAAACCGCAAGAAGTCTCACCTTGGCTTCTTCCTTAAACCCTGTTATTATACTAACATGGAACCCTATCTCGCCGATCTAGCCAAAAGCCCCAAAACACCCAATATCTTGCGCACGACTATTCTACTGCTCGCTGGCGGAATTATTGGTTTTATCGGCAGCAGTTTAACCGTTGACGCTATTTCTATACCAGGACAGATTTTTGGCGGCGTCCTACTAGTTGCAACTTTTGCCATCATTACTCTCGCTTGTCGCGAAATCACGCTTGATTGGCGCTATTTTATCGGGATACTTAGCCTTCTTTTCGTCATCAGTAGCATAAACATTATTTACCGCATTGTCGAAAACCACCGTCTCGATGCTGAATCGATCGTCCTTAAATCAGAACTCGTAGCCGATTACAATAGTACGGTAACAATTTCTGATTTTCTTGAATCCATAAACGGCGAACTTGTCGAAGATGCAGCTATCCCGACCGGCCAACTCGGCTCACACGAAGTAACTTACGAGTATACTAACGTCAAAGGTCGCAGACGCTCAGGTAATTTTACGATAGAAATTATTGACCGTATTGCCCCGCGTATTTACGGCGGTACTAGTTACACCGTTTACAAAGATTACACAGGTGATCTTACTGATCTTATGTTGAGTGGCGATAATCTTGACGACCGCCCGCGTCGTGAAATTTCCGGCACTTACGATCTGGGCTTAGTAGGGAATTACGAACTAGAATACATCATTACCGACGCCAGCGGCAACCGTACGACCCAGGCTTTTACTCTTCACGTGATCGACCCGCCCAAAGACTCTTCCCAAACCCAACCTGTCACCGCCCCAAAACTACCTATTACGGAGGTCATCGCTGAGCATAAAACTGATCGGACCAAAATTGGCATCGACGTTTCAGCCTGGCAAGGGAAAATCGACTGGGTAAAGGCAAAAGCCGCTGGCGTCGAGTTTGCTTTTATCCGTATTGGTTATCAAGTTGGTTACGGCGGAGAATACGTCCTCGACCGTTATTTTGAAGCTAATCTTGCCGGCGCTACCGCCGTTGGGCTACCAATCGGTGTTTATTTCTACTCTTATGCCGACAGTATCACCGAAGCCGCCGCCCAGGCAAATTGGATTATCGAGCAGCTTCATGGTCGTGAGCTCAAGCTCGGCATCGCTTTTGACTGGGAAGACTGGAGCAATTTTAACCAAACCAACATGAGCTTCCACACTATTAACCAAGTTGCCGATGCCTACCTCGACACAGTTGATGCCGCCGGTTATCACGGTTCACTCTACGGTAGCAAAAATTACATGACCAATATCTGGGAACCAGGAAAATACCCTGTTTGGCTCGCTCAATATTATGATTTCGTCACCTACGAAGGTGATTATTGGATTTGGCAAATGTCCAGCTCTGGCCAAGTTCCGGGCATTGACGGCGATGTCGACCTAGATATTATGTATTTAGAATAGAATAGGCAGAACTTCTTCATCCTCCCTTATATTACTCTATATGGCTAGACAACGGAGGGAGAAACC
>CARBES010000031.1 GCA_948944455.1 uncultured Candidatus Saccharibacteria bacterium | reverse complement strand
CCTGCGACAGTAATATCTTTGTCGCCGACCGTGATTGTCACTCCCGCCGGAATCGTGATGGGTTGTTTTCCGATACGACTCATATTTCTCCTTATAACTTAATATTCTGTCCTATTTTATCACGAATTACAGAGAAAAGCAAGATGTTTTTGGAGGCTCGACGTCTCCTGAATGTCGCTAATGTGGTACCTGATGATAAGGATAGTAAAACCGCCCCGGAGCGGGGCGGCGATGGGGAGATTAGACGATGGCGCAAGAGGATGGCATCGGAACGATTAGCGCGACTTGCGGCGGTTTCTGCGGGGTGGCAATCTACAATGATGAAGTAAATCGAGTAGCTGGCGCCAATTGCGGGATCGGTCCAAGTGTTTGGAATGCGTGTTCCTTAGAGTGAGAATAAACAGAGGATAACGATATTGACAACGGCAATTACGCCAACAACTCTAATTCCCCACTTAAACCAAGTCGGATAATCGACTTTTGCGAGAGCAAGGCCTCCCATGATAGCACCGCAAGTTGGGGCGATGAGGTTAACGAGGCCGTTAGCAGCGACGATAGTCATAGCAGTAACATTGGTACTGTATCCCAAGGTCGCAGCGACAGGTGCAATAATTGGGGTAGAGAGAGTGGCAAGACCAGAAGAGGATGGAACTAGGATGGAGAGTCCGATATGGAGGATGTAGTTGAGTGGGACAAAGGCCATTTCCGGTAGGGTAGCGAGGAAGTTGGAAGCGTTGAAAATGATGAAGTTGTCTAAGAAAGTTTGGCCCATGAGAACAGAGACACCACGTGCGACGGCAACGACCAAGACTACGCCAATCATGTCGCTTGCTCCGCTAATGAATGTATCGATAAAACCACGCTCGCCGGTGCGGTTGATGATTGTGATGATAATTGAACTGATCAAAAACCACAGAGCGGCTTCGTAGAACCACCAGTTGCCAAGCGAGGCACCAGTTAGCCAGCCAGTCCATTGGTCAAAGAAAGTGATTCCGAATTCTCCCCAAGGAATGAACCCAACAATCATGACGAGGAAAGTAAGCGCAAAGATTACGAGCGTCCACTTTTGGCGACCCGATAAGCCTTCATCATCGTCTTCGGATTGGAGGTATTTATTGTAGGTTTTTTCGGCAGCAGCTTGCTCGCGGAGACTAAGGAAAGTTGACCCTTTATCCTTTTGGACTTTTTTGGCATAACGAATAGTAAAGAAGATGGAAATAGCGAGAGTAGACAGCCAGAGTACGGTAGCGATAAGGATGATAAGACCCTGGTTGTAAGGGATATCAGCGTCTTTCATGGATGAGAGGGCGACACCGGTAGCAAACGGGTTAATCGTAGAACCTAGCACGCCAGAGCCGGCACCAAGTAAAATAGTAGCGACGCCAACAAGTGGGTCGAGCCCAGCGGCAAACATGGTTGCTGCGATGAGAACGTAGAAGCCGACGCTCTCTTCCAGGAAGCCATAGGTGGTGCCCATGATCGAAAAGATTAGCATGAGAAGAACGATAAGGAGATATTCTTTTCCATGGAGTTTTTTGACGAGGAGCTTGATGCCTTTTTCGAGGGCCTTGGTGCTAGCGACGACGGCCAAGAATCCGCCAAGTACCATGATGAAGATACAGACGTCAATGGCGTTCTCAAAACCAAAAATTGGCGCCATAAGGACTTGCCAGAGTTTAGCCCCAACAACGCCAGAACCATCAACGATGGCGCACTCGCTACCGGTTTCTTCCTGGCAGGCCTCTAGGCTACTATAAGTCGTTTCTTCTGGGGTGGTTTCGGTAGTCAAATCTGGAGTTTCGGTGATTTCGCCGTCTTTGATCTCGACGTCGACGCCCGTGACGGGCAAATCCGTTGTCGCATCCGAGCTCTGCCTGTTAGTCATGGTTTGCTCTTCCGCGATTGTCTCGCTAATTTCGCCATTATTATCAACTTCAGCTTCGTTTTCGATAGTGATCTCTTCAGTAGTTGGCGTTTCTTCGGCTACAATAGGCGCGAATTGAGCTTTTGGTAACAAATGAGAAATAGCTCCGAGAAGGATCGTTAAGAGCATAATGATAGAGTAGGCCGATAGCATCGAGCGACTACTTTTCTTGCGATTTTTCTTCTTTAACATTAGTTCCTTTCTAAATGGTGGTTAGCTTTTGGCGAGGTTGCTGTTTTTTATTTATCCTCCTCGCGCACTAGCGCCATTGCCATACAATGCGAACCGCCACGACCACGGGAGATTTCAGAGCTCGGTATTTCGATAACCTCAACTCCGTGGCGTCGGAGAGTTTCATTGGTAACAAAATTACGATCATAGCCAATTACGACGCCTGGACGGACGCAAAGCAGATTGACACCATCGCTCCATTGTTCACGTTCAGCATCAATGCGCCGGCCGTCGCCGCATTTAATTAGTTCGACGCGTGATAAATGTAAATATTTTTCTAAAACTTTTTGAAGACTTTGGCGGTTTTCGACAATTTCAAGTTCGTCACCACGACCTTTGGTAATTTCGTAAATAGTCGAGATATCCATGATAGCATCTTGAACGGCGAACTTGTTAGTATCGACTTGAGTCATAACGGTGTCGAGATGCATAAAACTGCGTTCATCTGGTATGTCGATGGCTAAGATGTATTTGAAGGTATTATTCTTATCTTTGAATAGAGCTTTGGCGAATTCGGCGATTGCGTCTGGCTCGGTGCGCTGAGAAATACCAATAGCGATAACTTCCTTGGAAAGAACTTGGATATCGCCACCTTCTAGAGAATATGGTTCGGTGCGATCGTAATAGAGCTTAGTGTCCTCATAGAATGGATGATATCGGAAAATATATTCTGCAAAAATTGATTCACGAGTGCGTGTAGGAGCCCACATTTTATGCAAAGTAGCGCCATAGCCAATAGTGGCCATTGGATCGCGTTGGAAGATGAGGTTCGGGATTGGATCAATAATCATGCGTCCAGTGTCGCGGGTAGCGTAAAAGCCGGAGATGCCGTTGAGACGTTTTAGCTCGGAAATATCAATACCAGTGATGCATTTTTTGACCATTTCGCGGTTGTCTTTATAACTGTTGAGGAAGTTATAGCAATGTTTGGCAATTTTTGGCGAGGTAACACCGGCTTCATTGATGAAGCGCTGGAGAAATTCTTTGCGTACGTTGGCTCCCGCATCATCAAGCGCTTGTGCCATGAGATCTTCAAGGTAAATTACTTCTACACCCTCGGCCCGGAGAGCGTTAGCGAAAGCATCATGTTCTTGTTGGGCGATTTTAAGATAAGGAATGTCGTCGAAGAGCAACCTTCCGAGAGATTCGGGAGTAAGGTTGAGAAATTCGTTACCGGGTCTATGCATCAAGACTTTTTTAAGTGGTGCAATTTCGCTAAAATTACAAATGGTACTTTTCATAGACTTTACTCCTTAGTCTTTAGTGTTAGATACATCACGGTTTTAATAGTATGCATGCGATTTTCGGCTTCCTCGAAGACGAGCGAACGCTCAGAAGTAAAAACTTCATTGGTGACTTCTAATTCGCTGAGGCCGTATTTTTCGTGAACGTCGCGACCGACTGAGGTGTCGAGATTATGGAAGGATGGTAGCGGGTGCATAAAAACAGTTGTAGGCTTGGCGAGATTCATAATTTCCATAGTAACTTGGTAAGGCTTAAGTTGTTCGATGCGCTCGCCCCATTTCGCTTTATCCTCACCCATCGATAGCCATACGTCAGTGTAGATTACATCGGCAGTATTAGCTAATGATTGTAAATCGGAAGTAACCGTGATACTGCTGTCGTTTTCTGCGGCGACAGCCTGGCATTGTTCGAGGAGTTTTGTATCGGGTTTAAGAGCTTCTGGTCCACAAGCAATATAATTTACGCCCATTTTGGCGCTCATGGCCATAAGAGAGTTGGCGACGTTATTGCGAGTGTCACCAAGGTAAGTAACAGTAAGACCGTCTAGGTTGCCAAAATGCTCTTCGATTGTGAGAAAGTCGGCAAGAGCTTGGGTCGGATGGCAATAATCGGTTAGTCCATTCCAGACTGGTACATCGGCATATTTAGCAAGTTCATCGACGGTCTTTTGAGCGAAGCCGCGATATTCAATGCCATCGTAAAGCTTGGCAAGGACTTGGGCGGTATCAGCAATAGATTCTTTGTGCCCCATTTGTGAACCGGCAGGATCAAGGTAAGTTACACCCATGCCGAGATCGTATCCAGCAACCTCAAAGCTACAGCGTGTACGAGTGGAAGTCTTTTCAAAAAGCAGGACGATGTTCTTATCGGGGAAATATTTGTGACTTTGTCCAGTTTTCTTGTAGTTCTTGAAGATCTTGGCAACTTCTAGCATATAACGTAGTTCTTCGGAGCTAAAATCTAATATTTGCAAAAAGTCGCGTCCCGTAAAGTCCATTACATACACCTCCCACTTTATCAAATGTTATTATCATTGTAACATACATTAGCGGAATATATAACCATACAAAAAGCTTCCTCCTAAGAGGAAGCTTTTTGCGCGTAGTCTGAATCTAGTAGACTTTAACTAGGATCTCGCCGCCAAGATGTTGCTTCTTAGCTTCGCGACCAGTCATGATGCCCTTGCTAGTTGAAATTAGCACGAGACCACGACCAGACTTAACCACCGGGATTTCTTCGGCGCCAACATAGACGCGGCGACCAGGTTTAGAAATTTTGGTGATTTCAGTAATTTTAGCTGGGGTACCTTCCTCGTTGATGACAACGTGAAGGATGCCGCGTGGCTTAGCTTCTTCGACTTCGTAGCTCGCGATGTAGCCAGCGCTTTTGAGACCATCGGTGACGGCAACTTTTAGTTTGCTGGTTGGGACGCGGACTTCGGTTTTTCCGACCATGATAGCATTGCGGATGCGAGTAATGAGGTCGGCGATTTGATCAGTTGATTGTAATGACATATCTTCTCTCCTTTCCTACCAACTACTCTTAGTGACACCCGGGATCTCGCCCTTGGAAGCTTTTTCACGGAAATTAATACGGCTAAGACCAAAGTAGCGCATGTACCCACGTGGACGACCGTCGAGCATGTCGCGGTTCTTGAGGCGGGTTGGGCTAGCGTTGCGTGGAAGTTTTTGGAGACCTTCAAGATCGCCAGCAGCTTTCAAAGCAGCGCGCTTAGCTTTATATTTTTCGTTCATTTTGCGCCGTTTTTCGTCGCGGAGAATAGCAGATTTTTTCGCCATACTACTTACTCCCCTTTTCAAACGGCATACCAAATGCTTCTAACAATTTGGTGCTCCCTTCTTTGGATCCGTTTTTAATGATAAATGTAATTTCGAGGCCGTGCAATACGCTTGCATCTTCGAAAGTAATTTCCGGGAAGACGGTCTGTTCTTTCAAACCGAGGTTGTAGTTCCCTTGCTTATCGAAGGAATTCTTTGGCACACCGTGGAAGTCGCGAACGTGCGGCAGAGTAATATTGATCAAGCGATCGACGAATTCATACATTTTGTCATTGCGAAGAGTAGAGAGGTAGCCAACTGGCGCGCCCATACCTTTACGAATCTTGAAAGTCGCGATTGATTTCTTCGCAAGGCGAGAGGTAGGCTCTTGCCCGGTGATTTTTCGAAGCGTTAGTTCCACGGTTTCAGTGAATTTTTTGTCTTCACGCTTTTTGCCGACGCCGCTAGAAATCACGACTTTCTCAAGTTTTGGTACTTGGTTGATATTCTCGAGGCCAAGTTCTTTCTGGAGCTTTTTAGCGATTTCGTCGTTATAAAGCTGTTTCAACCTTGGCATAGTTTTTGCTTCAGCCATTACTTATCCTCCTTTTTGAGGTTGGAGAAGTCGATGCCAACGTGCACGGTCTTCTTCCCACCGGCTGGATTAAACTGCGTTTTGCGCATATGACGTTCGCGGATGTCAATATCTTTCAAGAAAGCCTTGCGTGCTTCTCGATCAACTTTGACAATGCTTGCGACGGTACCTTTGTGGTCGCCAGCGATAACTTTTACGCGATCGCCTACTTTCAAACATTTAGCCATTATAGTACCTCCGGTGCTAAGCTGATAATCTTGCTAAAGCCGAGTTCGCGGAGTTCGCGAGGCACTGGCCCAAAGACACGAGTGCCCTTTGGCGTCTTGTCGTCGTTGACTAGCACGGCCGCATTATCATCAAAACGAATCGTGCTGCCATCTGGACGGCGAATTTGCTGGGTGGTGCGAACAATAACAGCCTTTACGACAGCCTTTTTCTTTACGTTACCGGTTGGCGAAGCGTCTTTTACGCTACAGGTGACGATATCACCTACGCGCGCATACCTTGCTCTAGTCCCACCAAGGACCCGGATTACACCAAGTTCCTTGGCGCCGCTATTATCAGCAACTTTTAATCTAGTTTCCTGTTGAATCATTTATTTCTCCTCCCCTTCACCCAAGACTTCGTCTTTGAGCTCAACAGTGCCACGAGATTTCTCGATAACCTTAGCTAGCTTGTAGCTTTTAGTCTTAGAAATCGGGCGGCAAGCAACGATCTCGACTTTGTCGCCAAGGCCAGCTTCGTTGTTTTCATCATGAGCAGTATACTTGCGAGTCTTCGTATATTGTTTACGATAGAGCGGGTGAGTTTCTCGGCTCGCGATCGATACGGTGATAGTCTTGTCGCGCTTATCCGAGGTAACAATGCCTTGAAGTGTTCCAGTCATGTTAAAACTCCTCTTTCTTAATAATCTTGGTACGAACCGGGAGCTTATGACCAGCTAGGCGGAAGGCCTCTTTGGCTTGCTCTTCGGTGACGTCACTAATTTCAAACATCACGGTGCCGGCTTTAACCTTAGCTACGTAGAACTGAGGTTCACCTTTACCGCTACCCATTTTCACATCAAGTGGTTTTTTAGTAACTGGAGTGTGCGGGAAAATACGAATCCAGATTTTACCGCCACGCTTTACGAAGCGAGTGATTGCCTGACGGGCGGCTTCAATTTGGCGGCTGGTGACACGTTCGTTGTCGAGTGACATCAAGCCCCAATCGCCGAAAGCGACATAGTTGCAGCGCGAAGCGGTACCGCGGTTTTTACCCTTGCGAACCTTGCGATGCGCTTCTCTTCTTGGTGTTAGAATAGCCATGGTTATTTCTCCCCCTTATAGATCCAAACTTTTACTCCGATAATGCCAGCAACGGTTGGCGCGTGGTGCGTATAGAAATCGACATCAGCACGTAAAGTATGTAGAGGCACCGAACCCTCGATGAATTTTTCGCGGCGGCTCATTTCAGCCCCATTAAGACGACCAGAAACCTCAACACGAATACCCTTAGCGCCAGCATTCATAGTAGATTGGCAAGCCATCTTGACGGCGCGTCGGAAATTCATGCGTTTACCGAGTTGGAACCCGATATTCTCGGCAACTAGTTTGGCGCTGAGCTCAGGCTTTTTGACTTCTTCAACGTTGATGCGGACTGGGCCGCTGACAATTTTTTCGAGTTCTTTTTTGAGCTCATTAATGCCAGCGCCCTGCTTGCCGATAACGGCACCAGCCTTGGCGGTCAAAATCGTGATCGTTGTAAGGTTGGCGCTACGCTCAATCGTAATGCGAGCGATCGTCGGGCGGCTGCTAAAGCGCTTTTCGATCAAGTCGCGAATCTTCGAATCTTCTACCAGCCAGTTGCGGAAGTCGGCTTTGCGGGTAAACCACTTGGACGACCAGTCCTTGCTGATCTGGAGACGATAAGAGACTGGGTTGACTTTCTGACCCATTACTTATTCTCCTTTCCAGCTTCTGCAGCTGATTCTTTAGTTTTCTTCTCTGCCTTTGGTTCAGGTTTAGCTTCAGCTTTCTTAGCCTTTTCCTCGCCAGCAACTTCGACAAAGATGTTACTGCTAATCTTTTCGTAAGGCAAGGCACGACCGCGAGAAGCTGGAACATAGCGACGCATACGAGTGCCAGCCGTGACGGAAATACGAGCAATTCTCAAGGTTTTCGGATCAATGCTGACGCCACTATTGTTTAGCAAATTGGCGGTAGCGCTTTCGATGGCTTTTCGTACAGCCCGTGCAGCTCTTCTTGGAGTATTTTCCAAGATCACGACAGCGTCGCTGACGTAACGATCTCTCGCGAGGCTAGCTACAACACTGGTCTTGCGTGGTTGACTATCAACGCCTTTAATAACTGCATAAGCAAAATGAGTAGTCATAATTATTTACCTCCCTTTGCAGCAGCTTCGGCAGCTTTCTTACCACCGTGGCGCTTAAATTTGCGGGTTGGAGCGAACTCGCCGAGCTTGTGACCAACCATATTCTCGCTGATGAAGACAGGAACGTGCACCTTACCATTATGAACAGCAATCGTGCGACCAACCATATCTGGAGAGATAGTGGATTGGCGTGCCCACGTCTTGATCACGGTGCGGTCCTCGGCAGAGAGGGCAGCAACTTTCTTCGCGAGCTTGTAGTCCACGAATGGACCTTTCTTCAGACTCCGAGACATTATTTCCTCTTTCCTTCGTGGCGACTGCGCACGATCATTTTATTAGTTTTCTTATTATGACGAGTACGGTAACCAAGCGTCAACTGACCCCATGGAGTGCGTGGAGCTTTACCAGTACCGTGACGACCACCGTCACCACCACCGTGTGGGTGATCGGTTGCGTTCATGACAACACCACGGACAGTTGGGCGGATACCTTTGCGGCGGCGGCGACCAGCCGAACCGATTTTGATATTCTGGTGCTGTTCGTTGCCGACGGTGCCGATGCTAGCTTCGCAGCTAACCAATACTTTACGCATTTCGCCAGATGGCATCTTGAGAGTGGCATAGCCGTTCTCTTTAGCCATGAGCTGAGCGCTAGTACCAGCGGAGCGGACCATTTGAGCGCCGCGGCCTGGGGTAAGCTCGATTGCATAGATGAAGGTACCGACTGGGATGTTGTCGATTGGCATACGGTTAGAAGTTTCGACAGCCGCTTCCTTGCCGGCTTCAAAAGCATCGCCTTTCTTCATATTATTATCAGCAATGACGTAGTGATATGTATTGTTTTGGTCTTTGACACGGGCGATGCGTGCACTACGGTTTGGATCATATTCGATCTCCATGATAGTGTAGCTACCTTGTGGCAAAGAGTAAGTCAAGACGCGATAATGGCGCTTGACGCCGCCACCACGGTGACGCACGGTAATGCGACCCTGGTTGTTCTTGCCGGCCATTTGCTTTTTGCTAGCCAAGAGTGATTTCATTGGCTTCTTGGTTGTGATTTGGTCAAAATCCTGGGTAGTCTTCTGACGCTGGGCCGGAGTAGTTGGGCGATAAGCTTTAATGCTCATTACTTATCCTCCTTTTTAGTAGTCTTTTTTGCTACTTTCTTTTCCGTTTTAGCCTCTTTCTTGTCGGCTTTCTTTTCCGTCTTTTTCTCGGCCTTCTTGCTAGCTTTTTCGTCAGCTTTCTTATCTTCCTTGACTTCTTCAAATACCGGGATCTTGTCGCCTTCTTTTACGGTGATGTAAGCGACTTTGCGATCCTCGCGATAGGTAATGCCAGGATAAGCATGTTTGCCGCGAGAGAAACGAGTAGCTTTGCCTTTACGGTTAGCGATGCGTACATCGACGACCGTAACTTTGAAAGCTTCAGTAATTTGCTTAGCAACTTCTTGTTTCGAGGCGGACTTCGGAACGAAGAAGATGTACTGATTCTTAGTCTGAGCGACGTAGGCTTTCTCGGTAGCGCGAGGAATATATTGAACAGTTCTCATTATGCTTCCTCCTTATCTAGTAGCCAGTTTTCTGCAGCCTTTAACGCGGTTTCGCTGAAGATGACTGCATCGGCATTAAGAATGTCAAATACGTTCAAGTAAGTCGCACGGACGAGCTTTAAGTTAGCGAGGTTGTTTGTAGCACGAAGGATTTCTGGAGCCTTGGTGTCGACAACCATCAAAACAGTTTTGTCGTTTAGCTTCAAGTCATTTAGCTTCTTTGCAATCTCTTTGGTTTTGCCGGTCGTAGCGATACTTTCGACAATGATTGCCTTATCAGCGTTCTTGATGCTAAGAGCCTGTTTGACGGCAACTTTCTTGGCGTTTTTGCTCATTTTCTTAGTGAAGTTCTCTTCGCCGGTGCGGCCAAAGGCTACACCACCATGGCGCCAAATTGGGTTACGAGTCGAACCGAAACGAGCGCGACCAGTACCTTTCTGCTTCCATGGTTTTTTACCGCCACCGCGAACTTCACCACGCTTCAAGGTTTTAGCATGTGAACTACGGGAATTGGCGAGATATGCATCGTAAGCGGCCTTGAGGAGTTCGTGATTCTGAACATCGAGACCGAATATATCTTTATTCAATGTCGTCGCCATACTTACTTCTCTCCCTCTGCCACCACTGTGACGATACCTTTTTTCGGACCAGGGACAGCGCCTTTGAGACCAATCAAGTTGTTTTCAGCATCCAAAAAAGCAACTACCAAATTCTTGACAGTTACCTGATCGTGACCCATACGGCCTGGCATACGTTTGCCCTTGAAAACTTTTTGTGGATACATTGAACCAATCGAACCTACGCGACGAATGTTTCCCTTGAAACCGTGGGTGTTGCGTGATTCGTTAAAGTTCCAACGTTTGACGGTACCGGCGTAGCCTTTACCTTTAGAAATGCCAGTAACAGTGACTTTGTCGCCGAGTTTGAAATTCTCAACGGAAAGCTTGTCGCCGACCTTGACTTCTGGCTCCGCTTCGGTGCGGAACTCTTTTAAGACCTTTGGAGTGACTCCGGCCGTCTTAACGTGGCCAGAAACCGACTTGCTCAGATTCTTACCCTGACCATACCCCAGTTGCACAGCGTTATAGCCGTCAGTTTCGACGGTTTTAATCTGAGTCACTGTGGAGGGGTCGGCTTGCAAAATTGTCACAGGAGTGACAA
>CARBES010000030.1 GCA_948944455.1 uncultured Candidatus Saccharibacteria bacterium | reverse complement strand
GTAAAGAGATTGGCGCTAATGTTACAACCGAGAGCATTTTGACGGGGAGCCCTATACACTTCCTACGCGCCGGGCTCGTCGCTCCTTGGGCTAGCGTCCAGCAGGTCCGGAGTGTTGGTGCCGATGGCGTCTATTGGTCATCTGTTGCTGATTCTGCTGCCAACGCCCGCTACCTCGACTTTAATCCGGCGTATGTCGTCCCGTCCTACGGAAACGTTCGCGCCTACGGCTTTTCCGTCCGATGCCTTGTAAATACCGCAGAATAGCTACCATTGTTTAGCTCTTCATCCTCCCTTGATTACTCTATGGCTAGACAACGGAGGGAGAAGCCAACAAGGCTGGGTCTGAGGGATAGTGGACGAGAATCATCAGGCGTCCAAAACACATAGCTATAAACTTCTGAACTGACTTTACCGATATTTGCCGACCAGTAGTTGCCACTTACTGCAGCATCAAAGCTATGTAAACTAAAAATAGTAGTTGAAGCGTTTACGATTCCGCTGCGGACGAAGACTTATTACTCTCTTGATTTTATCTGTCATTCCTCTTATAATTATTCAAAAGGAGGTCTTATGGGCAGGAAACGTGAAGAAACGAAAACTTTTGGCTTAACGCTAGGTGCAGTCTGCTTAGCTATTATTGTGGTGGCCGGGCTGGTAGCACTTCTACGACCGAATGATCGTGCCGATTCTTGCGAAAACACTAATCAATCTGCTATACTTTCCGCCCTGCCGAAGCCAGAAAAGTCCGAAGGCGTTCGTGGTGAGTTTGGTATTGATAAAAATATCAACGAAATTACAATCGATAATTACCTACATCGTCCTGATGCTGTTTATCGCGACATGCGTATGTTGAAGGATCCGGGTAATTACGAAGCGATTGGTGGCGATTCGTATCTTTCTGGCTTTGTCGATGGTTTTGAAGTAGTGCCGTTGCCTTATATTGTGAACGTTTCGGGTTTGCCGGACGAAGTTGGCGCCACCTACACTGGCAAGACATTGTTCACGCATGACGGTAAAGGGAATTACCATGCGAATTATATCGAGTCGCTTCCGATCCTCGAATCGCTCTTTCCGAAGGACAAAACTATTTTCCTCATGTGTGGCGGCGGCGGTTACGCTGGCATGACGAAAGATATGCTCGTGGCGCTCGGTTGGGACTCGGATAAAATCTATAACGTTGGCGGCTATTGGAATTACGAGGGCGAGAATAATGTTGAGGTGAAGACTACTCGTAATGGTCAGACGGTTTACGACTTCTGGAAAGTCCCCTATCATAATATCGATCTTAATACTCTCCACGAGCAAAAATCGTGAAACGCCTCACTGCTGGGATCATCCTACTCGTCACGCTCGTCATCTGTGTCGCGGCGTTCCTAATTTTCCGTCAGCCAGCGACTTTCCGGCTTGATCCGGAATATTACGATACGGCGCAGATCGAAGACATTGATATTGCCGAACTGCGCGAACTAGTTGATGAGCGGAAAACTTTTGCCGTTTTTGCGCATCAGCCCGGTTGTCAAACTTCGGTAGAACTCAGCCAAATCGTCCAAGATTTTTCTGCCGAGCACCAGCTCAAAATTTATCAAACTAACTTTTCCGACCTGAAAGCTTCTGGACTTGTTCCGAACCTACGCTTCTATCCCACCTTTGTCATTTTTCGCGATGGCGAAGTAGTAGCTTTTCTCGCGGCCGATTCAGATGAGGATGCAGCGGCCTTTTCTTCGCTTGACGGCTTTACGAAATGGTTTAGCAAGTATGTCGAGGTCTAGTCGCAATTCTCCGCGAAATACCCAGATTTTCACCGAGCGACAAATCGTTGGGCGAATGTGCGAGCTTTGCGAACCTGCGCTTTCGGATATAAAAAAGACAGTCTTTGAGCCTAGCTGCGGTAGTGGTAATTTTTTAGTTGAAGTATTGCATCGTCGTCTGCTTGCGGCGAAGCCTACGCCCTATGATATCCTGATTGCCCTTTCCCGTCTCTATGGTGTTGATGTTGATGAAAAACTTGTTTTCGAGACCCGCCGTCGTTTACGTGCGATTATTCTAGATTTTGCCAGTTCGCGTCCAGAATTTAGTGATAAGTTCTTTGCTCTCGTCGATAAAATTCTCGTCGCGAATGTTATTGTCGGCGATCTGCTTAAATCTCCGGAAAAGCTCTTTTTCTATGATTGGACCATTTCAAAAGATTTAAAACTTGGAGCTGAACAGCATTCTCTTGCTGATATTATGCTATCTTCGCACCCGCCGAAGATTGTTCCTCGCTCCGAGCAGAAAACCGCCATTAAGCAAACATATAATTATTGGTTAGATAATCATTCTGGTGGCGATAAAGCCAAGTTTCTTTGGAATGCGAAACCGCGCTTTGGTAAGACCTTTACAGCTTATCAATTCGCGGAAGCTATTGCGGCTCAGCGCATATTGATCGTTTCGAACCGCCCAGCGATTTCCGACTCTTGGCAGAGCGACTTCTGCCAATTCGTCGCTCCGGTCAGTGAATTTATTTTTGCTTCGGTGAAGGGCAGTGATGTTATTGTGAACGGTCGGAAAACCCATATTTACTCTCGCGCCGAGCTCCTGCATAACCCAGAGCTTCTTGCGCGCCCGCTCTTTTTCTTCATTTCGCTACAGGACCTGAAAGGGAAAAACCAGAGCGGTGATTTTAAAGCTAAGAACCAGTGGATTTTCCGCGTAAAGAAACCTTGGGATTTGCTTATCGTCGACGAAAGTCATGATGGAGTTAATACGGAGAAAACTCGTCAGGCCCTTGCTAAGATTAAAACGGATTTTACGTTACATCTTTCTGGTACACCTTTTCGCGCTTTAACAACTCATGAGTTTTCTAAAAATCAAATCTATAACTGGACTTATCTCGATGAACAGCGCATGAAGTCTAGCTCCGCGGGCGAAAGTTCCAATAATCCCTACGAAACTTTACCTCAATTAAAGCTGTACACTTATCAGCTTTGTGATTATTTTGGCAAAGACTTTAATCCTCGGATCTCAAACTCGAATGAGCTTTTCCGCGTGAAGGGTGGTAAGTTTCTGCACGAAACTCTTGTGCGCCGCTGGCTAGATCTACTTTTGGCTGAGAAATCTGATAATGAACTTTCGTATAGTCTGCCGTTTACTACGGAGCAGAACCGTCAATATTTTCGTCATACCTTTTGGTTACTTAGTCATATTGATGAGTGCCGTGCGCTGGCAAATTTATTGCATATTCATCCGTTTTTTCATGATTACGAAGTTGTTGTTGTGGCGGGGAAGGACGATGCTGGTCCGAACGATTCTGTCCGGGCTTTAGCTCGTGTCCGTCGTGCGATCGGCTCTGAGCCACTGCGTAGCCGCACTATTACGCTTTCTTGTGGTCGTCTCACTACCGGAATTACCGTGCCAGAATGGACTGCGGTTTTGATGCTGGGAGTGACTAGTAATCTGGCCAAGATTAGCTCGGCGCAATATCTCCAGGCAGCGTTCCGCGCACAAAACCCTTGGCAAGCCGACGGCTTTATGAAAAAATCTACCTATATTTTCGACTGGTCTTCCGATCGCGCTATGCTTGCCGTGCGCGATTATGCTGTGAATCTTTGTAATAACTCTGCTAGCGATATTGCCGCGACTCTAGCCCTGCTCAAATATTTACCTATCTACGCTTCATCACCTAATGGCAAAATGGCTCCGCTCTCGGCTGAGCAAATCGTAACTCTGCCAGCCCAACTCGCTGCTCAAGAAATCGTTGATGGTGGATTTGTCTCCTCGGACAAACTTTTTCGCCTTGATAACGTTGCTGCGCTTTCGCCCAGTGCACACCGCGTATTGAACAAGATTTACGCTCTGGGAAAGCATGGTTTTGAATCTACCCCGCAACCATTTATGGAAGCCGTGCCATCCACTACCGGACCAAATGTTTTAAAGAAAAAAGACCATCGCCGCAGTCATAAGAAGGAAATTGAAGAAAGTTGCCGTGAGAAACTACGTGGCTTTACCTCAACAATCCCACTCCTACTCCATCTCTATGGCATGCTCAGTCAGGACCTCCGACAACTAGTTGAAACTGCTTCGGATGATACTTTTTCCAAGCTAACCGGTATTTCTAAGGCTGATTTTCGAGTTCTGGCGAAAGAAAATTTCTTTGACGAAGTAAACTGCTCTGCCGCAATTACTGAGTTTATGGCGCGCGAAGAGTCGCTTACGAATTACTACAATCTCTCAGCTTTTCAGACAATTTTTGATTATATTCCGCCACAACGTCAGTATGTTTTTACTCCACTTTTGATTGTTGAGCGAATGCTAGATTATCTTGAAGCGCAGCGTCCCGATGCTTTTCGTTCGCCAGATTCTACTTTTCTTGATCTCTGTTCGAAGGGTGGGATTTTCTCTGCTGCTCTTGCGTATCGACTTTTTCGAAATCTGCGCCCATCATTTTCGTCAGACCATGATTGTCTACTACATATCTTTACGCATCAAATCTATGCCTGGTCGCCGGATGCTGTTACGCACGAAGTTACGCTCCGCACTATTCTGAGTTTTACACGTTTTGATGAGGATTTTTTCTCCGATTCTGAATTAAAAGAAATCATGAAGCATTTCGTCGTGTATAATCCGTCTGATGGTAAAAGTATGATAAACTATGTAAAAGTATTGCAGAAAAATGCAGAATTTTGGGAAGATGATGTGAAGTTCGATATTATTATTGGCAATCCGCCATACCAATCTGGCCGGCGCCAAGTTTATGCTGATTTTTACCGCATGGCGGTCGACCTCGATCCAGAATTACTTTGCTTAATTTTCCCGCTTGGCTGGCAGAAGGTCACGAATACGAACGGTCTAAAACAACTTAATAATATTGAGTATAAACGTGACCCGCATTTAGTTCTAATCGACAACTACTATGAAAATGATAATCGTCGCATTTTCCCGGAAATTGGCACCGGCGGTGTAAACATTGTTTTACGCGACAATAAGTACGATAATCATGGACAAATTCGTAAATTTGAATACGGTAAGGAAGCCAGCTCAGTCGTCCTGCCAGTTGAGACGCGCGAAGTCGAGAAGCCAGCCGAGCTTGATTGCTTGCGTAATTTAGCTAATGACAAAAGCATTTCTTCACTCGGATCGGCGCGCCGGCCATATGGTTTTTGTGCAGAGCCTCTGCGTCGCCCGTGGAAATACCAGCTTTCGTTAGAAGATAACCCGCAAAAACCTGATGACGTACGCCTTTTTGGCCTTTTCTCAAATGGAGAACGCGGTTATAAATACATTCCGCGTAAGAGCCTGCCAAAGTCTAGCCCTAATCTCGACGCCTATAAACTTTTTGTACCAAAAGCTTGGGGGAACATGTCGCGTAGTATCGGTCTTGGCGGGTCATATTCAAACATTTGTGTGGCACGTCCGGGAGATGTCTGCGCCGAAACCTTTATTGAGTTTGGCCCTTTCGCCAATCAAGATGATGCCTTTTTGATGGCGAAGTATTTCATGACTAAATTTTTCCGAGCATGTCTTTTTCTTGCTAAGACCTCTCAGAATACCGCTCGTGATAAGTATTGTTATGTTCCTCTTCTAGATTTCGGACTAGATTTTTGGCAAAAAGGAATTGCCCAAATTGACGAAAGCCTTTTTGAACAATTCCAGATCCCGGTTGTTAGCCGCGATTTTATTCGACAGAACTTCCAAGACCGTAGTGAGGAAAATATTACGATCTTGTAGCTTTGCTATTGGTCTATCAAAACAAAAACTCCACTATTCGTGGAGCTTGAGGACAGAAACTTGGTACACTCGACACGATTCGAACGTGCGACCTTTGGTACCGGAAACCAACGCTCTATCCAGCTGAGCTACGAGTGCATGAATGCATTATACCACAGGTCCCCCTGTTAGGCAAAACTGCCCGCATCGTTACGGGCAGTTCCTTCTGGCTATCTTAGCTACTTAGCTTTCCTCCCCTCGATCATGAGAACGAATTTTGTTTCACTTTTAACGCCGTTGGCCTTGCCAGAAAAATTATCATATTGGTCAGCAAGCTGAGTTAGGTGCTTGACCTTGTCGGCAGTGCCACGTAGCTGCCCATTGACGAAACTATTTAGAGTCTGGACGCCTTCTTTATCAAATTTTTCCATTCCTACGCAGAGCTCATCCGCTCCATTCAAAACTTGGTCAATTCCGCCCACAATCGCATCAAACGGAGCTAGGAGTAGAGCTCCAGTTTTTTCGCCAACGGCTCCAGCCAACTGCATCGCAACGCTTTCGGCCGTAGCGGCAGCAGTCGTCATGGCCACCTGTGTCGCCAGCTCCATTGAACTCTGTGCGAGGGTTGTTTTTACCTTAGCGAGAAGTTGCTCTTGGAATTTTGCAGTCATCTCCGCCGAACATGTACTGTACTGCGCCTTACACATTTGCTCCGCTTCAAGTTTTAACGCATCGAGCAAAACCTCGTTATTCGCAAGTTGTTGCTCCAGCATCGCATTGATCGTAGGAGCCTGCGTTTTTACGCTTTCCTGCGCCGCGGCGCTGGCCTGAATTTTAATTCCAGCAATAGTGGTTTCGTCGAGTAACCCACCTACGCCCTGCACCTGATCACGCGTGCTAGCCACGGCTGTGCGCAACTCAAGAATCCCTGCGCGCAAAGCCCGGGCGCCAGTGACTAGATCCTGGCTACCTTGCGACATTTTCTCAGCATCAGCATAAAGTCCTTCTAGCTCGTCGAAGATCTTTAAGTCTGCACTATCAAGCAGCTTCGGTGTTGCAACCGAATAGATGTCGCCAAGCTCAAAGTTCGTAGTTTCAAAACTAATTACTACTTTATCGGTATCTTTCAATTCTTTTAGACCAAGGCTTTCGTATAAACCCGGCGCAGCGACAGCAGCAATAGCAATATTGCGACCATTGCTAGTAATCTTACCATTCGTTACGCTAATGTTGGAAACTTTAGTCTCATCTAGGGTTGTCGCTACAGCGACTACAAACGGCGTCCAAAGGTTCCCGTTTTTTGCGTGGTTAATGTATTCAAGCTGAATTTCGACCTGACCAGACTTACCCAATATTTCATCTAGCTCCTTGACTTCGCCATTTAACTTGTAAACTACCTTCATCGTCACTGGCAGTTCCTGATCAGACTCGCCGCGATAGTAGATATCTTTTCCAGCTGCTCTCCAAGTCAGCTCCGGCCCGTTTACCGACCAGCTTTCAAAACCATTTAGGTTTTCAATTTTACTAAGGCTACTAAGATCAGTTAACTCTTCCGTTTTTTCATCGTTGATTAAATGTTTAGTTACAGAAACATATTTCTGATCACCATTTGTCTGTAGCTTCGCATAGACGGTTTCATCCTGCGTCATTGCATAAACACTGTAAGGTATCGTAGATGATAATATTGTAATTCCAGCTACTGATGCGTATAGTAAATTCTTTGTTAACTTTTTCATAAAGCTCCTTTTTAATTTCCTTCTTTTAATCCTAAAGTTGTTTTTTGAATTAGTCCGTCGCAACCAACTAACAGTGCTGGAACTACCGTTGCTACAACCACCATGCTTACGATGGCTCCACGTGCAATTAGCGTGCATAATGATCCGATCATGTCAATTTGTGAAAATAGTCCAACACCGATTGTTGCCGCGAAGAAACACATTGCGCTGACGAAAACCGATTGTATAGAAGCGGCCAAAGCGTTTTTCGCGGCTTGAACCTTTTCTACTCTATTCTTACGTTCCTCAAGGTATTTAGTAGTTAGTAGAATTGCATAATCGATGGTTGCACCAAGTTGAATTGTGCCGATCACAATTGAAGCGATGAATGGAATTTCTGTACCGGTCAAGAATGCTATACCCATGTTTAAGAAAATCGCAAACTCGATCGCCGCCATTAATAACACTGGTAAGGAAATTGATTTCAGCACTGCCGCCATGATAATAAAAATCACAGCAATCGATGTGATATTAACACTTGCAAAATCGCGGTCGGCAATTTCCACCAAATCTTTCATGAGCGGACCCTCTCCAGCGACGATTGCACTTGCGTCATATTTGTCAGCAATCTGGTTCACTTTATCGATTTGTAAGTTCAATTCATCCGAAGCAATACTATAATTCGACAGAATTAACGTCGCCGACCAATCTTCCGCTTCAAAGATTTCGCGCACATTATTACTAAGCATTTCTTGCGACAGGCCATAGCTTTCTAGAATGTTTGGATTCAACGCGGCGTCCACGCCATCCAACTCGGCAATTTCGTTAGCCATTTCTTGCTGCTCGGCCGAACTCAGCGACGACTTCGTTAACACAATCATCTGTGACTCCATGCCATAGTCTTCACGAAGTACAGCCATTGCTTTTGTGTATTCATAGTCTTCCGGGATTGAGGAATCTAACTTGTAGTAGACCTCGACTTTGTTATAAATTACGAATGCCGGAATGAGTAAAACCAGAAACACGGCCAAGATTGCTTTACGGTATTTGATAATCCAGTTTTTGAGACCGGTGAATTTTGGCAAAAGCTCGCGGTGTCGTGTTCTGTCGACTGCCTTATCGCAGACGAGTAGCAAAGCTGGAAAGAGCGTCATAGCCACCACCAAACCGAGTAATACGCCCTTCGCCATCACGATACCAATGTCGGTACCTAAAGTCAGGCTCATCGTGCAGAGCGCTAGAAAACCTGCAAAAGTCGTCAGTGAACTCCCTAATACTGAACTGGCTGTTTCGCGAATTGCTTGCGACATCGCAGCAAGATGATCATTATTCGTTTTCTTGGCAGCTTCATATTTATGATAAAGAAAGATGGAGAAGTCCATAGTCACACCAAGTTGCAATACTGCGCTAATTGCTTGAGTAATATAAGAAATCTCTCCGAGAAAGAAATTTGTCCCCATATTGAAGACTAGAGCTAGCCCGATGCTACCCAGCATTAAGAATGGGACTAGGAAAGAATCTAGCGATAGTAAGAGCACTACCAGTGAAAGCGCTACGGCAATTGATACGTAAAGCAGCGTTTCGCTCTTGAACAGATTCTTGGTGTCGAGCACCATCGCGCTCATCCCACCGAGCAGGCATCGGTTATTAGCTATAGTGCGTATTTCCTCTACGGCAGCAATTGTCTGTTCATCACTAGTGCCGTTTGCAAAAGTAATGAACATAAGCTGTGTCCCATCATGTGTCATTTTTTCGCGCACAGTGCTTGGCAGGAAATCAGTCGGAATTGCCGTACCGGTTAGGTCCGCCAGACTCAATACTTGATTAACACTTTCAATACTGCGGATTTCCTCTTCAAGCTTCATGAGTTCTTTTGGCGGCATGTCCTCTACGACCGCCACCGAAAATGCGCCCATGCTAAATTCTTCAGTTAAAATCTCTTGACCTTCCAGGGTTTCAATATCGGAAGGCAAATAAACTAGTAAATCGTAGTTCACCTTCGTTGCTACATAACCCAAAATCGCTGGAATTATCAACACAAAGGATAAAATCACGATTAGCCAACGCTGTTTACAAATTAGTTCACTAATTCGCTTCATATTCCTCCATTTTTTACTTAATATTTTACTGAAAATGACCAACGGTCATTTATCTGCAAGACATTTTATATCAAAAATGACTTATAGTCAATACTATCATTCAAAATATGTTATGTATGGTAACATAACAGATATATGATAATACAAAAAGCTATATGACTAAAAGTCATACTTGACTAAAATATGCCTTGCATATATAATCAAAATAGAAGACACAATCGTCTTCATGATTATTTATTATGACGATCAGTCGTCGCAAAGATGTATTTTAACGTAAAAATCGCAGAAAATATTTTTTATTTTAATTTCATCGCTAAATTTAATATACCTTTTGCAAATTTTTCTTTAATTCTTTAATATTTTTATAAAATTTTCTAATTAGGGGATTAAATACACTATGTCTAACCGAAAAAAGTCTACCAATAGCCAGTCTGTGGCCGCCAATAAGTCTGAACGGATCCTTGCTGCGGCTTACCAGCTTTTTATGGAACACGGCGACGTCGATATTTCTATCCAGGAAATTGCCGAGCGAGCCGGGATCGCAAAGGGTACCGTCTACCTATATTTCCAGGACAAGGAAGAACTGAAAAATTCGCTTATCACTCAAAAATCACGGGAGTTTTTCCAAGCTGCTGTTGATGCGCTCCATGCAACGGACATCGTCGGGCTTGAGGAGCAGATGATTTTTGTAATTAACTACATTATTAACTTGTTGACTCAGAATCCAATGGCGCTCCGTCTCATCGCAAAAAATCTTTCCTTCGGTCTTTTCAACCAAAAACTCCAAGATTATATTAGTGATGATAGTTCCGACGTAATGCAGGCGATGTTACTTGCAGCGGGACAAAACGGAGTTCATCTGCGCAGTCCACAGGTGCTACTTTTTATGATCATCGAACTAACTAGTTCCACATGTTTCTCATGTATCCTAGAATCTAGGCCGCTTCCGATCCAGGATTATAAACCATACCTTTTTGAGACGATCCGTAATATGATTCGTGTGGCAACAATATATCCTAAAACCGCATAAACCTAAGTTGCACTAGCTTCTTGACATATTGGTCGATCAGATTTTTATCAAAATTGTCGAAGCGCATCCAGCAGTCAATAATCCCGATTGCCTCAAAAATATAGAGATTGTAGGATTTCTTACTGATATCGCCAGTGCCAATAAGAATTGGACGTATGTCGTCAACCATACGTTGAAGCAGGTAGAAATCCCGAGCTCTCGTTGTAGCACGAAAATAATCACGATTACGTTCAATAAAAGTCAGCGTTATCGTCCAAGCCATTTCGCGCTTGGTAACTTTGGAAATCAACTGGATATAATTCTTTTCAAGATCCGTTTCGCAGTTAATTAGGGCAGCGTTAACGTTCTCGTTGTGAGCATAAAAAGTCGGCGCCGTAACATGCGCCGCGCGGAAGATGGCTTTAGCTTGCACGCCGAGATAACGTTTTGATAGGGCAACGAAAAGGGATCGACGGATGGCTTTCTCACTTCTTTGATAGATTTTGCCGTTTGGGTTAGTTGGGCCACGACGACGCTTCATACTGAGGCGAGACTCTTTGGGCTTTGGCTGATTTTGATCGAGATTACCCGAAGATGAAACTCGGTCTTTTGAAGTGTTTGTTTGATTTTCCATGCCTTAATAGTATCATAGTGCTTAAGATAAGACAAGAAAAGTGGCTCTGGAGATATTCCTCTTCATGTGCTAGAATATACTTATGCACCGGTAGCTCAGTGGATTAGAGCATCTGTCTTCGGAACAGAGGGTCGTA
>CARBES010000029.1 GCA_948944455.1 uncultured Candidatus Saccharibacteria bacterium | reverse complement strand
AAAAGCTCGCGAAAAACAATCCGAACTCAAAACGATGAAAATTGGCCTCAAAATCAGTGACAACGACCTTAACATCAAAGTTCGCAAAATAAAAAGCTTTCTCGAAGATGGTGATCGCGTTAAAATCATGGTTATTTTCCGTGGTCGCGAAATGGCTCACAAAGAACTCGGACAAGCTATGCTTGATAAGATTCTTGCGCTCATTTCTGAAGACCTTGAAATCGCCCAAGAAGGTAAGCCTCAATTTGCTGGACGTAACTTCTCTATCAGTATTCGCAAGAAATAATATGCCAGAGAAAGAGTCGTTGTAAAATTGACAACAACAGAGGTATTCCCTCTTTTATTAGCAAAAGTTCAGAAGAAGTAATTCCTACTTCCATGGCTAGCTAATTGCCCTTTTAATATCAACTAATAGCTTATCTTGTATTTAGGCTAAAGCTTCAATACAATCTAAGCAACAAAGGAACTTTTATGCCAAAACTCAAGACGCATAAAGGCACCGCGAAACGTATCAAGATTACCGGTTCTGGTAAACTTGCTCGTGAGCGTGCTTACGGCAACCACATTCTTGCCAAAAAATCTAAAGCCCGCAAACGCAACATGAAAACTGCTGCTTTTGTGAATGGCAAAATTGCTAAAAATGTTAAAACTGCATTAGGAGTCTAAGATGAGAGTTAAACGTGGTGTGCCTGCACGGGCAAAACATAAGAAAACTTTAGACGCCGCTAAGGGAATGCAACATTACCGCACCCGCAGTTTCCGCTTAGCAAAACAGGGCGTCATTAAATCCCTTCGTTATTCATATCGCGATCGCCGCAACCGCAAACGCGATTTGCGCGCGCTCTGGATTACCCGTATCAATAACGCTTCGCGCGAGCTCGGTCTTTCCTATTCCCAGCTAATGTCCGGCCTCAAACAAAAAGGCGTCACAATTGACCGCAAGATCCTTGCTGAGCTTGCTGTTAATCAGCCTGAAGCTTTTAAAGCCGTCGTCAATACGGTAAAGGAGACCAAATAATGGCAGTCTGTGAAATCAGTGGTAAAGGCAAAATGTACGGTCATAACGTTTCGTTCTCGCAACGCAAAACCCGTAAAGTTTTTAAGCCAAATGTTCAGAAAAAGACCTTAATCGTTGACGGGCAAAAGCTCAAGGTTAACGTTGCTGCCTCTACTTTGCGTACACTCAAGAAAAAAGGCTTGGTTAAATAATTTAAAACTGAACAATCTTATTATATCTAAAAAATCCGTAGCTAAAAAACTACGGATTTTTTGGTTAGCTATGCGCTACCCCCAGAAATTATCTAAAAAATGAGCCGTCAATAAGCCGGATTCTGTAATTCCCCTCTCGGAGAACCGACAACCATCTATCTAGACCATGAATTGCTCCATGGTTCCAGCGGTAAACGTGCATCCTCGAGCCAAGGTCTCTAGCACTCCTTGCAGCTGATAGGGTTTGCCCCCGTCTCATGTCACCATGAAACGCTGTGAGCTCTTACCTCACTCTTTTCACCCTTACTCAACGGCCGAAACCATCAAGCGGTATAAGTTTCTGTGGTACTTTCCCTACCCTTGCGGGCGGTCGCCGTTAGCGACTATCATGCTCTATGCTGCCCGGACTTTCCTCTTGCGAACAAGCGGTTGTCTTTCAGGCTCATCCATATTGTATCATATCCTACAGCTTTTTCCAAGCTTAAGCACAGCCGTCAGTTCAACCTAGTAAAAGGCCCCAGTAGGACACCGGGGCCTTCCTCTCCACTATCATGACAACAAAGTCATAAATCATGGCAAGATCGTCTAGACGCCAAAGCGCCCAGACAAAAATGTAATGCTTGCTATCTGCCTTTGGGAACCGTCAAGAGCTACCGGGATGCTGTCATCTTACTTCCCCGCCAAGTACAGCCACGGCCCGTGGATGATGTCCGAAACAAACGTATCCGCGTTACCGCAAATCAGTGTACTCAGAAAGTAGGCTGCCGTCATTATGATGCCCAGCACCAGCGCGATATAAGCCGGCCCAGACCAGGCAATACCGGTAAGTAGCATGTGAATTGTGTCATCATCGCAGACCCATGTTCTCCGTTCAGAACTCCTCGACGACCACTGACGCACAAATACCGCGGTAATAATGGCGATATGTGCGCTCAGCAAGATAACATACGGCGCGCGCAGGATACAATAATCACAACTCTTGTGGGGCTGGTGATCATAAACTTATACTCGTTATCGTTCCAACCATCTTTTTCCGAATCATAGCCATAGACGTGATAGGTATACCTGTACTTAGGCCCAATTGTCCCGCGCTCAGCGTTCATATATGCCAGCACCACCATCACGGTCACAGCCACGGCGCCAATCGCCAGGTGGAGATGTAGTGCATACCAGATCGGCAGCAGCACCAACAGCAGCGTACAAACGCCTAGAGTAATCGGCAAGAAGAGCACTGCCAGCACTGCGCAGACAAAAACCCGCCCACCAGTCACGAACTGCATGATGCTCTCCAACCCTGTCATCATGGCGTCTACAATTGTTTTGCCCATTTTCTATTTCCTCCCCAAATAATTTTTGTAGCAAAACTACAAAGCCAAACAACAAGCTCTTAAGCTACGGGAAGCCTTTGGGAGGCTTCTTACTTACCATTGTAGCACACTTACGCAGAAAAGTCAATGGTAAAACAATAAGTACCCCCCCCCGCAAGTACTTAAGCTTTTTTGACCACTGAAATACTTTTTTCTACAAACTTATCCACCATACCCTAACACTCTTCTTCACTAAACTGCCGGTCAATCGCTTCGTTCGCTCTCGCATCAGCTTTCGTATTATGCTCTCTAGCTACATGGATAAACGCGCAGGCCTCAAAGTTCTTCAAAAGCCCTTGAATATCATCATAAATCGACATTAAATCACGATTTTTTACCTTATAGATACCGTTCATCTGATTCACCATCATTAGGTTATCGCTTACAAAGCGTACTGATTTTAGCCCTAGTTCAATCGCTCTGAGGCAACCTGCCCTGAGTGCATGATATTCCGCCACTCGTGACGTCGCGAAACCAATAAATTCGCCTCCGCTCGCCAACACCGCGCCATTTTCCCCCACAATATGATAGCCCACTCCAGATGGGCCCGGATTCCCCCGGCTACTACCATCAACATAAACTGTCGCGCTATTCGCCACATCCTTATAGTTCGACCCCCGCATCCCCTCGCGGCCTTCAATCTCCAGTGTCGTAATACTAGCTTCATCCAAATGATAGCTAGCCATTTCTTCCGGCTTGATATATTTGTAAGCCGTATAACGCTCTCGAGGTTCAATTTTCGTCTCTGGACTCAGTTGAATTTCATAGATTATATAAAGATTGCTCAACTGGCTTGACCCCTGTGGCGCCAAGAACGTCACCACATCCTTCAAAGTCGTCTTTTCGGCCACTTCCACCCCTAGATATTCTTCCAACATTCGATCCATTGCCTCTTCAGGCTGCTCGCCAAACTTAATCTTTCCAGTCGGTATCTCCCAAGTCGGGATCCCATCAACCCGACCTTGCACCTTCTTCATGATTAAAACTTCTGCGCCTTTTTGAATAATCCCGGCAACTCGAATTCGCTGTTTCACAATCTTCCCTAAATAAACCAATTTCTAACTATAATCATTATATCATATTTGCAGGACCTTTTAGGTGTTATTTTGGGCTAATACAAGGCAAATTCAAAACATGTAAAGAGGTGACTTTATACATATAACGTACTGGAAAAATCGACAAAGTAGTAGCGAGAAGGCATCCAAAAACCCTAGAGACGATGTTTTCCTTGTTATAAAGACAAGGTGGGTAAAATCTTATGCGACATTTCCACGGAAATGAGCCACGAAATCCCAAAACATGATTATTCAGGAAAATCATGCCGCCTCTAGGGTCACCTCTATTATAGCATACCTTTTTATCCTATGCTATAATCATCTCATGAAGGAAACAGTTCCAACACAGGCCGAGCATGCTCGGCTTTCCAGTCTTAATCATCCCTATACTTTTGCTGATTTTAGCTTTCAGTATCGGCACTAAATTCGTTCTACAGGGTGTTTACAGTCTTATTGATAAACGCTAATTCTTAACCTTCTTCATCCTCCACTTGTATTACTCTATGGCTAGACAACGGAGCGAGAAAGCGAAGGAATTTTGCCAACTATCAAGTGGGTAAACCTGATTGTTCCGAAAACTCAAATAGTAGGCTCCGTCTTTGACGCTTATCGTTGCTGATCTATACCTACCATTAATGGCAATGCTTGCCATTTCTCCGCTATATGTATAAACGTGTCCGCTGCGGACGAAGAAAAGTATACCGTCCGCAGCGGGGCAACTTATATTGCTGGCGCATACCTCAATCTAGTGGGCTTACATGGTCCGCTTTGGTCTAATAGCTCTACAATTAATGAGTCTTATTATGTTACTCTTGAGAAAACACTTATCTACGCCCCAACCAACCACGAAAACCCAGTCAAAATCCCTTGCATTGCCCCACCCATAATCGCTGACAATATGTTCGGGAACAAAATCACCAGCAAGATCACAACGATTAGCCCAGTCCGTTCCATTTTCTCCATTACGCTCCGTACTCCGTCTGGAGCAATCGCGTACAATACCCGCGACCCATCTAATGGCGGTATCGGAATCAAATTAAAAATCCCAAAGCCCAAGTTCACCATCACCATCTGCGCCACAATCGTCCCCCAGATCCCCGAGGCTGTATAATATAATGTTCCGCCATCCGCCGTGATTAGCCCGGTCCAATACCCTACCAAAAACGCCACTAGCGCTAAAACAAAGTTCGTTAATGGCCCCGCAATCGCTACTAGCGCCATTCCCCACGGTCCCCATTTTAACTTTCGACTATCTACTGGCACTGGTTTTGCCCCGCCGAACACCACTCCACCAGACAAAAACATCATCAATGGCAACAAAATCGACAATACTGGATCAAGGTGCTTCAACGGATTCAAAGTCAAACGCCCATCATCCTTCGCCGTATCATCACCCAACCAATACGCGACTAGGCCGTGCGCCAATTCATGTAATACCATCGACACCAAAATTACCCCGAAGATAATTACTAGTGTCAAAATACTTTCCCCGCTCATTTTTCTCCTAAGTTAACGCAATCACTTCCAGCGCCGCTGGCAAAGCGTCAGCATTTTTCAATTTATATTTCTTCTCTGTCCGTGGCGCCGCCTTCAGTTCCGTCACCATTCCGTCAATATTCCCCATCGCAATCACTACTTTTGGGTCAATTTCGCGCACTGCTCGCACCGAGCTTGTGCAAAGCACGTCTGCCACGCCTAGTTCATCCAGCGTAATCGCTTCCTCAATCCCACCGATAATCCCAATGTGCACCGTGCCAATCACCGCATCATACACAGTCTTATCCCCCGTCGCAATCCCCCGAATCGCAACATTGCCAACCTCAAACTCACCCGGCCCAACAATCTTCCCTACCTCAAGATTTGCATCAATCGTCTCATTCGCCACGTCAAACTTAATTGTCGCCTGTTTTGTTGTTAGGATAATTTCATCTGGATTTTTACTCTCAATTTCAAACATATCTCTCCTTACCTCTCTTAAAACCCTGCTCTATTATCACCTTTAATAATTCCCTCTGGATCATATAGCTCTGAAATCTCTGCCGCCTCTAATATTTCCGTAACAAACCGATCTTTTACACTCATTCGATAGAGAAAATCATCTCGCTCCAGAATCACATAGTCGAGCGGCTTCCCCTGTTTTTGCTCCACTACCTGCGCCCAGC
Organism: uncultured Candidatus Saccharibacteria bacterium; assembly: GCA_948944455.1. Classification (GTDB taxonomy): domain Bacteria; phylum Patescibacteriota; class Saccharimonadia; order Saccharimonadales; family Saccharimonadaceae; genus Nanosyncoccus. The sequence continues at coordinate 7,101 of CARBES010000029.1, read as the reverse complement.
GCGTCAATTTCTTCGTCTTATCATCACCTACAATCAAAAGATCAATCCCGTCCTGACCTGGCGCCCGGTTAAACAATGCCATCCCCCGAAGATATCGCGACACTGGCTTGATATACTCATCCCAACCACTTGATACTGTTGGTCTCCGCACATCCTGCGTTTTTGCAATTACTGGCTTACGTGGCGAGAAAATCTCTTGTAACGCATGCGCAAACGGATGCTTCATATTCGCCGCATAGTACACCTTGTTATCATAGGTTTCGTTCCGGATCACCCCGATGCTCTCAAGATTCATCAACTCTCGCCGCACCGAATTGATCTGTTCCTCAATCACACGCGTAATCTCACGCACGTAAAAAGACTTCGTCGGGTTCGCAAAGAACAGTCCCAACAGCTTCGCCCGTGATTTCGAGCCGAACAATTTTTCTGTTGGAGTATTAGTTTCCTTGCTCATCTTGTATACATTTTATCACGTACCCCTCTATTTCTTCAAGTGGCAACCAGTTAATTTTTTTGTTCCGTTTGAACCAAGTTAATTGCCGCTTCGCAAGATGCCAGTCGTCATAAACGAACAACTCTTTTGCCCGCTCAAGGCTATATTTACCCTGCAAATACGCCCAGGCGAACTGATAGATATTGCTTTTCATCGCCTGGCTATCCCAGTCATACTTCTCCGCCAAGCTGCGCGTCTCTTTGAAAAGTTCTTGAACAAATAATTTATTCGCTCGTTCTGTAATCCGCTTTCGTAATTCCACATCTGGAGTTTTTACCCCAATGAGTAAATAATTTGTACAGTCATTTTTGCGATTACTCTGGCTAGCTTTTGCTTCTGCGCTAAAATCATAGTCATAGACTAGCGCATCAATATACAAACCCGTACCGCCTACCACCATTGGCAACTTCCCCCGTCCAAGGATTTCCTCGATCTTCTCTTCCGTATAAGCTTTCCAATCCGCCACTGTAAACCTCTCCCCAGGCTTCACCAAATCAATTCCCCAGTGTGGCACCCCATCTTGCTCTTCTAAACTCGGTTTCGCTGTCCCAAGGTCCATCTCGCGATAAATCGCCCTAGAATCCGCCGAGATAATCTCTGCTCCTGTAAACCCAGCAAACTCCCCCGCCGGCGAAGCCTTTGCCCGCCGCTCAACCTCTTTCGCAATCCGAATCGACACGCCCGTCTTCCCTGAAGCGGTCGGTCCTAGAATCACTATAGTCTGATCAAAACTCATCTAAGCTTATTATTTCTCAGCTCGTTTTTGCAAAAACTCCACCAAATCCCCCAGTTTCACCTTCTCTTCCCCCTCACGCGTCCGCACGCTCACCTCACGTACTTCGGCATCCTTTGGTCCTACGATCAGTACTACTGGTATCTTTATCTCGGTTGCTCGTTTGATCTTCTTGCCTAGGCTATCGTCGCTTCGATCAATCTCGAACCTCAACTCATTGTTCTTCACAGGCTCATTTAGCACCACACCCCCTAATACTTCTTCAATCTCTTTCACATAATCCTCTACCTGATCATTCACAGTTAAGACCCGTACTTGCTCCGGCGCACACCACAACGGGAACCAACCTCCCGTATGTTCGATAAATACACTCATAAACCGCTCAATCGAGCCTAAAGTCGCGTGATGGATCATTACTGGACGCTCTTTTTCACCCTTCTCATTCACGAATTCTAGCTCAAACCGCTCTGGTTGTACAAAATCTAGTTGCACCGTCGCTACTTGATGTTCGCGTCCGATTGCGTCCTCCGCCATAAAATCAATCTTCGGCCCATAAAACGCCGCTTCGCCTTCTTGCTCAAAATAGTCTAGACCATTCTCGACCGCAGCCTCTTTAATCTGAGCCTGCGCCATCTTCCAGAGCTCTGGGTCACCCAAATATTTATCACTACTATCTCGATAGCTCAGCCGTGCCCGCAATTTGTTCATCCCTACCGTCGTATAGAGCTTGCGCACAATTCCAACTAATGTCTGGATCTCATCCTTAATCTGGTCCTTACGACAGAACACGTGCGAGTCATCTTGCGTCAACGATCGCACTCGACTAAGCCCCCCAAGTTCGCCGGTCTTCTCGTCACGATAATCCGTTGTCGCCTCCATATAGCGCACTGGCATCTCACGGTAGGTTCGCGGCCGCGAAGCGAAAATTTGTGCATGATGTGGGCAGTTCATCGGCTTTAGAGCAAATTCTTCCCCATTTACTTGCGAATGCACCATAAAAAGCTCATCACCAAACTTCGCAAAGTGCCCTGATTTCTTATATAAATCCACCTTCGTAATATGTGGCGTCCAAACCTTCCTAAACCCAGCTCCACCCCTTAAACCAAACGACAAATCTGTCAATTCCTCGCGCAATACCGTCCCTCGCGGCGTAAATAGTGGCAACCCCGCCCCGACTAGATCCGAGAAACAGAAAAGATCCAATTCCTTACCTAGTCGACGATGGTCGCGCAATTTTGCCTCTTCTTGACGCTTCAGATACTCCTTCAGCTCATCCTCCGTCGCGAACGCCACCCCATAAATCCGCGTCAACATCTCTCGCTTTTCGTCACCCCGCCAGTACGCACCCGCCACTCGCTGCAACTGGAACGCTCCGACTTCCTTCAGGTTATCAATATGTGGGCCTTTGCAGAGGTCAGTGAACAATACTTCCCCCTTCGGGTCAACCAAATCATAGAAAGTAATCGTCGCCCCGTCCGGCAACTCGCTAATCAACTCCGTTTTGAACCGCTGCCCATTCTTCTTAGCCCAATCTAGCGCTTCTTCCCGGCTTGCTTCACGACGCACCATCTTGCACCCACGTGCAATAATTCCCCGCATCTTCTTCTCAATCTTTGCAAGATCCGTATCTGAAACTTTCGTGTCACCAAAGTCAATATCGTAATAAAAACCATTGTCAATCGCTGGGCCAATCCCAAAGGTTGTTGTCGGATAAAGCTCCCGCACCGCTGCCGCCAAAACATGGCTCAGACTATGTCGCATTTTTTCAACTTCTTCCATGGCTTTATCCTTTCTCTGGTTTCCCAGCTTTATTATCTAATAATTATACCACAGTTTCCGCCTTCGTCATATGAAAACAGCCACCCAGAAAGATGACCATTCTCATACAATAATTATAAGTTAACTATTCACTACTTCCCAAATCCACCGATGTTCTTCCTGCGCCAGCTTCTCCGCTACCTCGTCTGCCGTCAGCCAAATCACATCCGCAATCTCCGTTTCTTCCTCGGTACGCTCTGTCTGATTCAAATTCGCCAACTTCCCCGTCACGATATGCACGGTAATATGCCGGTTCACGCCCTTATGTGCCGCGTAAAAGTTATCGTAGCAGATTTCTGGCCGTACCACCAAGTCCGTCAACTCCGTATAGCCGGTTTCCTCTGCTACTTCACGCTTCGCTGCCTCGATCGGTGTTTCGTCGCCGTCAATTCCACCCATCACAAACTCCACCCAGCCAGTCTTTCGTTTCTGTTCGCAAAGATATTTCTCCTCAGTCGGGTGCTTCACTACCACTACAACTACTTCACGCTCCGTCATCGGCTTGTCTGGCCGCACCGCCGAATTCCCTTCTCCGAAAAACTCCTTTACCATCTATTCCTCCTTACCTAATTTATCTCAATTATATCATACGCCTACGCACAAAAAGACAGGGCTACCCATGAAGGATGGCCCTATTAGAGAAAATCATGTCGACATCGAAGTCGGAGTCTGAACTCCAGTTAACAAGTACGAATAATCCACCGCAGTCGGTAGGTTAACAAACTCTTCGTCAGTCAACATCACGCCCAGCTGCAAAGCCAGAGTATCGTTCAGCCCGCGGACACCCGTCCGGAGCACCCAAAGCAGCCGCGACATCTCTGGCCACTTCTGCTTTGCCTCACGCAATACCGGTAAGAACAGCACGTCCACCTCGACCACATTCTTGCGCACCTTGTCGTCCGGAAAAACGGCCGACATCGTCATCAGGTTAAACATCTTGTCGATCGCCTTGATGATGACCGACGCCTGGCACTCCAGAAGCTCGTTCATGTAACGCTTCTTGTGCTCGAACTTGGTCTCGTCCTTAAAGCGCGTCAGCGTCACGTACTTCACCGCCCGCCTCACTTCAGCACTGAATGGCAGCTCATCTACCGGAGTATTGGTTTCCTCGCAGACGTCATGCAACAGTGTCCCCGCCATCACGACATCATCGATAAACTCACTCTCCAGCGACATCGCATAGCACGCCATCATCAGCGGGTGCACCGCGTAGGGCTGACCGTCGTCCCGGTATTGACCTTCATGATGCTTGCGCATATACGCTAACGCTCGCACTGCTTCAGTCATCCCAGCCCCAGTCAGGGCCCCTTTCAGAAAAACGTACATCTTGTCCGCGGAAAATTGTCTGCCTACTCCAGTCATTTTCTTTTCACTGTCACCCATGGTCTTTTCTCCTTTCAAAACGTTCTTAGATCTCACACCCCAGTACTACAACCATATTGTACCACTTCTACCCTAAATAGTCTTCCTTACCCTCCTACACATCAACAGATTTTACGTCACTGAACAATTTTTTTATTCACTTTTTACCTCTTATGATCAACTTTGTTGTTCAGCTAAAATTCCTTTTTAACCCCGCTTGTGCTTGCAAAAATTTTTTGTTTTGTGCTAGCCTAAGGCAGGGCAAAAGTAGGCTACTCCATTCTAGCATCACACTAACGCACAGCCAAGCCGAAATTACCCCACCTAGCAATGTTTTCTATCTTCCTCCTCCCCTTGATTACTCTATATGGCTAGACAACGGAGGGAGAAGTCATGAGCTCGTTTATACTCATCATGTATAAAAATCTGTTCGTCGACATAACCAATGCCGGACGCCATATCTATAGAAACGTCAACTACCGTCGCTGAAAACATATGCCCACCGTGTGCAGGATAAGCAAGAATTGCTGAATATATAGACATAAACCCGCTGCGGACGAAGAAAAGTATATCGTCCGCAGCGGGTTCGTTAATATAATCCTAGGAAAAAACTCAGACAATACGCAGCGCATCCTTCTATGGGCTCATACTAGCGCATATAACGATTCGAGCAAGCTAGATAGTATCTCAGGGCTGGACGCTTTCGGCAATGGCGTAGTTACAAGTTTTGCAGGCCATTCACGTTTCTGGGGCTTCCCCCTCCGTTGTCTAGCCATAGAGTAATCAAGGGAGAATTAAGATTGTATGTCTGCCACACTCATTAGTTTTGGAGTAACGGACACGGTTTTGGCGAACAAAATACTGGTATTACGCAAAGGAATGTATTGCTAGCAATATTACAACCCAATGAGAAAAAAGGAAAAGAAGGGAAATTCTTGATTCTGTTTCTCTAAGACTTAGCTATCTATTCTTTCGAAACTCTCCACGACCAACGGGGAGTGGTCGAAGCGAGGAGTTCCTGTAACGACAGGTAACGACGAAGCGGGTTTCGAAGAATACGATAGCTGCCTTAGAGAATATGAAAAAACATGGCTTACCCCAGGTTGAAGAAGGTCTAGAATTAACTAATCTAAGGATTTATTATATTTCCCGATTACCTCTATGCTATTGACAAATTCAACTTTGTGTGATACAATGGTAGATAGACCATTCGCTTTTGGTCGAAAATATGTGATAAGGAGGGTTATCCCTATGGCTCTACCAAGTCAAAGCGAACGCACTTTTCAAATGCTGAAAAACTTTCTGCAACTCCGAGATCAAGGTCTCTCTATTAAGGAGATCGCCTACAAGTTCAATCTCGACACCAGCACTGTCTACCGCAACCTGGACCGAGTAGTCCAGCAGTACAACGCGACTCACCCCGACACCCCTATTACCCGCGAGTCGCTCCTCGAGCGGCCACATTCCCCGCATGTCCCCCATGAATATTCCTATGCCCTGCTGGCACCAGTCGACATCGCCCAGTTTCGCAAGGATCTCAGCGACATGCTACGGGGTGTCGATACTTTGCTCGTTACTATCACCAGCGATATTCTAGGCCAAGAAATGCTCGATTTATGTCTATGACACAGGAGGAATGATTATGAATCTAAACGCTCTTGACGCTCGTGATATCAGGCAAGGCATGAAACGCGGCATTGGCTTCGAGGAATGCCTTTTGAAGTATGGCTGCACCGACAGCGACCTCGTCTACCATATCCGGCGCTTGTTTGTCACCGACGGAGACGACATTATAAGGCAAATGCGCAAAATCAGCGATAAAAATCAGGCCGAGTCGTTGCGGCGCGGTAAAAGGCTCCAAAAGCAAAGCCGCAAGCTCGCCGAACGAGCCGCCGAAAACGCTCAGGTTGCAACCGAAGGTGTCGAAAATACCTCTAACCCCCCCCCAATGGAAATTTCCACTTCCCCGTCCGACCCGCTTGCCGAGCTGCATGCTCAGGAACAATCCCTTAGCAACACTGTCATCAAGTTGGAGTCTGAACATAAGCGTCTGAATGGTCTGCATTACGAGTGTCTTGATCAAATGCGTGGCATCCAAAGCGAAATCGAAGCTATCCGAGAAGCTCTCAAGGAGAAAGGCACTGCATATGAGCAGATCGTCCAACGCAACAACAAACTCGTTCAGGATATGAACGATATTTCCCGGCGCCGCTCTGAGCAAATCATCGAGCTGCGCGACATCCAGCAGCAAATTGAGGCTTTAACGGTGATAGAAGTCTTCGTCTACACCAACGGCAATATTGAAACCGTAGATAACCAGATAAAGATTGTCATGGACGATACCGGCAACGACGAGCTCTACGCAGAATTGATCCAGCGTAGCGATTTCCAAGATCTCCGCATGAGAGATATTCGTACTCTTGCCAGGATTACCCAAATCGTCCATAATTCCAAGGTTCAGATTCAGCCCGTATTCGAGGATGAATGCCTGGAGCCCTTCTTCCAGTCACTTACAGCTTAGCCTACTCTTCCTAAGATTCTCTTTCAGCATTCCTAATCGCCCTGCCAGAGTGCAGGGCGGTTTTTCTTGGCGTTTCCCTAGTCTTGTGCTATAATGTAGATATCGGGTCGCTAGCTCAGCTGGCTAGAGCGCCTCGTTTACACCGAGGAGGTCGGGGGTTCGAGCCCCTCGCGA
>CARBES010000028.1 GCA_948944455.1 uncultured Candidatus Saccharibacteria bacterium | reverse complement strand
GCAGCATCAACTAGCCCATTAACATCGTCTAGTGTCTGATACTGCCCATCATCCAAGTCTTTTTGAGTGATAGAATCTCTAATCTTCGCAACCTGCTCTTCAGTCAAGCCGTCCGGAGTCACATTTTCTAAACTATCTAGCTTCTTTTTGAACTCGTTCGTAAAATCATTGGACGATAATCCTTTTCCCTCCTCCTTTGCTACAAACGCATCGGCAGCATCATGCTTATGATAGTATTGTATGGATGCCTTAACTTCACTTTCGCTCTGATAATCCCGGTCGGCTAAATCTTTCTGAACACGATTATGGTATCGTTTTAGACCATTGAGATCGACATACTTCTTTATTGTTTTTTTCGCCATTTTATGCCTCCTCCTTCTCACCTAAAATCGCAAGCAACTCTTCATCGGTCATAGGCTTAATGTCGATTGGAATATCTACTTCACCAGCACGGCTATGAGTGTTCACGAAAATCTCTAGTTTACCGACCGGGATATCCTCGTCTGAAAAATTCAGCGTCACAGTGTTATCAACAATCGTGAAACCCTCGGTGTACGTCACTCCATTTATTAAAATATGCGACACTCTATCAGGGTTTATAGTAACATCAAGTTTAATGACCTTCATCGTACCGTCTAGCGCTACCGTTGCGGCGCGACGAGTAATTACCCTTGGCAGTTCTCCAGCATCAACTTCACGACCATCGCTGAATTTAGTCATTAAGTGATCGTCATCATTAACATATACGTCAACGACACTCGTTCCTGGATCGCCTTTTTTGCCCGGATCGCCTTTTTCGCCCGGACCGCCCTTCTTGCCTTCTGGTCCGCGATCGATAGAATCAAGGTACAACCCAGCGGAGCCGTTGCAAGGTCTATCGTGAATTACATTCATATATCCTCCTTAATTGGTTCGTAATTATCACCTGCCAAAACCACACGAAACTTACCCATAAAAGCACTACGTGGATTTGAACCGTCTAAATCGGTTTCTATAATCCGGCAATAATAAGCAGATCGCTTTGGATTTAGATTAGTGTCGAACTCCGATAAATCAAAGATCACGCGACCAGGCTCATTATTTTCGCCAAGCCAAGTCGCCTCGTTAGGTATAACTCCGTCAATCTTAAATAGCGCATTAGTAAAATCCGTAAGATTCAGCCAAGGCTCTTTCTTCGCAATCAGAATAAACTTGCTATTCGAGCAGTCGATCCATTCCGAATCGCCTTTTGTTCGACGCAGCACAACCTTGTCTGCGTGTCCGCAAACAATATCGTTCATCGGTAGCCATTCGAGTTGTCTGCTCATTTTTGGCTACTCCTCTTCAAGACCAGCTAGAAACTCGTCTTTTTCTGTTGAGTTTTCGTCATCTTTCTGTTTATCGTCAGGCTTATTGTCGCTTTTACTTTTTGATCCAGCTGTTCCCATCATACTCTGAAGAATAGTTGTATGATTCTTGAGCTCAGCCGCCAAATCCTGAACTTTCTCTTTGTCTTCTTTACTAAGATCGTCAGATTCTGCGATATCATAATAATCTTCTAGTAGCCTAGAAACACTATATGACGCATCACTTATAAGCTTATATGCCGGGCGCTTTTTCTCCACCTCGTGTACTACATCCATTTTGGATACCTACACGTCGCCAGACTTGTTAATACCATTATATCACAACTAATAACGAAGGTATAGCAAAATTGCTCCAAAAATGGTAAAATAAAAGTGTTGAGAATATGCCTGAAAAACACCTAGACTAAAAACTAGGGGTTTGACACCAACAATGGGCTAACGTGCTCAGAAAGTGTCAAACTTTCAGGTGTATTCTCAACAAATATACTCAACGTTAGCCCATTTTTGTTTGGGCAGAAAGGAGGCTATGTACATAGCGTTTCCGCTTATGATGGTTATCATACTGATAGCTGTAGCTTATATTTATTCACTCAAGAAGCAAATCAAAAATCAGGAAGTCCAAATCTACTGCACTCGACGTAGGCTCTATTCTGCTGTTTATAATATTGCATGGACGTTCTCATGTCAGTACAAGGAATCTAAGAAGTCTAGAAAAAAGGAGATTGCTAAGAATGCTGCGCATACGGTTATTTTTGTACTATACCCAGGCGAGGGGCATGACAAATGGCTAGAAAATATAGATGAACTGCAAGATATTTTCTCGGGTTTCGTCACTAGGTTCAAAACTGACATAGCTCGCCAGGATGATCAAGACTCTTTATATCAAACTAACTTAGTGCAGCAAGATTTAGCCGAATACTTTCAAACTATGTGGGATGCCGATTTGGATCCTAGCGATCTATAGAACAATGACTTACAAAAATAAGCTTCCGCCACTAGACCAGATTCAGGAAGGTGAAATCTGCCTTCCTGATAATGAACCACTTTTTATTAAGGTTATGATGCTCTGGGTGATACCGGCATTATTTCTAATTGCGGTATCACTCCCATTCCTTTTTCCTAATTAATACTGAGCATAGACATTCTTCTGAGCTTGCTGAATCAAGCTACGCAAGGTTGTAAGTTTTTGCTGAGCCATCTCCTGAGTATCAGTAATCTCTGGCAACATAGCCGCATAGCGCTTCGCGTCTGATTCAGTTGCGCCAAGATTCACGAAATTCTTCACGATCGCCATACCTAAGCTTTCTTTTGCGCTATTGTATGTTGAAAGATTATAGTTTGCTGCACCGTTAGTGAAGAAATTGGCTATATTATCGAGATTTCCGCTAAAACCTTTGCCACCACCAGCAGCGGTATAGAGAGCTTCTAGCTGGTCTAACGAAGCAATGGAGTTGTTTAGATTTTGCAAGGTTGACTTATCAGACGACGATAATTCCACCTTGTCGTCAGTTCCATACATCTTCTTTGCTGATTCATATAAGCTTGCTAGCGAACTGAACGACTTGGTATCACCATTCATTAAAGCCAGATATGCAGCTTGCTGCAGCTGAGCAAGGATACCATTATCGGTAGCGTTCCCAGACATGGTATTATTTATCGCTCCAGTAACACCTTGAGATTGTGCCGACTGGAGTGCTGTGTAGATTTGTCCTAGCTGATTATAAGCCATCACGTCTCCAGCATTTGCCGCTTCTTGTAACGCGTCGCCGACTTCCTCCAGAGTAACCTCCATCCCATCATCTAGACGATAGGTAGGCGTTGGTACGCTCGGTTGTTCTTGCATGCCAGCCAAAGCTTGTAGAGCCTGCATCTGACGCGTTTGATTGTTCGCCGATCCGTTAGCAGCGCTCTCTAGCACTTGATTTGCCTGCTGTTCACCAGTTTCGCGACCTAGCATATTATAAAATACACTAGGAAGATTCGCTGTAGCAGCAGAGTTACTAATACCCTGCATAGCAGTCGTAGCCGAACCTCCTCCTGTATTCATATTGCCAGCAGAAGATGTAATTTTGCGAGCAGCGGCTCCATCGGCAATATCCGCTGCTTTTGCATAAGCCTCAGCACGTGCGCGATCGGCTGCGTTTGAATTAAGAGTCAGCTCAGCGATTGGCGCAGCGATTTTTCCGACCACAGGAAGATCGGCGAGTTTTCCGGCGAGATTTCGATTAGTTTTTGCCGCCTGGCTCATCTGGCTGCCATAAGTCCCGTAATTCATATACTGGTTATCAATAACCTTGCCCATATTCACGAATGGCGCCATTGTGCTGCGCAGCTCACTTATATCACGTGCCTTCATAATGGTATTATCGACGTAATCAGCCCATTTTTGGTTTTTTGGGGCAAATGACTTAAGCTCTGCAGCATTCTCCGCAGTTAAAACCTTAGATACGTCAGTTCCGCTATATAAACGGTCTTTAAGCACTTCGTTAATATTATCAATGAAATTGGCTGCGTCTCCGCGTTCTGCTGAAGTCGTTCGATAATTATTGCCAGACTTACCGCGTAACTCTGCTGAGCGCTTTTCTAGCGCCTTTACGACATCAAAAACGTCATTCGGATCGTCTAAGCCGGTAATCGTCCCTTTTCGCCGTGACTCTAGACGATTAAGCTGTGCTTCAACGTATTTCTTGGCGGCATTACCCTCAGGTAATCCGTTTAAGCCATTTAGATCAATTTGCTCATCAATCATACGGTTAATGTCGGTGATCGTATCAACCGGCTGCGCCGTGCTAACCATAGTGCGCGTCATCTTGGAAACTTTTCCATTTGCGCCAGTAACCTTATTGATGATATCTTCCACTTCACCGGGTTTCGTAAAACCAGCATCTGCTACCCTTTGTACATTTTCAAGAGCATCAGCGGATCGCGCCATTGGTTTGTCAATTGTGCCATATTGATCAAGCAAAGCTTCAGCAGATTTTAGACGAAGGTTCTTGCCTTGATATGACTCAGGGATCTCACTATTGACATTTTGCTTTTGCTGTGATATATTAGAATTATCACCTTGAAGAGCAGAAGCCCCCGCTGCCAAGCTGTCACCATTGGTGCCAGTAGCATGATGGACAAGGGACCCATCCAAGGTGTTTTTTGCGTCTCTATAAGTTTTTCCGCTGCTTACTGGATATGCGCTTCGAAGCTCTAAGCTACCATCATCCTGCGCTCCAAGATGAGCAATATCTATTCTTTTGCCGTTTGTCAGAGCGCCCATAGTAGCATTTCCGCCTTCTGAAAGATTTGGAAGAACTGTGCCATTTTGCGTCGCATTCCGCATTGTCTGACGAACCTGTTTTGCGCTCATGCCGCCTTTAACCATTCGTCTTTGGTTCAGATGTTGTGCGCCTTCTTGAGTTAAATAGAGCTTACCGTCTTGAACACTTACGGCATTAATAGCATCTGGATTAGTATCTAAATCAATACCAGCATTTTTGTAAGCAGCCTTGATGTTCCCAAGATTATCATCAGAAACCTCTCCAAGATAAATCGGGCTTTTGACTTTATTAGGATTAGAAATTGCATTTTGAAAGCTCTGGTTTTGCTCGGCAGTCCAAAGCTTATTAATCGCCTTATCTCCTAATTTCGATGCACCGTTCATCAAAGAGCTAGTCACACCACCTGTGATTCCGCCAGCCGCTCCAGTCGATAATGCCGTTCCGAAAATATCACCTAGATCGCCGCCAGATAAAGCAGCCATCATGCCACCTCCAACCGCTCCACCGGTAGCACCACTTAGTGCGCCTCGTCCAAAAGCGCTCTGTGTAAACTTATTGTTCAGCAGCTTACTCCCATTTTTACCAGCAGCACTATTGAGTTTATTTCCAAGCCCAGCAGTCACGGCGCCAGAAGCTATGCCGGCTGCCATGCGTTTTCCTGCATTTTGCGTACTCCAGTTCTCGCCATTTTCTACGAGTTCATCAGCGAAACCACCAGCTGCACCCTGTAACGCGTTTGTCGCTACGGCGCCAATGCCGCTCGTCAAAGCTTTGCTAGTGCCTCCTGTGCCAAGAGCTAGAGCTATATCTGATAAACTGGTCGCAGAGTTAAGAGCTTGACCAGCGGATTTAAGCTGAGCATCTCTTGCATTGTCGGCTCCAGTCATAAACATCTGCCATTTCGCTGTTTCAGAATCGTTTCCGCCTTTATAATTGCCAGTGATCATTGCCCCTAAATCGCGTACACCAGCCACTCCAGATCCCAGCATATTAACCGTGCCTTTGCCAAGATTATTGAGCCAATTTCCAACTCCCCCAATAAGTTCTTCTAGTCCAAATGCCATATATTCTCCTATTTCTTAGCCTGCTTTGCAATAATTTGCGCCATCACTTTTGGATCGGTTGCTAAAATATTCTCTAGCGATGGGTGTCCGCCTGACCCAGTAGCAAAGTTATATACTGCATTACCCTTCGCATCTAATACGTATGCTGGTTCTACTGCCTTCTTCGTGGGTGTTGTATTGGTTTTCTTAAAGTAGGAGCTTAGACCGTTACTTGCTTTTCCTAGGAGTTGCGAAAGATAAGAACCAGCACTTGATGACGAAGCTTTAGCAGATGCGGCGCGTGATGCTTGCTGTTCGGCTAGCTGTTTTGCAAACTTTTCTTTTTCCCAAGCAAGTTGTTCGTTATATTGTCGTTGCTGTTCTGCAAGCTGCAGTCCAGCATCATAGCGAGAAAGTGCCGTTGAATATGCTTGATCTACCAACTGCGCAAGCTGATAGTTAAGGCTGAGCCGTTGATTTTCTGAGCTCTGTCGTGCCTCAGATAGTGCATTAGCTTGATTAGTCTGGAGCTGTGTTACGGCTGGCACGAATACCTGCTGGTAATAGTCGCGATTAGCGATATTTGCTCTGCCACCAAAACTACCACCCGATCCAGCTGCTTGCATAGATGCGTTGGAAGCAGCAGTCTGCCTTTGATCGTCTAGATTTTGCTGCTGAACCGCAAAATTACGATTGATACTTTCCTCAGCCGCAGCTAACTGACTACTAAGTGAGTCAAGCTGGCTTTGTATTGCCTTCCGAGATGAATCGTATGATTTCGTAGATTCAGCTATGTATTCTTCAAGTGTTGAAGCCACGTCAGTTAACCTACACGTCGCCACCAAATTGTTATTACTATTTTACCATAAGAATTTATTTTTCGCTATCCTGTTTTAATGCGCGCAGTTTAGAGATTTTGGAATTGAGCGACGACAGCAAACTGTTGTTTATGCCTTCGATGCTGCCGAATAGCACATAGGTTGCATCAGCAACCTCAACAACGGCACCTATCATATCTTCTAGATTGTCGGCACGATCATTAATAATGTCAGAGCTAAATATGAAGTCACTCTCGTTTATAGGACTTTTTGCCAAAGCCCTTAATACATCTGTGCCTTCCTTAGAAATCGCAATAATCTGCCTACCGGTTTCTGGTATCTGCCCAATAATCACACGAGCCAGAGTATGGTTGTCATCATAATAAATTTGAACCGACTGTGGAGTATTGATGGCACGCGTGATCCGGCTAAAGTTTTCATTGACTTGGCGCGCAAGTTGCTGCAGTCCACCAATACCAGATATATTTGTCGTTTTTACTTTCGTCATTATCTAATCCTCTGCGTTTGAATTGTCAATGTGTGCGACTTGAAGTTTACAGGCTCGAACGCAGCATAATGTTGATATCTAATTTGACAGCGTCGGAATTTACCATGTATTTTCGTAGTCGTTGTGCTTCGATTTTCAGTAACATCGTAAGTGACCATATTGCCAGGGTAATCCCAAACATTTTGTCCACCCCAAACAAAGCTATCTTTCAACCTTACCGAAAAAGCATATTTTACGTCATCGGTCAGATCTAGCGCATAGCCACATTTTACTGAATAGTCGCCCTGTGCGGCAGAAAACTCTGGTCGCCATTTTGTAATCCGCTTAAACTGACTTGGTGTGCCATAGTGTAAATAGCCAGTACGAAGTTCAAATTGCAGTGGCGCACCCATATCGTCATAATTATTCTCTGAAGTTTCAGCAAGCATTAGCATTCCCATACGACTGTGACCGCATATAAAGCGCCTAGATGGGCTTTTGCGCGCAAAAAGGCTACTGACATACAAATTAGTATCAAAGCTCTCCCACAGACGCAATTTAAGGTTATACACTAAGCACCTACCCGGCTTCTCCGGATTACTGTCAGGGCAGAGAATATACAGGCGGTTCCCATGAATATCAAGCCGAATCTGCTCCTTGTTCGGAATCCCATCATAGACATTTTGAATCTTATTCTTCGTAATTGAAACCTCGGTATAACCATCGAATTGAAATATACCTTCATCATTAGCAAAATAAACATAGTCACTTCCGCATACCGTAGATTCCTGACTAAATGTACCGCTATTTGCCGCACATGCATCCAGATCCCAGGACTTTGCCGTATCAAAGATTAGCTGGTACTTGTGTCGGCGCGTCAGGACAAAGAGTAAGCCACCAATATTAAACACAGCAGTTAACGGATCACCCGTATTAATCGACGGGAAGTTTTGCCGGAAATCTCGATCAAACTTATCGAACGAATTAATCACATTGTCTTTATGATTATATCCATATGGATAAGTCCAAACGGCTTGCGTACTGGTTTCCTTATCAAAATATAATAGGTTATCTTGTGTGCCGTTAATTATATTAGAAACTTTAATCTGTAGATCGGTATTCGTCGTCAAGTCTACGGTCTTAATCTCTTTAGCTTCCCAACCAATCTTACCAGTTAAGTCCGTTGGGTTTAATGCCATCGGCGCACCACCAAATGCACAACGTACCACACTGGCTTCCTGGCTGTATCGCACAGGCTGACCATCAGTCTTTATCGTAGTAAGCTCTACGATCGAACCATCGTCTTTGAGCCGGTAAATCGTTTCGTTGCCGCTCTTGTCACCATCCTTGCAAAATGTAAAAATAATCGATTGATCGGTTTCCGTACCAGTCGTATTGCTCAGATTGGCTTCAAATATACTCGTTATTTTGCCCTTAGTCGCAGACGACATTTCACAGAGCAGTTCGCCCTGCTGCGTTGCAACTCGATATACGCGCTCACCCTCACCTTGTAGGCGCAGTTCCACCCAGCAGCTAGACAGGTTCATCTCTGGAGCCTGCATAAAACAGACTTCGATATCTCGCGCTTCAGTGCTAATTAGACTTGGATCGACGCAGGCGGTTGCCAATATTTGACTGGAATCTTTAGTCGGCTTCAAGTTGACCTGCAATACTCCGTATGAGCTATCGTCAGCTGCAATTCGTAGTTTGATTGAATAATAAACATTCTGCGGACTAGACCCATGCTGAATTTGGCAGTTTACTAATGCTGGCAGATCGGAAACTGCGGTCATTGCATACGTATCGTTTTCATCGAGTTTTGATAAACTATCAAATACTTTTTTCAAGCCAATAGGAACAGACAGGCGACTCAAGCCCTTGCGTGTTTTATATTCACCCATACGATCAAAACGCGCATCCTGAGCCAAATATAATTCGCTGGCATCTAAGACGTCATTCGGCTCATAGGTATTAATCCCTTTGGCGAAATTAGTTGTCACTGGCGAGCTTTTAGATGTAGTTAAATCAGGCACTGACCGAGTTGGGAGAAAACGTGATCGTATCATTCTAATAAATCCTCCCCATACCATTTGCACGAACCCTAGCACGATTCCTGACATCTTGATGGCGCATACAATAGCGCTTTTTCATACTTAAAATCAGTTCGTCTTGATGCCTATGATGCATTTCCGCAAAGTCGAAATTATCACGACTCTGTTCGACGCGATAGAGAGCGCCAAGAATTAATACTTCCATAAATTCATACGGGATTATTGGCTCGTCGTCCATTTCCATAATATACGGTTTAGCTAAGTAAAAATGTTCAAGTCGCGCCGGGTTCTCAGAAAATGAGCGGAAGAACAATCTCTTATCGCCATAAATCGTATACTGTCCAGCAGTAGACTGTTTGAGATATCTCTCATATGGAATATATTCCAGTACTCTGCCATCGAGTAATACTTGAAATGTAGACTGATAGTCTAGCGGTAAAATCACTTCGCCTTCACCGATAGAATCAAAACGGTGAATCTTCTCTAAAAATGGATAGCGTTCCTCACCTAATACTTCAAGCTGAGCAGAATTAAGAAAGCCCCGGATGTCGTCGTCGGAATACTCTTGGTCGTTAATACGTCGTTTTACTTCATCAACGAGAAATCTGCAGTTGTAACCTTTCATTACGCACCTGCACGTCGCCAAGTAATTACTCTAATTATACCATAAATATCAAAAAAGGATGCTCAGTATTGAACCGATACGGGTACGCATGAGCATCCTGATAACTTTATCTTAGCACACTTACATCTAAAATCAATAGTTTTTCCTCGTTTCGTGACTAGAATAACGTGCTTAATGTTTGCATGCGCATGCTTAAGATACCACCTAATATGGGACGTTGCTTTTTCTGGAGTCATAGACGAGCGTAGCAGGCTGATAACGATATTGTCGGATTGCTTAGCTGCTTTCCGTAAATTGTCCTCAATCGTCAATTTGCCATCACCTTTGATATTCTTAATCTCCCAGTATTTCTCCGTCGATAGAACCTGAACATCTGGGGTCTTCGTCGATCCACATTCAACGAACTTTATGCTACTTTGAAACTTCTGTGCTAGTATCCTTGCTACAGCCATCTCATACCTATCTGGTAGTGGCTTAATATTGGTCGGAACGATTACTTCAAAAACCTGCCTCTGTTTTTTCATTACTTAATTATACCACAAAAAGCCCCCTATTACCGGGGGCTTTTATCAACGACTCGATTAAGCCTTAGCTGCGGATGCGCCAGCTTCGAGTACAACGACACCTTTCTTAGTGCCATTTGCATCGAATACCCATGCGCCAGGTCGGAACAAACCGCGAAGTACTGCGCCATCTGCACCAGCAGCACGAGCAAGATCGCCCGTAAGAACAGAGATGTCCTTCATCTTATTGACGGAACCCATAACACGATCATCCCACAAGACCGCCTTAATGCTAGACGCAGCAGTAAACTTAGCCTGTGCATAGGGCTTAGTACCCGTAGTGGTCATCGTATTGAAGAAGTCGTCAGGAACAATCTCGACGTTGATACCCTTAAGTTTCTTGAGATCGCCAGTAGACATCACGTCATCGTTCTTGGCTGGAGTAAACGACGTAAAGAGCTTCTCGTCAAAGTCTGGTTCTGCACTCGCGGCAATAAACAGAGTCTGCGTCTTGGCGAAAGAGCGCTGATTTTTAAGCGTAGCTTGCGCTTGACCTAAACTCTTGAGCGGATTAGCTGGATCGTAGGCAACGACATGGCTACCAGCCCAGCCCTTAGCTGCATTAATGGCGGCACCGAGCGCGATCTTATCGAGCAACGGAGCATAGCTTTCATCAATTGCGAGCTGCATAATACTGCCAGCTTCTTTAAGCGCGCCTGCCGTATCATCCATCTGGACAGCAGTGAGCATCTTATTAATCTCGTAGAATAGCTCTACGTCTTTGCGCACAACATCCGAGTTAACCTCTTCTGGAGTAGCAAAAGTTGCTTTGGTGTGACCTTGCAAGAAGTCGGAAGTATCAACCGTACGGAAGAATACCGATGCTACTCCACCATCTTCTTTATATTCGCCACGATTACGCATGTGGCGGAGCGTCTGCGACGCAGCCTTGAACTTCTGATCAAGGACTTTCGCATACTTTACGGCAAAATTGTTTTCACCTGCCATATTATCATCCTTTCATAAATCTTAACTAGTTATTGCCAAGCAAACCTTGTAGAAATGCTTCATCTTGATCTGACTTACCACTAAATTGCGACGAATCTGTAGCTGAACCAGCTGGACGTTTCGCGGCTTGCCTTGCAGCCATTGACTTTTGAACCTCGCCGCGCATCTTCGCTTTAACAGTTTCAGCGCGCAACGCAGGACACCCAGACGCGTTGTAGATATCTTCAAGCGACATAACACCGTTTATAAGCCATAATAGCGGTAATGAAGTCTGCTCACCAGTTTGCGGATTAGTAACAGTGCGTTGTTTCATCCACTCTGTCATCTTGGCATCTTCTTCAGGAGTCAGTTCTTTCTCCTTAATGAAGTTCGCAATGTCAGTTTGCACTTGAGCGACACGCTGTTGATCCATAAGATTAATAGCTGCTTGCCCAGGCGACGCAATATCAGTTGCCTGACCATTCTCAGTATTAGCTGGTTGGCTGGCACCTTCAATCTGTCGTCGTAGTTGCGCAATCTCTTGCGACTTAGAGTTAAACTGCTTTTCCGAATTAAGAGCCATCTTTCCGAGCTTATAGGCAATATCTTTTGCATCACCTGGCTCATCGAGATTAATCCCTTTGTTCGCCAAGAACTCTTTAATAGCATCGTCATTCGCTTGTACACCACCTTGATCATCTACTTGATCGTCAGTCGGTGTGACGTCGACATTGTTATTACTGTCCTGACTATCCGGCTGTTCGATGGTTTCCTGGACTGACGACGTGCCTGTGTTCTCGGCTTGTTCGGTAGTAGAACCCGAGGCTGAGAAATCAAGCTCATCGCTTATAGTTTGTTCATCCATAGAACACTCTCCTTTTGGTTAAATTGTTAATGGTTTTCCTGGTCACCTATCACTTGTTTGGCGACGTGGCTGCCCTTGCAGCATTAATTTTGCAAAAAATTAATTGACAGGTGCCAGGACGACTTATTTCGTCCCCAAATCACTTGAATCTCCTTCTTTATTTAATTCGTTGCCTCTGTTTATAATCATCTGAATATCATCCAAAACAGCTTTAATGCCTCTAGCACGATACAAAAACGCACACGATGCTTCATTCGGCTGAGCAAGGTTATCTGAAAAACCCATGGCTTTTTCTAAATTGCCATCCTTCAGCCGTTCAATATGTTGAATAGCGAGCTTGCCGGTCGGCGACTGCCAAAACGCAGCAAGCGCCTTAATCTCTTCAATGCTGGTTTTCATCTTTCCGTTTGTCATAGTGTCAATCCTCCTTCTTGCGTCTGCGGCATAGTAGCAATTTCAGCTGGCAGCGACTGGTTCATGCTTATCTCATCAGCCCCTAAAACAGGTATGTCTGCAGTTGGAGCCGGAGTAACGATCTCGGCAATTTGTTCTTTGGTAAGGCTCGGAATAATCTTTGGTAAAAGATGCTTTTTGACAGCAGACAGATTATTCGTAGGGTCTTGAATGAGAATCTGGTAAGCCTGTAAGTTGGCTTCTTTTTCCTCATTCTCCTCGTAACGTTTCTGGACATCCAATGTCACCATCGGAGTATATTCGCCCAAGAATCGAGTCGGATCTATTTCTTCAAAGCTTACTTTCGCATCCTGAATAGTACGCACGTACATCTTTTCAGATACATATAGCTGAACCAAGCGCAAAACAATCCGGGCTTCCTGAACGAAGAAATCATTAGCAAGAGTCTGAGCTTTCTCTTGAATCCTAACATCGCCCCGACCAAGAGTCGCCTTAATCTCGGTAGCAGTAATATCATCCGTGGCGGAAACACCCTTAGAGATTTGCGATACAGAAACCGCTTCGCGGATCTCGTCCTTGATATTTGCGCGCTCGTTGAAAATACCAGACGGAAGTGGGGCTGGGTTGTTCCATCTCATAGCTCCGTCAGGAACGGGGAATACCTTACCGGGTCCAGGTTCTAGGTCGTCAATCAGCGACGTATATGCTGGATCAATCGTTCGTTCCGGATACAGTGCATAAAGACCAGCCTCAAGTGCCATTTCCGTCAAATCATTGAGTAGCTCCTGCTGTTCAGAGATAATATCAACGTCGCTATCACCATACGGCAAGCTAATATCTTCATACATCCGACCATGAGCGAATGGCAATAATCCAGCACGTTCTTCGTCAAACTTCTCGTCAAACTTCTCGTCAAACTCGCCAAGATCTTCTCCAAGAGCAAGTTTTAACTCATGATCAAGCTTACGTTGCTCGTAAGCTGACTTCTCTAGCGTATAATACGGGTTTTCGCGCTCTTCGATGATAGTCTTTCGATTAGCGATAACGACAACTTCTTTATTCGTCCAAATCTCGATCAGCTCTACTTCATCCTTATTACTCGGTGCAACACTACCAAGCGACTGGTCTTTTCTGCTTTTGTCTGACTCGTAATCGCTGGTTTCACTATTACCACCAACAATCTGCTCTAAGTTTTGATATCTTGGTACATACTCGTCCTTCTGAGCATCATAGATCTGTTCTTTCTTAAGTGAGTCCAGCGATGCCAAGATACGACGCCCAACATATCGCCAATCCTCAAAACCGTGCGAAGACGGATCAATAATCATATCGCGAATCGGTACATTAATCTTATGAACGTATCCGCCCGACTTATCCGGCACCCACTCGTAGTAGGTACAGAAATTACCAGTGATAACACCCTGCCGACCGCCTACTTTATTCTTCTGAACCCAGCGATCTTTGCGTGCAAAATCGGCATAGAGTTCGTTCAAGACTTTAGTATCTGCTTCCTGATCAGGGTGATTCGGAATATAATTAATAGCTGGGTTGGAGTTGAACAATGATGCGACTATTGTATCAACACTAGAGCGCACCAATGGCACGAAAGTATGTACTACTCCATCATGGCTACGATGAACTCGCTTATTATGGTACAATTCCCAGTTATTCTGCCAACGTGTATGGTAATTTTGCTCAGCATACTTCCAAGAATCATTAAACATCCCAAGATAACGACTTAATTTGTCGCTCTTCCCAGATGCCGAATTATTCTTTACCTGCTTAGTCAAAGTTTCACCAAGCACGTCGCCAATTTACCTTAATTATACCACAACCGGTATGATTTGTGAACTATTTTCGGAACATTTTCGGGGTGTAAGTATGGTAGCGCACCGATCGTTTTGCTACAGCCTCTGCTCCTGCCATCAGCGCGTAAATAAACGCGGATGATGAGTGAGACGACCAATCGTGCTCTGGTTTACTTTGTAGTATCTTGTTATGCTCGTTATATTTGTAGTGAAATGCGCGCA
>CARBES010000027.1 GCA_948944455.1 uncultured Candidatus Saccharibacteria bacterium | reverse complement strand
AGGTGCTGGTGTCGTTGCTTACCGCAATGCTCGCCGTGCTAGCAAGGAAGCGTAAATCGTTAATCGAATTTAGCTATTCTTAGAAGCTCAAAACTCCCCCATAATAGGGGGAGTTTTGCTAACAAACATAATCTTGGGCTAGCGAGCAATCTACCTCCAAAGCTAAAAACATCGTTTCCCGGCTGAGCCGGGTCAAAATCACGGCCCGTAGGGCTCGATTTTGAGAGGCTCACCGGATGTTGTTAGCTTTGGAGGTAGATTGCAGGTTAGGACAGATTCATATATTGACTTTTAAGCAAATCTGTGCTAATATATATGATATAGGTGGGTATTATACCATAATTTCGGGCGATCTTTAAAAGATCTGATCCCGAGGAGAGATTTTGGCATGAGAAAGCGCCAGAAAACTCGCGAAGAAAGGGAATTAGCCGCTTCCTTGGCTGAAGCATCGGAAAAGGAGCTTGCTAAAAAATCCAAACGTTCGCGTAAGTCGAAGAAATCTCAGCCGACGACACCTGAGCCTGTCGAACGGCCGCTTTTCATGTCTGCATCTCTCCCAGCTCCTCCGATTCCACCGCTCCCAACGACCTTACGTCCCGCTCCGGCTTTGGTCCCTACTCTTGCAAAGAAACGTCTCGACGATTTTGATGTCAACTCAATCCAGAACTACCAAGAATTACTTGCTGCCCTAAAGGCTAAGAAAGTCCAAATTACTTTAGGTAACGATATTGTCGCTACAGATAATATCCTAATTAACTATGATGTTGCGATTAATTTCAATGGCCATAGCATTATATCTGACGAGACCATTCCCGCAGCCCGCGTACTGGATATCCGTAGTGGTGAAGTCACCTTGACTGGCAAAGGGAAGATTTTTGCTATGGGCGACCGTAGCGTAGCTTTGCGTGTGTTTGGCGCGATTAGCACAGAAATGCCGTCCTATACGACGGTTACGATCGACGAAGGGATTAGCCTTTTTTCGCCAAGTTCGTATGCAGTTTTTGTGGCGGCGAACCTTGGGGCTGCCTATGGTCTAAAACTCAACTTTTCTGGAGAGATTATCGCGCGTGATGGTATCTGCTTGAGCGCTGATGTGCGTGGTACACGTCAACGCAATCTCCCAGTCATTACAGTAAAAAGCGGCGCACGAATTATTGTTGATGAGAATTCTGGATCCGCTCTTAGTGCGCTAGGTTATGGCATTTGGGAAATTGGTGCAGTTTGTCTACGGGGGGCTAGCGGTATTCGGGCAAAATCCGGTCAGATCAAGTGTCAACATACTCAGGTGATCTCGAATGGTCCTGCCGATATCGCTACTTTCCAAATCGAGCCAAACGATGCGGCAAATCTGGAGCTTTCTATCGATGGCGGCACCTACGTTAGTGAACATTCGTATATTATTGATGGCGTAGCATCTAGTATCCAGAAACTCTCTATCAAAGATGGCGATTTTCATGGCGCGCGCGGCGATTATCCGGCTGATATTCGTACGGTAATTAATGCTTCTACGCAGATTTTGCAGGATATAGAGTCTTCTTTTGTGACTCGCCCGCTTCCTTTGCCGGAACTGCCAACTGCCCCCGTTCCGATTCCTGAAGAGCCTCTTCCAACCGCACCTGCTATACCGGCCATTGCTCCGCCAGACGTAGCTATGCCGACAACGTCGGATTCATCGACCGCTGTCGACTCGACGCCTCCGCCTGCTCCGGAGCCAGATGAACGCGAGGCCGCTCGGAATGCGCTAGCTGATGCAATTGGCGATTTAGAGAAGCTGCGTTCTTCGGATTACGCTGCCGGATTTTCGGCGATGCGTCGTGCAATTAGCCAGGCAAAGAGAGTTTTGCGTAGCAACCGTGCTAGCTTGGCTGATATCCGTGATGCGGCTGGTGACCTACTGTCCGCCTTTGATAATCTAGAAGAGCGCGACGATATGTCTCTCAGTGATGAAGAACTAGACGACCTATTCTACCACGGAGCCGTTCTTGAAGAAATGGCTTCCGATCGGGAAAGACCTGTCAAAAAGTCACGGCGACTCTTTAGTAAGAAGACCGCCAAAGTCCTGGATGCTCCCTCTATCCCTCTAGAAAATGCCGTAAACCTCGCATCTCAGCCGTTAACTTCAGCAGCAACGTCAGTGACACCTACAACATCTTCTCCCGTTGTATCCGCTAGCCCTACGCCTACTCCAGTCGTAGCTCCAGTCGCCCCGAAACCAACGTTAACTATGCCAGTCTCTACGCCTGCCACCCCTGTCGCTCCCGCTGCTACCCCAGCTGCTCCAACCCCTTCAACCGTTCAGGCTGCTATTCCGGCTACTCCTGAACCAAATCTATCAATGCTTCGTGAGGTAATTTCAGCAATTGCTCGACTTGATCCACAAAAATACACAGCCACCAGTTACCAAGGTCTCCTTAATACACTTTCTTTTGCAAAAGAAATCATTGGTCGTGAAAACGTTCAACAGGCTGAGATCGATCAGATCGCCTCGCGCTTACTTACGGAGCTAACCGACCTCGAGCCGGCTCCGGTTTTGCATCAATATTCTAGTTTTTCTTCTGGGTCGATTGACGAAATGTCTCCATCGGCGCATTGGTCGGCAGGCGTCAGCTCTATCGACGAAACAACTCCCTTCGACTATGCTAATTATCGCCCACCACGCGTCAAGCCAAAACTTAGCTCACCGTTGACTGGGCTCATGAAGAGTATTACGATTGGGGCTCGAGCTGGGCTCGCGACCTATCGCCGCTCTCGCCGTGCAGCTAAGAATATCTAATCTTTTCATCCTCCCTTGATTACTCTATATGGCTAGACAACGGAGGGAATAAATCGATTTTAATCATACTTGTGCTTGCAAAAGAAAACCCGCTCGGTCTATAATGACCGCACAGGTAAAACTGCTCAGTCGGATTTCCTGTATTAGTCAACTAAAACCAATCATGCAAAATCTTCTGTCTGCCCATATTCACCCATCTTGGCACTTTTACGTGGCTGTAGCTGGGATCTTCTGTGGGGTTGTGATTAGTATAGCTTTTTCTTTACGAATTTTTGTGGAACTATACTGGTTGATTTTGGCGTCCATACTGCTGATTATGGCCATTATCTTCCAGGCTAAATTTATGCTAGCCCTAGCTTTTTTGGCTGGTTTCATTATTGGTAATTTTCGTAGTTTGCCGCAACTTTCTAGCCAAGAATTTTTCTCTACTAACGCTGGTCAAACTGTACTCATTTCTGGTTTAATTTCTGATGATCCCGACTTTTCCGAAGGGAATAACGTCATTCATTTAAGCAAAATATGCGTAGATAATGAGATGTGTTTTGCTGGTACGGCTTATATAAAACTTGCACGGAAAATTGAGGTTGAACGTTCAGATTACATAACCTTGCAAGGTAAATTGGGTGACGGTTTCGGGACGTTTGTTACGAGCATTTTTCGACCAACCGTGCTCAATATTGATAAAGCTGTCCCGGGTGATCTGTTTGCGAAGTTTAAAGCTTTTTTCTCTGATCGAATTCGGGATTATATCGCTTCGCCCGAAGTTGACCTTGGCCTGGGCTACCTTATGGGGATGAGGTCGGGACTTTCTGATGAATTTTCAGAGGCTTTGCGTACTGTTGGTATGACACACGTGATTGTTGCTTCGGGCGCACACCTAGGCATTTTAGTTGGTGCTGCGAAAAAACTTTTCGGTCGCCTATCGAAGTTTGCTGGGCTTATGTTCTCGATATTATTGATCATAGCCTTTGTTTTGACAGTCGGCTTTACTCCATCGATGACTCGAGCAGCGTTAGTCACGACGTTGTCATTAATGATGGGCTACGTCGGTCGTAAGTTTAGACCTTGGCGGCTTTTAATCTTAGTTGCAGCGCTGACTTTACTGATTGAACCAGTCAACTTTCTTAGCCTTGGTTGGCAACTCTCCTTCGCTTCTTTCTTTGGGATTCTCATTTTGGCTCCACGTCTAGGTCGGTTTCTTTATGGTGGCAAAACTCCTCCTTGGCTGGCCGGCATGCTGATTACGAGTTTCGCTACTAGTCTAGTTTGTGCTCCTATTTTAATCTATAACTTTGGTTCAATCTCGCTTCTTTCATTTGTGGCAAATCTAGTTATCTTGCCTACTTTACCTTATGTTATGCTGCTGGTTTTCTTAGTTGGAGTTACGAGCTTCTTACCAGTGTTAGCCGGTTTATTTGCGCTACCTGCAACCTGGCTGTTAGATTTTCATATCGGTATAGTAAACCTTTTGTCAGAAAAGACTATGTTTGTAGTTAATTTGCCGGCCACGGATCCTCGTTTTTTCTTGCTTTATCTACCTATGGCTATTATCCCGCTCTGGACGCAGCTTCGGGGGTATAAACATCGTCGAAAGAGCCGTATCCCGATTATCAAAAATGAGAAAATATGCTATAATAATGAATATGAGAATTAGCTCTGAGTCCGAAATGTTGGCTTTTGGTCGTCAAATGGCCAAGAATTTGACTTTCCCGGCAGTTTTTGAACTTGTTGGTGACGTAGGCGCAGGGAAGACGACTTTTACGCGTGGGCTCGCTGAAGGTCTTGGTATAAGCTCGGCAGTTACTAGCCCTAGCTTCACAATCTCTAAACGCTATGCCTTTCCGCTGTCGCATCCTGAGAATAATACTAGCGGCAACCTGATTCATTATGATTTTTATCGTCTCGACGATCCAGGCATTATGCGTGAAGAACTTTCTGAAGCACTTTTGCTGCCGAACGCAGTAATTGTTGTGGAATGGGGTGGTGGCGTTGCGGACTTGTTGCCTGCGAATAAAACCCGTATCGAGTTCAATCTTACTCCTGAAGGCGATCGGGAACTTCAGATCTCTGCGCCAGGGAAGTTAGAAACTGTAGAAATTAGCGACCTATCTCCTACCATAAAGAATGTAGGCGGTGTATCTTCTACTACTAGCAAGTCTGAAAAAGAGTCTTCTACCTGCGAGATCTATTTAGATACGTCAACAAATGTGTGTCGGCTAGGCATTAACGACCAAATGTATTCTTGGGATTCTGGTCGCATCATGGCTGAGCAAATTTTTACTTTTATTCATAATAAACTTTCTGAAAATAATTTTGACTGGCCAGATATTACGAAAATTACTTATTTTTCTGGTCCAGGCTCTTTTACTGGTCTTCGTATCGGCGCCGCGGTTGTTAATACTCTTACTGACCAGCTGCAGATCCCGCTTTTTGATCATCATGACGTCCAACGACCTGTAATTATTCCAGAATACGGTCGCCCTGCCAATATCTCTGCTCCTAAGAAATAATTTCCACCCTATCTTAAAACCTATAAATATAGTATACTTAGAATGGAACTTTATTAATTTTTTATTTATTTGTTACCCCGCTGACATAGAGAAAAATGCCAGCAAAACAATTAGGAAGGTCTTTCTAGGATGGAGATACTATTTATTATTATCGCGCTCATCGGCGGTGCTGCGTTGGGTGCTGGTGGCCTCTATGGTTATAACAAGAAAAACGAAAATGGTGGCAAGGTAAAAGCGGATGACCTGGTTCGTAAAGCAAAGAATGAGGCCTCGGATATTGTCTCGAAAGCTAAAAGTGATGCCGCTAACCTTGCGGCCAAGTCTCAGCAGGAAG
Source organism: uncultured Candidatus Saccharibacteria bacterium (assembly GCA_948944455.1). GTDB lineage: Bacteria > Patescibacteriota > Saccharimonadia > Saccharimonadales > Saccharimonadaceae > Nanosyncoccus. The sequence continues at coordinate 9,210 of CARBES010000027.1, read as the reverse complement.
AGGCTGAACGTCGTCGTGAATGGAAGAACACCGAGAATCGTCTTAGTGAACGTGAAATAAACCTCGATAACAAACTTGATCAACTCGAAAAGAAGACCGAGCGTCTCGTTAAGCAAGAGAAGGAACTTGACGACCTGAAACTTGAGGTTCGCGATATTCGTAACAAACAACAAGAAAAGCTTGAGAAGATCGCTGGTCTTACCAAAGAGGATGCCCGTGATAAACTAATGCAAATGACCGAGCGCGATATTAAGCAAGACCTTGCCGGTCTCGTAGCCAAAGAGCAGAAAGAAATAAAACACGAAGTTGACGAAACTGCTCAAGCAATCCTCCTTACTGCGATGGAGCGTATGTCTTCCGAAGTGACCGCCGATCGTACCGTCACAGCCCTGAAACTTCCTGATGATGACATGAAAGGTCGCATTATTGGCAAAGAAGGTCGTAATATCCAGGCGCTTCAACGTGCTACTGGTGTAGACATCATGGTCGATGATACTCCGGGTATGGTGGTACTTTCTAGTTTTGACCCCATCCGTCGCCAAGTTGCCCGGTACGCATTAGAGCGTTTAATGAAAGACGGTCGTATCAACCCGAGTTCAATCGAAGAAGCGGTTGCAAAGGCTGAGCGCGAAATCGAGAAGGAAGTTATCCGCGCTGGAGAAGATGCTGCTCGCGAAGTTGGAGTTGTAGGGATTCCACGTGAATTGCTTCATCTTCTTGGTGAACTTAAATTCCGCACTAGCTATGGCCAGAACGTATTGCTTCATTCTGTCGAGATGACTCATATCGCGGGTATGATTGCTGAGGAAATCGGTGCGAATAAGCGTGTCGCAAAGACGGCTACGCTTCTTCACGATATCGGCAAGGCCGTAACGCATAAAATTGAAGGGAAGCATGCCGAGATCGGTGCTGAGCTCGCGAAGAAATATGGTATGCCAGATGATGTCGTACATGCGATGGCTGCTCATCACGATGACATAGAGCCAACTACTCCAGAAGCTATCATTGTGAAGATTGTCGATTCACTTTCGGCGGCTCGTCCGGGCGCGCGCAATATTTCTGCAGAGAATTTTGCTGAGCGTATGCGTGACCTCGAAAATATCGCTACTAGTTTCCCGGGAATCGACAAGGCTTATGCTATTTCTGCTGGCCGCGAGATTCGTGTTATTGTTGAGCCAAAGCAAATCGACGATCTCTCTGCACTTAAGCTCGCTCGCGATATTGCCAATAAGATTGAAGCCACCATGTCATACCCTGGCGTCATTAAGGTTAATGTAATTCGTGAAACCCGTGCCGTCGAATATGCAAAGTAAGACGGTTTCCGGACATTCTAGTATTATGGATAGTCAGACGGAGGTTTCTGAAAAACCAGAACAGCTTCCAGTTGGAGAGACCCCGCTTAAACAGAGAATTAAGAAATCAACCGTTATTAGGTTCGTGTTGCTTGGACTCCTGGCTGCGGCGGCAATTGGCTATCTCGCGTGGGACGTGCTCGCGAAGAGTCCGATTATGCAACTTTTATCGAACCGCGATGAGCTAGTTCGTATTATGAATGATATTGGCCCATGGGCACCGCTCTTCTATATTTTGATTCAGGTTGTTCAGGTCGTTGTAGCGCCTATCCCGGGGCAAATTGTCGGTGGTGTCGGCGGTTTTCTCTTTGGGCATTGGGGCATACTCTGGACAACAATTGGCAGCATTATTGGTTTTTGGTTGGTATTTTGCATTGCTCGCAAATTTGGCCGCCCTCTCATCGAGAAAATTTTTAAGAAGCCGGCCGTCGACAAATTTGATTTTATCATCAACGCTAAGGGTGCTGCACTAATCATCTTTGCCATCTTTCTGCTTCCTGGCTTTCCGGACGACTTAATTTGTTATGTCGCCGGCCTGACGAAGCTTTCTATGCGTAAGCTTTTACTTATTTCCATCTTGGGTCGTTTCCCGACTATTGTGCTGACAAATTATATCGGGATGGGTATCAGTGGTAATATTGGTCTCGTTGTGGTACTTTCTCTAGTGGTAGTCGTTATTATCGGTCTTGCTGCCTGGAAACGTGAGCAAATCATCGCCTTTCTTAAACGTGAAGGTTCTGACGATAACTCTCCTAAGAATTCTTAATACTTATATAGTTCCGGCATCGCCTGTAGATTTTCTATGCTATCAAATTCTTTTTCCAAGAATCTTGACTCTGGCGTCTTGGCGAGCTCTACTGCTTCATCAAAGCTCATCGCTACCAGTTCGATTTTTTCTCCGGCATCTAAACTTTGCGCAGTTTGCTCTTCTAGCTCAGTCGCTAAGAAAGTATAAACTAACCAATCAGCTTTATTGAACGGCTGCTCTACGCGGATTAATTTCCAGTTCTTCATCTTGAGCCCAGTTTCTTCCAGTAACTCTCGTTTCGCTGCGGCTAGCTCATCCACATCATCAGTGTCCATTCTTCCGCCCGGATAATCATAAAAACAATCTTTCCGCGGTTGTTCCTGTTTCGTAATAATTATCTTCGGTCCGGGCTTTTTCGAAACTTGGGCATTTTCCAGCTGTTTCGCTTCTTCTTCCGACAAGACTGCCAAGATCTTTACCGTGTCCGGGCGTCCCAGCATTTCAAACGTCTGCATGCTTCCGTCAAACATCTCTTGTGGCCACTGATAAACATCATAAATCACCCCCGAAAAGACTTTCTTTGCCTCTTTCGGTACTAATTTTGCCCATTCTGGTATGTATTTTCGCATAAAATCTCCACTTGGTCGGGGCTACCAGGATCGAACTGGCGACCTCACGCCCCCCAGGCGTGCGCGCTACCACTGCGCTAAGCCCCGAATCTACCTCTTAATTTTACCACGTGCTTACCAGATTGTCAGGTGTTAACAGTCAATATTATCATTAGACACTCCTTGACATATGTCGTCTAGCGAGGTATAATTATAGGTAATTATGACAAAACGTCTTTATCGAGTTGAACGTGGTCGGAAAGTTGCTGGAGTTTGCGGTGGCATTGCTGAATATATAAACGTTGACCCGACCGTAGTCCGCCTTTTATGGATTCTGCTCATCTTTTGCGCGGCTAGTGGAATTTTGGCCTATCTGATTGCGGCGATTATTATGCCTTCAGAATCAGAAGTCTTTGCAAAATAGCTATTTCCGAATCTTAAGAGCCAAAAGAAAGCCCCTCGCAATGTGGAGGGGCTCGTTTTAGTCGGTAATGGTGACCGTGCAGGAATCCTGCACATGGGTCTCACCGACCGTATATGTTGTCCAGATCTCGGCCTCGCCGCTAGCTGCTACATCAGTGATGCGCAGTGTGCAGCGTACATAAGCGTTTGCGCCCGGCGCATAATTCTCGATGTTGATACCGCTCGTGTCGAGCGTAGCATCGGCTGTTTCGATCAGCTTCCCGTCATAGGAGCTGTTGTAGATCTTGGTTGTACCGGGGACCAGTTCGATTCCGTCAGGAAGGATGACGCTTGCGATTACGCCGTTATGCGTAACGGAGTCGGTGTTAGTGTACAGGAATTGCACCTGTACTAGCTCACCGATTCGTGCTTCAGTGCTGGTATCCCAGCTGGCCTCGGCACTGTCTTGTCGGACTTTGGCGTTTGTCGTAAATGAGAGGTTGGACGGCTGCGGCTCTTCTGCAACAATCCGTATCTGGATCGTTACGAAAACCTCCGCTCCCCCTGGCATCAGTCCGTCCAGTGCGCTATAACCAATTGCTATGCCGTTTTCCGACGCTGCTTTGGTTACAATTTCATCACCGACTGGAACAATGCCCAGACTCTCACTCTCCAAAGTTGAATTACCGTAGATGTATTCTACTCGGAAGGGAGTGTCGCAGGTAAGCAGGATGCCGTCCCAATATTTGCTGGGGGTCCCGTTCTCGGAATAAATGCGCCCATAAATCGGCGCCTGGGTTGCGGGTTCCAGCGGCAAGCTGAAAGCCACGCGAGTATTGGTCGATGTTTGGCCACCATTGTTGGCAACCCGAACGCGCAGAATGTATGTTTGTCCGTCTTCAACCTTTAGCTCACGATAGTTCCACCTGCCGTTTCCGCCGACCAACTCTGCCGAAATATAGCGTTTCTCGTTGCCATACTCGGCGTTGTCGCTGATGGAGTTAAAAACGACTTGGTTCTCCAAGGCGCCTTCCTCCACCTCCGCGGCGGTATAGCTGGGACGCCCACCACTATCATCTCCCCAGCCACAGCTGACTTTGCCGGACTGGTTAATGAAGTGCACGCAGGCGCAGGCTATTGCTGCAATCAGGGCTACTACGAGCCCTATCACCAGCAGGATTTTGCCTTTCGATCCCGGCCGTTCAGCCGTTGCTTCGGTCTCCCATGGCTCATGGTATCGATTTCTGCTCATTCTTTATACCATCCTTTCAATATTTTTTGAGATTGAGCTGGTTTACGAATTAGATCTGGTACTGTCAAAGAACTACGACTTGAGGTCGTATTGACTTATGACACGGGGTCATACTCCCATTGTAGCACACTTTTCTAAAAAAGTCAATAGTTATTATGCTATTCGTGGTAAATTTCAAATGATTGAAGATAAACGTTCTGATCTTACCGGCTTAGCTTAATTTGAGTTCTTTATCGAACCCGATCGTGCGTGCAAAAGCCTCGTCATGGGTGGCTGCTAAGATCGCTCCGCGGTAGTTCTTCAGCGCCGACTCGATATTTTCTCGCGCGCGAATATCAAGGTGATTCGTAATTTCGTCGATAATTACCAAATCGAGTGGACGTAGAATTAAACATAAAATTGCCAGTTTTGTCAGTTGACCGCGCGATAATTCGCTGACTGGTCGATTCATGTCTTGAGGTGTAAAATCCATCGTCGCTGCTGCCCGAAAAATCTCCGTTTTATCAAAATCTTCACTTTGGGCTAGGAAACTTTTCTCTAAGTTTAGCCCTGTTATATCTTGGGAGATATATCCGATTTTGAGGTTCGGCGCAGTCCAAACTTCGCCGCCATCTGCCGACAGCTTTCCAAGAATTATCTGGAACAAAGTACTTTTTCCGCTCCCGTTTCGCCCGCAGATTCGCATTCGTTCGCTGGTACGAATTTCAAAACTCAACCCTTCGAACAACCGCTTTTTGCCGTAACTTTTCGCTAGATCTCTTACTTCTAGCAATTTTTTGTCATGTAGAAAGTTTGCCGAAACTTCCGCGCTATAGAATTTGCGCTCTAGTGGTTTTTCTGTAGTCGCAATTTGTTCAAGTCGACTCTGCGTCGCTCTTAAGACCTTTCCAGCACTATTCTGAGCTGCCATTCTTTGCCCGTTGTAGCGTAACCTTGACTCGTCGCTAATCTTATTGTAGCTCCGGCGATTACTTTTGTGTGCGCGGTCGTGAGCGTCCTTGAGTTGTTTCTCTAGCTTTTTCTTTTCTTGCTGCGACCGTTCATAGTTTTGGAGTTTTTCGTGTTGTGCTTGAGCTTGCTGCTCGCAGAAATTACTATAATTACCGAGAAAAATTTCCGCTTTCCCGTCGTGCAGATGGATAATTTTCTCCGCCACCTCTTCAAGAAAATCTCGGTCGTGGCTGACTGCTAGAACCAGACCAGGATACCCGCTCAAGTTTCTTAGCAACCAAGCTTTGCTCTCATGGTCGAGATTGTTCGTCGGTTCGTCAAGCAATAGAATCTCTGGCTCTTGTCGAAACAGCTCCGCTAGCCGAATTTGCGTGCGCTCGCCGCCAGACCTATCTTGCAAGTCTTCCTGCGTTTGTTTTAAGAACCCTACTTTGCCTACTGTTTTTATACTACCTTCGTCCGGTTGCAACTCACCCGCAACTAGCCGGAGTAAAGTAGTTTTTCCAACTCCGTTATCACCGATGATTGCCGCTACTTCTGGACCTGCCAGAGCTAAATTTAGATTTTCCCAAAGTGGTTGGTTTTGATAAGAAAAGGTTAAATTAGAAATTCGCAACATAAAAATACCTCGTAATTTTGCTTTTGATAAACGTGAGAGATATTTTTAGCTTCGCATATCTTTATTATAGCATATGTTATAATGAAAAGAAGGAGCGTAACAAATGCAAATTTCTGAGTTACACGTTGGCGACGCTTACACGAATCAGGAAATCGTCGACACTTTTAAATGTGGCAACATGGGCGGTCTTCGTCGGTCGAAACAAACCAACACTTTGGTCATTTTTGTCAAGCACGGCCAGTGTTATCATGCCGATGAGTGGCAGGATGGCGTCCTTAACTTTACGGGTATGGGTAAAGTTGGCGACCAGAGTATTAACTATTCTCAAAATAAGACTCTCGCTGAGTCAGGGTCTAGCGGTATTGGTCTCCATCTTTTTGAATCTTTCGAACCAGGGAACTATATTTATAGTGGCGAAGTCGAGCTCTCTGCCGAGCCTTTCGAGGCTGTCGAGCCAGGCAAAGATGGCAGAGGCCGCGTCGTTATCAAGTTTCCGCTCAAATTAAAGCAATAAATTATTTGGAGATAAAGGTCTATGAAAAATATCTATATCATTACAGGCGCAAACGGTTTTCTTGGTAATAACCTAGTGCGTACTCTTAGTCAAGATCCGAACAACCAAATTCGCGCTCTCGTCTCGTCATTAAAGCGAGCTGATGCTTTGCAAGGCCTTAATTGTGAACTTTTTGAGGGTGACGTCACTAAGCCAGAAACGCTAGTTGATATTTTTGCCGTACCGACCGATGCGAAAGTTTATGTTATCCATTGCGCTGCGGTTGTTTATATCAAGTCAAAACCAAATCCTGCGGTTTATGAGGTTAATGTCTTGGGCACAAAACACGTTGCGGAAAAGGTACTTGAGATTGGCGCCAAAATGATCTACGTGAACAGTGTCCACGCCATACCAGAATTACCGCACGGCGAGGTTATGAAAGAAGTTACAAATTTTGACCCAGCGAAGGTTGAGGGAATTTATGCTAAATCGAAAGCTGAGGCGGCCGAATATGTTTTGGATATGGTTAGGACGCGTGGCCTTGATGCTTGTATAGTGCACCCATCCGGGATTCTTGGCCCTTATGATGTTAAGACCAGCCATCTTACGCAATTAGTCATTGATGCCGCTACCGGGCGTTTGAAAGCCGGCGTAAAAGGTGGTTATGATTTTGTGGACGTACGTGACGTTGTAGCAGGTATTCTTAGCGCTTGCGTCCATGGTGAGGCTGGTGAATGTTATATTCTTTCGGGGCATTATGTTTCGGTCGCTGAGCTGTTACAGCTGATCACGCAGGCGGCTGGACGCGAACCCATCAAAACCGTTCTGCCACTGTGGCTTGCTAAGCTCACTGCTCCGCTGTCAGAGATTTATTACAACATCAAAAAACAACCGCCACTTTATACAAAGTATTCGCTCTATACGCTGGAGTCAAATGCGAACTTCTCGCATGCCAAAGCCAGTCGCGAACTGGGCTATTCGCCTCGCCAGATCCAAACTACTATCGACGATACCGTAAAGTGGCTCAAACAAGCTGGCCGAATCTAGGCTTCGTGGCGGTCCACATTGTCATTGCATTGGTTTCTAGCCCCTGCGTTGGCTCATTTATGGTTGCGCTGTGATTATGTTTCGTATGCTGGCGGTAGCCTTCTGGTCTAGTAACATCCCGATTTTTGGCTTCTCATGCTCTCGACTAGGCTTCCAGTCTCGCTAACGCCGGCATCGTGGTATACTTTAAATATTATGAAGACTGATTTTATCGTCGTTAGTAGGACACGAAACACCCCGAAAATCCTCGAAGTGCGCAAGGCTCTTGATTCTATTAATAAAACTTATTACTGCTTTGCCACGAACGAGATCTTGCGTAAGAACGCGGACTTTAATCTTAATGACCATCCCGGCAAACTTGCAGATGGCTACGAGAACCGCGAATTTGCTTCGGGCGCTATTCGCATAATTTTTGGGGACGACTTGAGTGGGCTTAAGTCTGCTGAGAATCTCATCATGGTACTCCCTGCAGGAAAGAGCTCACATATTGAGGCTGGTGTAGCCTACGGTCTCGGCAAGAATGCTATATGATCGGCCCCTATGAGAAAACCGACTCGCTTTACCTAATTTTTGACAAATTTTTCTCCAGCGTTGTAGAGATGAAAATTATTTTGAGCATAAATAAAATCCCTAGCGGGATTCAGCTTTATTTTGCATGGTCGGACGTGGTTTGGTTGGCTTTAACAACTTTTCTTGCGGGGAATAAGTTATAATAAAGATATGGTTGACAAGTTGGATGAAGATAAAAATGATAATAAATGCGATGACGGAAATAAGAACGCGCGGAAGTTGCTTGGTATGGCTCTCTCGTTCTATCGGGAACACTGTGCCCTATTGGCGCTAGCGGTATATATAGCTGGTACTATAATTCTTTGTATGCGCAACAAGATAGTGGGGTTGCCGTTCACAACAATATCAATCGTGCAATATGCGATCATAGTTTTCTATGTATTTATCTTTATCACGCCAGTGATAATTATTGACCGAATAGAAATACAATTAGCTAAACGGCGAAAAAACTGTGCTTTTAGGCAGACATTGAAAACGTATTGGCAGCAAATTGGAAAGATAATGCTTCAGGTTGGGCTTGCAGAAGTTTTGCTATTAAGCTGTCTTGTCCAAAATGTAGTCTTAGCGTCAATCATAGTTGCTATTACTTACTATCTAGCATCAACATTACCAAATATAATAGGCGAAAAAATCGGTAGATTGCTTAAGTATTCTATACAGTTTTGCATGTGTGTAGTTGTGGTTATGTTTATACCGATGAGCCTTGGCGGCATGCGTAGCTATAAAGTTGAGTTTTGTTTAAATGATAGTGTTGCCGCAGAAAGCTGTAAAACGTATTTTTATTATGGAGAATTCAATGGGCTTTACCAATTTCGTGATGACGAGACGGTTATCCTAATGCCAACGGATGCTGGATTTATAAGATATCATAAAGATGCATTAGATTCATTTACGCCCCCTTCCGCGACCGATTAGCGTTCGTTTAGTAATCTCTAATATCTCAGTGATGTCATCTATTGTAGTAATTTTTGGCGTAATAAGAACAATCCAAAAGGGTTGTTTTTGCTTGGGTGAACGTAGTTCACCTGACTTCAACAACTTTTCTAGGGAGAAGAGGCACATATTAAACATTAGCACTTATAGTTGCCGAGTGCTAGCTTGCATAGTATAATGGTCTTATGACTTACGAAGATATTTCGCCTAGATATATGATGAAATTAATCAGTGA
>CARBES010000026.1 GCA_948944455.1 uncultured Candidatus Saccharibacteria bacterium | reverse complement strand
CACGTGGTCTAGTTATGAAATGATAAGTGAACTTTAAGTCGAGTTATGCTATAATTAGCCTATGAAACGCAAAGTTGTCGTCCTGAGCGGCTCGATTCGCTTTTGGGGCAAAATCCAAGAAATGCACGAACGCCTTGAACTAGAAAATGAGTTTGTTGTTATCGGTATTACGCCCCACGTTATGTCGCGTGATTTCATCCCGGAGGAAGAGGACTTGCTAGACGAGCTCCATCGCGAAAAAATCCAACTCGCTGACGCGCTATACGTTGTCAACGTTGATGGCTATATCGGCAACAGCACTCGTAGCGAGATTGAATTTGCCAAACAACTCGGCAAAGAAATTATCTATCTTGAGCCACTATCAACTCTAGCCTAAAGATTAACATGCCCACCGCCCCTGCTCAAAAAGATCAAATCGTCTCCCGCCTCGAACCGCTCGGCGACATCACCGTCCGCCCGATGATGGGTGAGTATCTCGTCTATTTCAACGGCACCTATTTCGCGAACATCTGCGACGGCCATCTCCTCGTCAAAATCACCCCAACCAACAGCCATTACGACCTCCCTGAAGTCCTACCTTATGCCAGCGCCAAGCGCAACATGCTCCGCGTCGACGACCTCGACAATCTCGACTTCCTCCAAGAACTCATCACCGAAACCCTCAAAGGCCTCCCCAAACCCAAACCGAAAAAGAAATAGCCCAGCAGGCATAAGAGCTATAAGTTTCAAAATACGTCAGAGCTACTTTAACTTGCCTAAATACATATCTTGAAAAATTCCAGGCCGGTCCTTCAGTTCGTCATATTTTCCACGTTGTACAATCTCGCCTTTATCAAAAACAATAATTTCGTCTGTATTCTTAAGTGTCGAAAGTCTGTGCGCAATCGAAATCACCGTCATGCCGTTTTCTTTTTGTAATTTTTCAATTTCATTCTGGATATAACGTTCAGACGTATTATCTAGTGCACTAGTTGCTTCATCTAGGATTAATATTTGCGGTTTGCGCAAGAAAACCCGCGCAATCGCAATCCGCTGTCGTTGCCCTCCCGAAAGATTGTTGCCCGACTCTGCTAGTATCGTCTCATAACCATCTGGAAGTTGCTCGATGAAATCACTTATATTGGCGCGTCTAGCAGCCTCATGCACCTCCTCATCTGTCACTTCGCGATGAACGCCATAACAAATATTATCACGGATTGACGCAGCAATCAAAAACGGGGTCTGTGGAACTAGTGCCATCATATGCGCAATCTCGTCACGAGACATATCTTTTAACATTGAGCCATCCATCACAACCTCGCCGTCCAGATAATCCTCAAGCCGTAGCAGTATTTTTATCAATGTTGACTTTCCGCATCCAGATGGCCCTACGAAACCGATAAACTGCCCCTTTTGGATAGTAAAACTTAATTGATTTAATATAACTTTGTCCGGACTATATGAAAAAGTTAATTCGTTAATGTCTATATAGGATTTGCCAGTTACAACTTCTTCCGGAGCAGATATTAAGCGGTATGAAAAATCTTCCGGTAAATCAACAATCCTAAAATAGGCCTGCGCCAATACAGAAGATTCTGAAAGTTCATCTAAAATACGATGTAGCTCACGAAGTGGAGTAGTTAACTGCGTAAAGCAAAGGTATGACGTCAATACCGCACCAACGCTAATTACGCCTTCTCCAGCTAGGTATGTAGATACGCCAATAATCAGCACTGTAAAAACCGCTTCGTTGATGAACTTCAAACAGTCATACAGCGCCATCGACTTGTGATGCCTCATTTCTTTACTGCGTAAAACTTCTGATTGATTATCAAAACGTCTTAGCTCGGTCGATACATTATCTGTTACGCGAATCACCTCGATGCCGTTAATTAGCTCTACGACTGAACCATCCATTATCGTCTTTTCCTCCATGAGTTGCACGCGTATGCCTTTTTGGGTGTGAATCTGTCGAAGCACAATTGCCGTGCCTATTGGTACGACAAGCAACATTAATAGCGACAACTGAAGCGGTAACTGCGAAAAGATTACTATTATAGCCGCAACTCCATTAAAAACTGCTGGCGCAAAATCCATGAAAATTAGCTTAATTAGCTTCACCACTCCTTCCAAGCTACGATTTAATCGCCCGTGAATATGACCAACCATATTTTCCTTAAAGAAAGTCAGCGGCGAACGAAGAAGTGATTTTATTGCTTTTGTGCGGGCTGTTTTTTCGAAACTTGTGCCAGTATCCTCCACAAGCAATCTGCGCACAACTTTTAGGATTTCATTGATGACCGTAACACATAGAATAAAAGCCAAGAACGGAATAACATTTAGGAATGACAAATCAGTTTGCCCTAATACATTATTTGTTAGATCGCCGATGGCAACTGGCAATAGCTGGCTAAGCCATGCAGAAATAAGCATAATCGCCAAGATAGCAACAAAATTACGCTTCTGCTTTCGCGTTAGCATAGCGTATATTCTGCGGAATAAACTCGTTTTCTTCTCACCCATAAATTATAAACCTCTAAATGGTCGGGGCTACCAGGATCGAACTGGCGACCTCACGCCCCCCAGGCGTGCGCGCTACCACTGCGCTAAGCCCCGACATTGCGCCGAACAGACCAAAGACAGCCCGAAGACGAGCTCCTGAAGCCGAATGACGCTACCCTCTTATTCTATCACGCCGCGCCAATCTTGTCAGGCATAAGCGTCAAAATCCGCCACCTTGAGTCAGCAAAATGCAAGACGTAAATAAAACCGCAACTAGGTCAGCAAAAGGCGCGGGCCCCTCCGAAGAGGAGCCCAGGAAACGAATGAATTAGCACTTTAACCATCTTCTGACGAACCAACTTCCACCGTGGAATTCGATACCGGTTCGGCTGAGCCATCTTCCATTGTGGAATCCAGGGCCGGTTTGACATGCTTAATAACCGCCGTGGAGGTCAGTGAAATACCGTCGTTTTTCACGGTCGCGAAGCATGCTCTGCCTTCCCACGGTTCGATCTCGGTTATAACGGCCGAAAAACGCAGATAAGTGTTTGCATCCTCGGTGTAACTACCCAAGTCGAAGTCAAAACCCGTGCCACCGTCGGCGTAATACGTCAAGACAGGGTCCGGAACTGAAATTCCGTCGGGGCAGTTAGCGTTGTAAAAACGCACCGAATCAGGCACAAACTCCAGACCCTTAGTCCATGAAAGCGACATGATGACATGATATTGAGTCTCCTCGTCCCAGTTTTGGTATTGGGTCTGGAACTGAACGACATCGCCAACCCTTACATCGGCCACTTCAAACGAATCCCAGTCCTTTGCTCCTTCCAGACGCGCTTTCTGCTCGACTTTGAAGCCCGCGCAGTGGAACTCCCAATCTTTGTCATATGGCGGAATTACGCTCTGCACCCTCTGCGGAGGACGAAATGCGATGACCATCAGCACGATGGCGACGAGCGTCAAAGCAACGTTAGCGATAGTGAACCAATTCTTGCGCGAAAACAGATTTTTCAACATGATGATCCCCTCCAAAATAAAATATGTTATAAGAATTGCGTCATCGTATGTTCTTTGTCTTAAAATAAAGCACACACGAAATCCGCAATCCTTACCATAACAGAGAAGATTGCCAACTCATTCTCAAGGTGCCTAGCGCTAGGCTATACTATCATTATAGCACACATACTTCAAAAAGTCAATACTAATCATGCTTATTCCCTAAATTAGACAACAATACTCCAAATTCGCCGGTAAACTGGTGTATAATCAACTTATGAACTCTACCGCACGCGATAACGAAATCGACATCTCAAAAGCCAATCCTCAGCTGAAATCCTACATCGAAACCCACATCCTCCCGCAGTATTCCAAAAATGAGTGGGGCCATCAAATCGGCCATATCAACTACGTTATCCGTCGCAGTTTCGAATTCGCCAATCAAGCCAACACAGCCAACGCAGCCAACCAAGCCAAAAATCCCACCCAGCCTCTCAATCCCAACATTATCTATACTGCCGCCGCCTATCATGACCTCGGCCATCACATCGACGCTGCTCACCACGAGAAAGTTTCCGCCGAAATCCTCCGCAAAGACGAAAACCTTAAGCAATTTCTAAGTCCCGACGAAATCGAAACCATTGCCGAAGCCATCGAAGACCACCGCTCTCATCGCGATCAGCCGCCTCGCAGCATCTATGGCAAAATTATCACTTCCGCTGATTGCAATATCAACATTGATGTTATGCTTCGCCGCACTTATACTTACCGCCTGCGCAACTTCAGTAACTTTTCTCTCGACGAGGTTATTAACGACGCCCGCCAGCATCTTGCTATTAAATACGGCGAAAATGGCTATGCTCTGAGAAAAATGTTCTTCGACGATTCAGAATTTAAGGCTGCCCTCAAAGACCTACAAAACCTTACCTCCGACGAACAACTTTTCCGCGAGCGCTTCCTAAAAGTCAATCATCTTGAGCGCACATTCGAGCTTGAGCAACAACTTTCCAAATATCTCGCACCAGTTAATCCTAGCCTTAGAACTTACGTCGAAGCCAATATTCTGCCGCAATACTCTAAAAACGACCGTGCGCATGGCATTCTCCATATCCGCGAAGTTATCCGTCGCAGCTTTCTCCTTAATGATGTTTTCTCTCTGAACCTCGACCCGAACTTAATCTATATTATTGCCGCCTATCATGACCTCAGCAAACATATCGATAGCGATCGCCATGAGTTCATCTCTGCTAAACTTCTCCGCGAAGACGCGAAAGTTTATGACTATTTCTCGCCAGAAGAAGTTAATGTCATTGCCGAAGCTATTGAAGACCACCGTTCCTCAAAATCTGACGCCCCGCGCTCGACTTATGGCAAACTCATTTCCTCCGCCGACCGCAACACTCGCGTCGAAATGGTTTTCGTGCGCAGTTTCTTCGTCGGAAAAGACCGCCAGCCCGAAACTACCGTCAAAGACTTTCTCGATTATACTTTTCGCCGACTTTCTAAACGCTACAGCGAAGATGATCCAGAAAACATGTTCTATGCTGACGACGAGTATCGCAACTTCCTCTCCGAAATCCGTGCACTTCTTCGCGGCGAGGAAGCCTTCAAGAACCGCTACTGCGAAATCAACCAAATTTCTTCCCGTGAGCATACCCTCGCCGAAGAACCTGGCGTCGAAATTTCGCCTGTAATTTTAATCTAAATCTCAATGCTCTCCCCAATCCCCAGCGGTGCAAACTCTGCGCCCATCCCTTCGCACGCTCCGCGCAAAAGGTTGTCATAAATCGTCTTACCCATCTCCGACAAAAGTCCATCATGAACCGGCACCACCATCCGCGGCTTCGCAATCTTCATAAACTCCGTCGTTTCCGACATCTTTGTCCACGGCGCCACCTCTGGCACCAGCAAAACTTCCACCGCCCCATTCATCTCTAATAAATCGAACGAATCGCCCGGATTTGTCAACTTTCCGTCGACCACTACGCCGATATTTTGGCAGGGAACTTTGCCCGCCACGACCGACGCATGGTCTTTCCCGAAGAATTCCAACCGGAATCCTTCATACTCTCCAACAAAGCCCTCGGTCACCTCATCCCCGCCGACAAAAGCCTCATCTCCGCCCTTCACGACCGCCACATCTGCCGCGCCCAGAGCATTCCGAATCACCGTCGCCGCATCTTCCGGTGCAAAGATCTTCGCTCCCGGATTCCGATCGAGAATCGCACTGATCCGTTCCGGCTGCAAGTGGTCATTATGAGCATGCGTAATAATGATCGCCGCCACGTTGTCAAACTCCGGCTGCGTCGCTACAAACTCCACCGGATCAAAAACCAATTTCTTTCCACCCTTCTCCAACACAATCCCCGAATGCTCCAACTTCATTAACTTCATAACTTCCTCCATTTTTAATTATTATATCATGCTGACCGACAACTGGTATAATATAACATATGAGAATAATCCTGATTATTGCTCCACTCGTCGCGCTTGCCGCTTACTTCGTTTTACTACTGCGTCACAACCAGCTAACTTTCTCCGACCTTTGGGATATGCTCGGCAATCGCCATGAGTACAAAACCCTTGGACAGGGCGGGGAGCGTTTTCTCTACCGTGAGCTTATCCGACTTGGCGTTCCTGAGTCGCAGATTTTCCGCAATGTCTACATTCCCGTAGCCGACAAAACCAATAAAACCACCGAAATTGATCTACTTGTTCTTTCGAAAAAAAGGCATCCTTGTCTTCGAACACAAAACCTATCAGGGCAAAATCTACGGCGATGGTCGCTCAAAAAAGTGGACGCAGTATTATCATGGTAAACACACCTTTCTCAGCCCCGTCGAACAAAACCGTTACCACGCCGAATGTCTTCGTCGATTTCTCGATGTAAAACTCCCGATATATACCTTCATTACCCATTCGGTTTCCGGAGAGTGGCATATTCGCAAGATCCCACCCGAAGCACACTTCATCACGAAGAAAGGTGATTTTAGCCGAATCTACCAAAATATCCCTGACTCTCCCGCTATGGCCAGAGCCTTCCAATCGCTCTCGGAGAAGCTATCTCCTCTCTCCCGCCCCGAAGACGGCACCAGGGAACAACATATCGTCAATTTCGGGAAATAGCTAAAGACTCCGTCACTAATCCCTTCCCCATTTCAATTTTACTACTATTTACTACAAAACTGTTGACATAAGTAGTAAACAGCAGTAAGATAGAGACATGGACGGAGGTAATATAATGTCGAGTAAATCCGCAAAAAAAAGAACTATCGCATACCCAACGGTCACGCTTGAGCATGCCGTTAATTGTGCAACTGAGCTCTCAAAGCGGCTCGCAAAAGGACCATATACACGCAATGATGCCGCGCATGTCCTCGGTTGCAGTGAGTCTAGTGGTATCGTTGCGGCAAAAATGGCTGCTTGCATCCATTTCGGTATTATGTCTAATAATGGTAACGGCTACTATCTTTCCCCGCTTGGTGAGCGACTCGTCGCGTCAGACAATCATGATCGCTCACGGGATCTTATGCAGGCAATTCAATCGCCCGTGCTATATTCGAAAATTCTCGGCGACTTCAATGGTCAAAAACTACCAAAGAATTTCGAGAAAGTCCTCGTTTTGAGCTATGAAATCGGTGAGTCTGTTTCTTACCGAGCAGCTAGAAACTTCATCAAGTCTACAGAATATGCTGGAGTTTTGAAACGCGGAAGGATTAACCTTGAGTTGCCACAAATTCCCAGCATAAAACCAGAAGCCAAAACTTCGCTCGCACACATAGCGAAAGAGCCTTCGCACGCGAAAAGCGAACTTGCCTCCGTTTCTGAGGGGGTAGATGAAGTGATTAAGTTATGTCTCCCAGGCACCGATGTAGTTGTTATTTTCCCGAAAAAATATGCTTATGATCTCAGCGTTGGCGAATTTAGTGAAGGGATTAAGACTCTACGAGAAGATGTCATGAAAGCGATAAATAGACAGGAAGGAGGAAAAATGTGAACAAATTAGGCACCCTAAAAAACGCCCTTTGTATCTAAAACGAACAAGATACACTTACGAGCGTCAGATAGGAGTTAGTTTTGAATAGCGTTACTAAACTACTCCTATCTTATCATGTAGTTCGGTTTTAATCAAGATAAGAAAGGATCTTCCATGATTAAGATTATTGCAATTAGGAAAGATAACGGCAACCACAGTAATCCATGCGAAGCTATAAGCCATTTTAAGTGGATCAACCAGTTTACTCAAGAAACTGGGATTAGCGCGCGGGAGGTAATTGTAGAATTCCTAGAAAAGGATGGTATGGCCTATGTAGAAACCAGTGGTCACCGTGTCTATTGCGGAGTTCGCAATAATGGCCGCATCAAATATGTTCAGACATATTCGGACGGCCATTATGATAACAACTTACTTAGCCTACCCGAGTTTTAATCGGATAGTTAATACGGGGGGAAGTTATGGTGCCGAAATCGGCACCATAACCCCAGATATTTTCCAATAAAGTTGAGGTGGGAGTAGTATAATATAGGGTATGCAAGACATTCAGGACGCAATCAATAATTTTACAAAAGAACGTGACTGGGATCAATTCCATTCCCCAGAAAATCTAGCTAAATCTATCTCTATTGAAGCAGGGGAATTATTGGAGTGTTTTCAGTGGAGTAGTCATTTTGATGCGGATGCAGTGCGAAGTGAACTCGCTGATGTCATGACGTATTGTTTTTTGCTAGCTAATAAATTGGCAATCAACCCACAAGACATCATATTGAATAAACTTGCAGAAAGTGATCGTAAGTATCCGATATCAAAAGCGAAAGGAACCAGTATAAAATATACTAAACTATAAACTATGAAGAACGATATAACAATCTCAGCTCCACTACACTTTGACAAAACCGCTCCGATTCTAGCTCGTATGACGGACTACGGAGATAATTGGCCAACAGTATACATTATTAATAACGATAAAGAAGTTTACATAGGAGAAACCACTAGTGCCACAGTGCGTATATGGCAACACCTAGAAAACCCAAAGCGCCGCGGGTTACAAGAAGTTAGGTTAATTTCCGGAAAAACGTTCAATAAATCCGTTGCACTTGATCTTGAATCGTTTTTGATTTCACATATGTCGGCGGACAATAAATTTCATCTACAAAATAGTAATGCAGGCCAACAAAAGCATAATTACTATAAAAAAGCCGAATATGAGTCGCAGTTTAAAAAGGTCTGGCATAATTTGCAATCTCTCAAACTGGCTAATCAAAACCTAAGTCAAATCGAGAACTCAAACTTGTTTAAGTATTCGCCATACAAAACTTTAACCGCTGATCAATACTCCGTCGCCCTAGAAATCATCTGCACCATCGCTCAAGATATAGGGGGTACTACTGATAGGACATTCATTGTGAATGGCGGGCCAGGAACTGGAAAGACAGTATTAGGTATCTATCTTATGAAATTATTAAGTTCTAGAATGGATGATGATTCTGACTCTGGTGACGCAAAGCTAGTAGAAAAACTGCGCCTCATTAAAACCGAGAAACCCAATTTGAAAATTGGCCTGGTAATTTCAATGTCGAACTTAAGAAATATAGTAAAAGAGACTTTTTCTCATACGCATGGTCTTAACGGGACAATGGTCTACGCTCCTAGTCAAATTGCAAATAGTGATGAGTACTTTGACATCCTCATTGTCGATGAAGCGCATAGGCTACGCCAGCGCAGGAATCTGTCTCAATATGCGCAATATGATCAAGCTAATACTTCCCTGGGCCTTCCCAAGAGTAGTACGGAACTTGACTGGATTCTTAAAAAGAGTAAATGTCAAATTCTGTTGTATGATCAAAATCAATCTATTAGGGCTGCAGATGTGGATACTGAGGACTTTTTAAAACTGGCTACGACGCGCGAGTTACGCTCCTTGCAGATAAAAACCCAAGTTCGATGCCTTAAGGGTGGTCAAGAGTATGTTAATTTTATAAACGACGTGTTTAGCAATCAAAAAGCAACGAAGCGTATAAAGCTTCCAGAGTATGACCTTCGAGTTTTTGACGATATAGACGAGATGGTGAGAGCTATCAAGGATAAAAACGCTAAGCATGGCCTCTGTAGAGTCGTAGCTGGCTATGCCTGGAAGTGGCGAACAAAAAACCGACTCATCCCAGCCCCGAAGAACGATCTTGAAACTCAGCAATATATTAATAAAGGTCTCTACGACATCGATATCGATGGACATCGGTACATATGGAACGTTAAATATGAAAGTTGGATTAGTGACCAGAACTCAGTTAACGAAATTGGTTGCATCCACACTATACAAGGGTTTGATCTAAACTATGCGGGGGTTATCATTGGTAATGAACTAAAGTTCGACCCAGTAGCTCAAAGAATTTACATAGATCCTGCCGAGTATCATGATCGCAACGGAAAAATCAACACATCAGAATCAGAATTATTGGAGTACGTATTTAACATTTATCGCGTACTTTGTACTCGTGGCATGAATGGTACGTATATTTATGCCTGCGACAATAACCTCAGGGAATATTTGCAAGCACTTATGTCGTGATAGGCGCTAGCTCTTCTTTGCAGAAAACAGCTTACAACCCATAATCCATTACCCGTAGCATCATTAACTTTTTCCGATAAATTTCCGCCTTCGCTGCGGAGAAATTATCACACTCACCCCAGCACCAGATCATCGCCTGTACCGACCAGACATATAATACATACGCTTTTTGATTCAGCTCAGCTCCCGGCGCGCAAACATGTTTTACTAGCCGCGTCAGAAGAAACATATTTTGATTTTGAAAAGTTGCAGAAAAATACTGTTGGTGTTTTGAAATAAAACTAAAAAGCCGCACAAACGCCAGCTCTCGTCTTAAGTTTTGCGGTAATGATCTCACAAATTCTTCTTCCAGCCGTAATTCATACCAAGTCAACGCCTCGTCGCAGCTTTTGTAATGTGCATAAAAAGTCGACCTCGACATTTCCGCATCTCGGCAAAGCTCGGAAGCCTTTAGTCCAATTCGCCGTTTCGCTAAAGCTCGCTCTAGTTCGTGCTGAATCAGCTTTTCCTGTCTCAAAAACCGCTCATCATCTCTGTTGGCTGCTCGACGCCCCGCCTCAGTAGCGCCACTTGCGCGCCTCCTATCCCTATTGCCAAACCGGCCGCCCACCGCGCCAGCCCCCGGCGAACTTGCAAAATTAAAACTATTGTCTAAATCCGCGCTTTGAGATTGCGCGCCCGAATGGCTCATTGCGGCCCTTTCCCGCAACCTCAAACTGCTTCCATCAAGAACAACCTACCAATTGCGTAACTAAAAGTAATATATTCAAGTATTATAACAAATATACCGATAAAAATCAACAAGTTTAAACCAGAAAAATATAGTATGATATCACAAAGGAGCAAAAGGAATATTTCCGATTTTCATCCTGGTGAGGATTATACTAACCAAGAAATTGTCGAAGCCTTCAAGTGTGGCAACATGGGTGGTATGCGCAAGTCTAAGCAAACTAATACTCTGGTCATTTTTGTCAAGCATGGACAATGTTACCACGCCGACGAATGGCAAGGCGACACCCTGAACTATACCGGCATGGGCAAAACCGGCGACCAGCGCATTGATTATTCGCAAAACAAAACTCTCGCCGAGTCAAATACGAACGGCATCAAACTCCATCTTTTCGAATCGCACACACCCGGCGCCTACAACTACAGCGGGGAAGTAGAACTCGCCGCCGACCCCTTCACTGCCACCGAACCCGACGCCAACGGCCATGACCGCACGGTCATCAAGTTCCCGCTACGGCTGAAGAAATAACGACGACTCACTCATAGCGATTCCTGGAAATCGTAAAAATAAGTTGACAGATTTCCAACCAAAGTTGGTTGAGGTAATATTTATGGGGTTGGTATAATCTACTCATAATTTATAAAAAGGAGAAGATTATGGATTTTAGCGAAAAACTAATTAGTCTAAGAAAGTCAAAAGGGCTTTCGCAAGAAGATTTAAGCAATGAATTAAATGTATCTCGGCAAACCATATCTAAGTGGGAATCCCGCCAAGCCTACCCAGATTTCCAAAAACTGTTGATCTTAAGCGATTATTTTGACATAACGCTAGACGAATTAGTGAAAGATATAGATTCAGAAGAGATTAGAAGCAATAGTTTTGACGGAGAAAAATTGAACTCTGTCTATAAAAATGTAAACAATGCGAAAAAGATGGTTAAGTGGTATTTAATCATTGGTGGAATAGCAGCAGGAATAGTCTTGTTACTAATTGCGTTTTTCGTGTTTCGTACGATTTTCGTATGGAAATAGACTACCGTATTTTTCGCATCCGCTCCTCGTGCTGCCGCCGAACCATCTTCCAAAACTTCTCATGAGCCGCCTCTCGCTCCTCGCCCTCAAGCCTCCTGCTTCCATGCTCTGTCACTTCGTAATACAAATAATCACTGCTATCCCGGTCCATCCGGCTCGACTGCTCGGTATACAAGACCAGCCCCTGGGGCGTCTCCTCCAGAAAATAATCAAAGCCGCCAAACATCCCTGGGATCACGATGCGTCGCCCATTCTCCCAGCCTAGCAAATCTCGCGTCACCTCCGGAAACTCAAAATCCGAATTTTCCTCTAAATACTTATCAAACCCGCAGAACCTAGACTTTTCAATAATTAACTCGCGAAAGTTCTGTTCAATTTTCTGTACCTCATTCATACTTAACCTCTCAGCTTATCCCAGCGATTCTCAAAATCGCTCATCATATCACCTTCCACCCTCCGACAAAAGTCATCAACTTCTTCAAAAACGCGAAAGTATAAATACTTACAGTTGCCATGCTCCGCTTGAAAATCCAGCTGCCTCACGACTTCTTCAGGCGAAGCAACAAAGAACCTGCCGTATGTGCGATTTCTATCAAAAGGCTTTGCCTCTAATGCCGTAGGAGTTTGCGGACAAAGATAAAACACGAAATAAATCTCCTGATCAAGAATTGTCTGCCGATAATTCGTCCGATACTTCTCCGAAGTCGAAACGTGGAACGCATAGTGCGGCAAGGACTCCTTATTCTTTTGATAAAAAGTATCCGGCCCTTCAGCTTTTACCTGTACTTTGGTCATTTTGGAGAACTCCGAATTCATACACAAGATGTCAATATCTTTAGAGTTGCCATCTGTTCTCGCCGCATTAAATCCATTTAAAATAAGCGCCGACAAAACGGCGTATTCTCCAACTAAACCAACTTGTCCGCGTTCACTTTTCTTCATCAACAATATCTGGTCGGGGCGACCTGACTCGAACAGGCGACCTCAGCGTCCCAAACGCTGCGCGCTACCAACTGTGCTACGCCCCGGCACAACTAATTATACCATACAACCATAAAATACACCAGAACTTTTTGCATCCCAGCAGACCCGCCGCAGAGAAACCCCCGCGAATTCCTTCCCATTTTCCTCAATCTGTGATAATATAATAGATATATCTGGGTGTGGCGCAGCTGGTAGCGCGCGCGGTTCGGGACTGCGAGGTCGTCGGTTCAAATCCGATCACCCAGACCATTTAGGATTTTTGGTCAACAGACTGAAAATCACCCCATGTATTTTGCAACATATTATATACGGCATATCTGCCACATCTGAAACCATAACAAGGAGGTCATCGTGCCACAAGCCACTAAGAAAAAACCGCAGCAAAAGGGAAGCAATATCCTCCGCTGGTTTTCGTTCATTTTTCTGCTCGTCATTTTTTGCGGCATGCTTGCCACTCTCTTTACTCCGAGCCAGACTATTGAAGAAGTTCCGCTTTCCGATGTAATCGCCCGCGCGAACGACGAAAATGGCGATATCGCGAAAATTACCGTTGAAGGTAGCACGCTTAAAATCACCAAGAAAGGTGAAGATCGTTATTCTCAAACTTCCCGCAAAGATGCTTCCGGCACGCTCTACGAGCAGGGGCTCATCGACCATTGCGTCGACAAAAACGGTGATGAACTGACCGAATGTCAGGCTAAGTATCCAGTCATCGAATATAAAGAAGTCTCCAGTTTCTGGGACTATGCTCTCGATATTGCAATTATCGTTATCCCAGTCATCATTATCATTCTGTTCTTTAGCTCTATGATGCGCCAAGCCCAGTCCATGAATAATCAATCCATGGGCTTCGGCAAAGCCAAGGCGAAACTTTACGGCCCAGACAAGAAAAAAGTCCTCTTCAAAGACGTTGCCGGGAACGAAGCTGCGAAACAAGACCTCGAGGAAGTTGTTGATTTCTTGAAAGAGCCGAAAAAGTATGAAAAACTCGGCGCCAAAATCCCGCGCGGCGTTCTCCTTGCTGGCGAGCCTGGCACTGGTAAAACCCTCATGGCTCGCGCCGTCGCCGGCGAAGCCGCCGTACCATTCTTCAGTATTTCCGGTTCTGAATTCGCCGAAATGTTCGTCGGTGTTGGTGCTTCTCGTGTCCGTGATCTCTTCGCAAAGGCGAAGAAGAATGCCCCCTCAATTATCTTCATCGACGAAATCGACGCCGTCGCCCATAAACGCGATGCTCGCGGTGGTGCTGGCCGCGAAGACGAGCAGACTTTGAACCAAATTCTCGTTGAGATGGACGGTTTCGATAATGACTCTGGCGTCATCGTCATTGCCGCCACGAACCGTGTCGATATGCTTGACAAAGCCCTCCTCCGCCCGGGTCGTTTCGATCGCCATATCAACGTTACTCTGCCGGAACGCAAAGATCGCCTCGAGATTTTGAATGTTCACTTCAAGAACAAACCCGTTACGAAGGACGTCAATCTTGACGCTCTCGCCGCGAAAACCGCTGGTAGTTCTGGCGCTGACCTCGCTAATATCGCAAACGAAGCCGCCATCACCGCCGCCCGCGAAGGCCACAAAGAAATCACTAACCAAGATTTGACTGAAGCCTTCGAGCGCGTCGCCATCGGCCCAGAACGCAAGAGTAAAGTCATGAATGACCATGAACGCAAACTTACCGCTTATCACGAAGCCGGTCACGCTATTGTCGGCCACGTCTTGCCGGATTCCGACCCTGTTCATAAAGTCACGATTATCCCCCGCGGGCATACCGGCGGCGTCACCTGGTTCCTCCCGCCCGAAGACCGCAGCTATAAGAATATTTATGAACTCAAAGATATTCTTGCCCGCGCTATGGGCGGCCGTATCGCCGAGAAGCTCGTTTTCGGTCCTGAGGCCATCACGACTGGTGCCTCTTCTGACCTCCAAAATGTCGCCCAGCTTAGTAAAGAGATGATTGTCGAAGAGGGCATGGGCAAACAAACTCGCAACCTCGTCTTCCCGGAAGGGGAAACTGGCTATTATACTATCGCCACCGGCAAACCTTATTCTGAGAAAACCGCCGAACTTATCGATCAAGAAGTCAAGCTTCTTTCCGACGAAGCCGCAGCTCGTGCTGAAGCCGTTCTGAAAGCAAATACGGCTGTCCTCGACCGCCTCGCCGAAGCTCTCCTGAAGCAAGAAACCCTTGAAGAAGAGGAGCTTGCCCCGCTTCTCAAAGACGCGAAACTCCCCACCGCCGCCAAACTCCACTAAATCTACTGCCACCAAAACTAAATAACGCATCAAAATACCCCTACCAGACAGGGGTATTTTGTGATATAATAACTCCAAGTCGACCCACCGTTGCGAGCTACACTTATTCCTCGCCGGAAACAAGTTGTCGACACATGTGCCCGAGTGGCGGAATTGGCAGACGCGCTAGCTTCAGGTGCTAGTCTGAGCAATCAGGTGCAGGTTCAACCCCTGTCTCGGGCACCACGAATCGTTTTTGATCAAAATAACAATAGGGAAGGAAACTTATGTCCGGACACAGTAAATGGG
>CARBES010000025.1 GCA_948944455.1 uncultured Candidatus Saccharibacteria bacterium | reverse complement strand
TCTACAAATTTGTAAGAGAAATAATATATGGATGTTTAAGTCCATATATTATAGCTTAATTAGTGGCGGACGCCAAGTGGCGGGATAATCTGGCAAACCCAGCAAAAGGGCAATCGTTGCGGCAACGTTAGTGAGGCCAGCATCCTTTAGCTCAGCGGAACGATAGAGCTTAGCGTTTTTTGTATTATCGTAAAAAATACATGGGACTGGGTTTGTGGTATGAGCGGTTTTCGGAATGCCGTTTTTGTCTATGAGCTCTTCAGCATTGCCGTGGTCAGCAGTAATAATCATCATACCACCAAGCTCATCAACTTTTTTAGCTAGACGAGACAGCTGGATATCGATCGCCTCCATAGCTGTAATAGTGGGCTCGAGCTCAGCAAAATGCCCTACCATATCACCACCAGGATAATTCAGACGTACAAACTGGAACCGCCCCATAGCTTCAAGCGCAGTATCAGTAATCTCAGCAGATTTCATCCATGGACGAGTGTTGAACGGCTGCGTATCTGACACAATTTCGATTTGTCCTTCACGCGGAGCCTTCTTATAGCTATTGCCGTTAAAATAGTAGGTTATATGGCCAAATTTTACCGTTTCGGAAATCGCGAGCTGAGACACCTTATTACGTCCAAGAAAAGTATTTAGCGGCTGGGAAATCTTGACTGGCGGAACAAGCACATTGGCTGGAATATGGCGATCAGAATCGTATTCTGTCAGACCGGCAAAATATATGTCCGGAAGTCCCTTACGTTCCATTTTTGTGATGGTTTGACTTTTTGTTACGTTATTCTCCTTAGCAAATTTGACACCTGCTTTAGCGTTAAGGCTCAGCTTGTCACCAGCAATTTTGGCTTTAGCGAGACGGGCTTTATTAGCAATTTTCGTATCTGTAGCAGAGCGGTCAAACTTATCGAAGTCTAGCTGCGTAAAAGCCGTGGCGATTTCAACAGCACGGTCGGCACGAAAATCATAGTAGATGAAAGCATCACCATCGCGAACTTTCCCGATTGGTTCAGCACCACGGCGAGAGTCAGCATCGGATTTACGTGCTTTTATTGCCCGCGAAGCGAGCGCTGACCGCGCCGCAACGTTTTCGATCACGACGAACGCTGGCAGATATTGATCTTGTATATTGGGGTTTTCCCGACGAAAGGTGCGGATCGCCTCACTAGCCGACGTAAACTCGCGGGGAGCCTTACCGTGCACCATCATATCCCAGCCCTGTTTCACCATGCCCCAATCGTTTTCGTAACGGTCACAGACAGCCACCATACGGCCAGCTCCCGACGCAATGCGAAAATCAGCGTCCTTGAACTGAGAACAAAATTTTTCGATCCTCTCAATATACTTCGGTTCTGACTGAGGGGCAACGTCGCGTCCGTCGAACGAGCAGTGGATACGAATCCGACGCACGCCCTCGTCGTAAGCTCGTTTAATCATCTGTTCAAGGTGGCTAATATCGCTATGCACGCCGCCATCCGAAAAAATTCCACCGAAATGCAGAGTAGCGCCTTTGTGCTCATTAACCCATTTCATCGCACCAAGCCAAGCCTTGCTTTGCCAAATATCACCAGTTTTAAAGGCAGCCTCAATCCCGGCAATTCCCTGCTTAATAATTTGGCCAGCACCGAGCGCATTATGCCCGACTTCCGAATTTCCCATCTGTCCCGGCATAATTCCAACCGCCTCGCCAGAAGCGGCGAGTGGTATATTGAGATACTTTGCCATAGCCTGATCAAGGAACTCTGTGTGGGCTTGACGTACAGCATTGCCGCTACGATGCGGAGAAAGTCCAACACCGTCCAATACTACCAGAACAACTGGTCCATCATAATGCACTTTTTTCATAGTTATGGCCTTGGCACCTGTTGCGTAATACAGTGGATATTGCCGCCACCAAGTAAGATTTCGCGGGCATAAATCGGTTCGATCACGCGGTCTGGAAATAGTTCTTGTAGGGTATCAATAGCCTCCTGATCATGTGGGTCATCAAAGGTCGGCAAGATGATGGCTCCGTTGCAGTTATAATAATTTAGATAGCTGGCAGGAATACGGTCACCCTCGTTACGAGGGAAAGTTCCTTCAACAACATCAACACCCTCCGACTCTTCCCTAGTAATCAGGACAGGGTTAGGAACGTGAATTTTTACAATTTCAAGTTTGCGACCTTTAGCATCAGTAACACTCTCAAGATAATCAAGCGCAGCTTTCGAGCGTTCATATTGTGGATCGTCTTGGTTATCTTCCCAGGCAAGTGCAACTTTACCAGGAGCAACAAACTGGCAAATATTATCAACATGACCATTGGTATCTTCATCCATATAAATTCCCTTTGGAATCCAAAGTACTTTTTCGGCACCGAGATACTCTTTAAGCATCTCTTCGATTTCCTCTTTAGTCATGTTTGGATTACGTCCTGGATCGAGCAGAGTCTCTTCGGTAGTAAGGATAGTACCTTCACCATCAGAATGTACCGAACCACCTTCAAGAACAAAGTCGGTCAAATGATAGTAATCGACGCCCTCAATCGCAGCCATCTTTGGAGCTATATAATCGTCCTGATCCCAAGGAAAATATATACCATTAACTAAGCCACCATAGGCGTTAAACTTCCAGTCGATAGCGCGCATATGGCCAGCACCATCAACTACAAAAGTCGCACCAGTGTCACGAACCCAAGAATCATTATTACTGATTTCGACAATCTGGACGTTCGGCATATTCATTTCTAGTAAGTGGAGATACTGCGACTTGTTGACGCCGACAATGACTGGCTCGTACTTTGCAATAGTCTGGATTACTTGTTTAAAAACGGCCTGAGCCGGTTCGGCATTATAGCGCCAGTTATCTTCTCGTTCTGGCCAAAGAATATAAGTACAACGATGTTCAGCAAGCTCAGATGGCATATGGAAACCATCGGCTCGCGGGGTACTATCAATAATTCGCATATTTTTCCCTTTCTAATTTTTTACCTTGAAGCTTTTATACGTTTTTGCTTACCGGATTTTGTTTTCTTAACTTTGCTCACCATAAGCTCACCTAGAACGACAGCGATACATGCGCCAACGATAAGTGGCCACTGATACTCAAACATGGCAACATCAAACTCTGGGAAAAGTGTAAAGAATAACGCAACCACCAGTAACATTAGAGGGACGGCAGTAAAGAGAAAAGCTTTGATTTTACCTCCACCGATCCAATACCCGTTCTTTACAGCTGGGCCTTGCTTGTGTAATTTATAGAAGGCAGCAAACATTGGCAAGTAAGACAATAGTAAACAGACAAGACTAAGCGAGAAGAAAGTCCAGAAAAGATTAGATACTTCCGGGAAAAACTGAGCAACGATTACACCACCAGTAGCAATAATGGCACCGACAACACCAGTCCAAATTGAAACGACATAAGGAACACCATCTTTATTACGCTTGGCCCAAGACTTAGGGAAAGTCCCATCTTCGGCCGCATAAGCAATCACGGAGTTGACACCAAAGTTCCAAGAAGCGATATTAGCAACTAAGGTATAGATAAAGAGACCGCCGACCACCACGATGATGGCTTTGATAGCTCCAGCAGAAAGCCCAATCGTCGTCAACAGAATCTGATAAGAATCGAGTAGGCCGGAGTCCGAGCTGAGCTCTTCAAGTGGGATTGCCACACCGATACCAAAACTGGCTAGGAGATAGAATACCGCGATTAAGATCCCACCAAGTACAATAGCCTTCGGAATCTCCTTCTTAGGATTATCCATATCGTCACTAAAGGTAGAGACAACTTCGAAACCAAGCATATTAAAAATAATTAACGCAACGAAGCCGAGACCAGTAAAATCAAATTTCCCATCGGCTCCTACCATCGGCAAGAGATCAACCGGTGAGTTAATCGGGTTAGCGCTACCTTGAGTAATAAGGACATAGATACCAAGGGCACCTAGTCCAGCCATAAAGATGAACTTTGCTACTGCACCAACATTAGAGAGAATGTCGCTCTGAGAAACGCGCAAAACCCCAAGCACGCTGACTAGTAGAATATAGAAAAGCTGAATTGCAAGAATAACCGGCCAGGTCATCTCGAAGCCTAGCATCTGCATGAGATAAGTTGTGACAAGGTCGGCTAGTGATGCCACCCAAAGTGGATAGTTAACCCAATAGAACCAGGCGACTCGTCCAGCCCATTTTGCACCAAAGGCTTTCTTCACCCAAGTATACATTCCGCCTTCAGACGGATATTGCGTACCTAGCTCAGCAGAAATAAGTCCATAGGGGACGAAAAAACCAATAAGCATGATAACCCACCAAAGGTATTGTGAATTACCAATCGCGGCGGTCGGAGCAACGGCATCACCAACAAGGATAATACAAACTGTAGCGAGGACGGCGCTAAACAGCCTGAACTTATACTTTTTCTTTTTATTTGGCATTAGTTTTCCTCCTTCTGCCGTTTAATATTGTCTAGCGCATCTTGCGCTACGCCACCAAAGTACAATACTAGCCCGCGCTGAGCAGTGAGACGGTTTTCGGCCTGATCCCAAGCGATACAATGCGGCCCATCAAGCACACTGTCAGTGATTTCCTCGCCGCGCATCGCCGGAAGACAGTGCATAACTTTAACATTAGGGTTGCCAGTCGCAGCGAGCATTTCATCATTGACTTGATATTTCGGATAAAATTCGCGCATATAGACATCCTTCGGAGTCTCCTTATCATAAAGACCATACCAAACATCAGTGTAAATGAAATCTGCGTCTTCAAGCACGGCAGGATTGTCTGAAACGTGCACACTACCACCGTAACGCTGAGTGTTGGCTCGACCAAGTTTTAGAAAATCATCAGAAAGCCATTTAGCCGGAGGGCCATATTGTACAAAATCCATCCCCATTTTTGTAGTAATCATCATGAGCGAAGAACAAACTTGAGTGCAATCACCAACAAAAACTACTTTAACCTTATCAAGAGGTTTTCCTTCTGGAAGATGATCAAAGATAGTAATAATGTCGCCAAGCTCTTGGGTTGGATGGTTGTAATCCGACATGCCATTAATTACTGGCACCGTAGCGGTCGCAGCAAGCTCCATGATACTCTCGTGGCGATCAACGCGAGCCATAATCAGATCACACATGCGCGAAAGAACTTTTGCAGTATCGCCGATCGTCTCATGCGCACCAAGCTGAATGGCGCCCGGAGCAAGGTTTAAAGCGTGCCCGCCCAACTGTTCCATAGCAACTTCGAAAGATACGCGCGTACGGGTAGATTTCTGCTCAAAGATCATTGCAAGATTTTTATGATAAAGAGTCTCAAGTGTGCCACCTTCCTTGATAAAGCTACGCACAGTCGTAGAAACTTTCACCATATCAAGCATCTCAGACTGATCAAAATCGGTCGTGTCGAGATAGTCTTTTCTAGTGGGGGTTTTGTGGTCTAGTTGATAAGGATTATACATAAACCTATTATAGACGCAGTCCAAGATAAGCGCAAGGGCTTTCAGGGGCCACAAACACAAAGCTCTTGCCCTAGGTCCGACTGCGAACCTTGGCTAGGTGATCCTGAGCTTTCTTTGTGACCGAGCGGCCGCGTGGAGTGCGTTCAATTAAACCTAACTGAAGCATATAAGGCTCATAGTAATCTTCGATTGTGGCCGCTTCGTCACCAGTCAAAGCAGCAATCGTGGTCAAGCCAACTGGCCGATCACCATAATTTTCAAGCATTAATTCTAGCATATTACGGTCGGCCGGGTCAAGTCCAAGATTATCGATTTCCATTAAGTCTAGAGCACCCTGTGCTAGATTAACATCAATCACACCATTACCATGTACTTCAGCATAGTCGCGCACACGCTTCGTCAAACGGTTAGCAATGCGAGGAGTTAGGCGTGAGCGCGTAGCAAGCAAGCTAGTTGCTTCGGGAACAATTTCGGTCCCCAGTAAACGCGCCGTGCGACTAATAATCCGTTCGATCTCGGGTATCTTATAATACTCTAGACGATGGATTAGACCAAAACGATCACGCAAAGGGCCAGCGAGTGAGCCTGTACGCGTGGTGGCGCCCACAACCGTAAATTTTGGTAAGTCGAGGCGCACAGAACGAGCAGCTGGACCCTTACCAATTACGATGTCGAGTTTATAATCCTCCATCGCTGAATAAAGTACTTCCTCGACAGCACGACGCAAACGGTGAATCTCGTCAATAAAAAGTACATCACCGTTCTGAAGGTTTGTTAGAATTGAGGCCAGATCTCCAGCGCGCTCAATTGCTGGACCGCTTGTAACCCGAAGACTGGCGCCAAGTTCGTGCGCAATGATATTCGCCATTGTAGTCTTTCCTAAACCTGGTGGGCCATAAAGCAAAACGTGGTCCAGCGTAGTTCCATCATCACGTTTTTTTACGGCGTCGATCGCAAGCTTTAAATTGCTTTTTAAGCGCTCTTGGCCAATGTAATCAGCAAAAGTAAGCGGGCGCAGAGTAACCTCTTCGGCTTGCTCGGACAAGTCATTCTCGTTCACGCTGGTGTCGACTAGACGCGATCTCGGCTCACTAGCTTCCGCCTCTATACTCCGCTCAATTCCCATATTAGCCATTATATCACACCTTAGGAGACCGAGAAATCTGGACTAGTCCACTGGCGACAGGCGTGCTACAATATCTCTAGTAACATAAGGAGAGTAATATGGCAAAAGAGCTAGACCGCAATAGTCAAACTTGGAAAAATCTCGAGACTGCTTTTGCAGGCGAGTCACAAGCAGCCGTCAAATATGGTTTCTATGCTAAACAAGCAAAAAAAGATGGCTATGAACAGATTGGAGCGATTTTTACCGAAACCTCTGACAACGAGAAGCAGCATGCAAAAATTTGGTATAAATTCCTGCACGGTGGAGATATCGATAATACCGAAAAGAACCTTCAGCTAGCAGCAGAAGGCGAAAACTACGAATGGACCGACATGTATAACAACTTTGCGAAAGTTGCACGCGAGGAAGGTTACGACGAAATCGCTGCAAAGTTCGATCTTGTAGCAGGCGTCGAAAAGGAACACGAGGCCCGGTATCTTAAACTTAAAGGTAACGTCGATTCAGATATAGTTTTCAAGAGCGACAAGGTGACTGTTTGGAAATGCCGCGAGTGCGGTTACGTCTACACTGGCGAGCAAGCCCCAGAAGTTTGCCCAGTCTGTAGCCACCCACGGGCTTTCTTCGAGATTCGCGCTGAGAATTACTAAAGCTATCCTAACTAGGAGCAAATACTTTCGCCTTAAACGGCGAAAGTATTTTTATACCCTAGACATTGCCGTTATTCGCACAGAGGCCACCATTATCTGGTTGATTATACCAACAATTAGCGGTGATCCAGAATTTCTTCGAAAGCGATTCCCCGTCGTCACCACCCAACTCTATTGCGTACTGTGGATATGGGAAGAAAAGGTCAGCCGGGTCAAGCCGAGTCTCGACACGACGGAAAAGTTGGTTAGTACGACCAGTAGAATCGACACTGATTTGCACACCATGAAACTTTACCGCAGTTTCATCTTGTCTACGTAGCGTAACCGCAAAATCCGACATAGAGTCACCATAAGGCAATGAGGCTACGAGGAAAACATTATCGCCTTCATGTAGATTTAGACCATTAACTTCGAGTCGGGCAGTACAGGCAAATTCATCATCTCCGCAAGTGACCAAGACTGGGCTATCGGTGCTGCTAATTTGGCCATAAGATAAGATCTGGTTAGAGGCAATAGAAGTGACGGATGAAGTTGAACCGCTAGCTACATAAGCTGGCAGCAATATCATAGTACTATTTATCACACTACTCGCATCACTGTCTGCAGCACGAAGCTCGTTGAGATTAAGATTACCTTGGGCAACTTTAATAAAGGTTAGCTGAATAGTTGGCGGGATAGTTGTGTGGTTCGCATCTGCGAATTTATCATTTGTGATATAGCTACTTTTCTGTAATGCACCGCGATTTAGCTCAGAATACCAACTAAAATCGATGTAAAAAACTTCATTCAGATTGGCGCTATCATAGCTAGTTGTAACGCCGTCACGCGGGACACTGATAGGGATGACCTTCGTACGAGTGTCGGATGTCAAAGTGCCACGATAGTCTGGAGTAACGTCGGAGATAATTACACAGGTATAGGCTTGGTCTGAAGAATCGGTCTCTCCGTTAATACTAGCACTAGTAGAGATAATCGGGACCTCGCTCTTATCCGGCATGCCGTGCAAGATCTCGCCAAGTACAAAATCTTGATCGCAACTTGGATCATCCGGGTGTTTCGTGATGACATTCTTACTATCGCACGAACCGCCTTCGCTTAGGCACTTATAATACGCATTCACGGCAATCTTCGCATCCTCAACACCAGCCATCGCTGAGTCGTAGGCAGATTGAGATAAGTCGTCATTGCTACTTTGTGAAGCTTCGGAAAGCATGATGCGGACGAAGCTAAGTGTGACGACACCGAACAAGATCGTTGCGAATACTACAATATAAATCGAGGTAGCACCGCGTTTTGTTTTCCCAAAAAGTTTTTTCAGACTCTTCATACGTCAATTATACCATAAGCGGAG
Organism: uncultured Candidatus Saccharibacteria bacterium; assembly: GCA_948944455.1. Lineage (GTDB taxonomy): Bacteria > Patescibacteriota > Saccharimonadia > Saccharimonadales > Saccharimonadaceae > Nanosyncoccus. The sequence continues at coordinate 7,118 of CARBES010000025.1, read as the reverse complement.
ACAATGTAGCTAGACTCCGGCCGTGCGCGCGGCAAAATTAAACTTGTTTATTGCGCAATAGTTAAAGCGTGAACCAATATCTAGAGTTCCTGCGTCAGCATTCTGAACCTTGCAAAGATCATCCGTACGCGTAATGCTGGCGTCGTCTTTTTGCTGTTCCGTTGCAAGAATAAAAGTACCAGAGAAAAAACTACGGAGCGTGACTGAGTCTTGCGAAATTGGGAACACGGTTAATTCATAGAGCATAAGAGGCAATTCAGAGCCTTCTAGGAAATTAGTTTCCGGATCAGCTATTGGGTTTTCTTGACCATTCTCAAGGTTAATAATACTTACGGTGTGATTAGATTGATTTACAAAATTATTAGTATACGTATAGTTACTGGCCATCGAAACAGCGCAGGCAAGATAATTTTTATCTTCAAAACGGGCGAGCGAGGGGCGCTCAACAATCTGTTTGTTTCCGCTTTTATCGCGATATTCCAAGTTCAAAGATTGCCCGGCTTGCACGCCATATTGTGTATTCCAGATGTAGGAATAATTGCCAGTGCAGAGTACACCAGAGTATTGAAGAGCCTCGCTGTTAGCCTCACGACTTTGGAAGATAAACTTGTAAGCATTGTCGGACTCGCATTGCTCCCTCGTAGTATCATCATTGGTATGCGTGCGACAAAGATTTGCCGTATCAATCGATGGCGCAGAATTAATTGCCGTAGTAAATTCTTCAATCAAGTTACGGCCGACACTGTCAACAGACTTTAGGGTAAGTCCCTTCTGATAAACGGCCATAATGTTAGAAATAACTAGCGCAATCGCAATAAGTAAAACCGCAATAAAGGCCATCACAAGCGTGATTTCGACAACAGTAAAACCCTGCCGGTTTAGTGATGAAGCTTCTTTCAGTTTTTTATTCTTATTTTTCATAAATGTTACCTCGCAGCTGGGTTATAAAGTCGAATTACAGCATCAAGCGAACTAGGTGTATTACTGCCGGCATTATTCCAACAGGTTTCGATATGAAAATCATAGTACATCGGATCACTACCATTAGCACCCAGCTCCTGCGATTTTATGCCAACCACCCATATTCCTTGTGCTGCAATCAGATTTGTATACTCAGTCAGCTCATGTAACGCGGTATCCTCAACGCCGGTCGACCCCGTATATAAAAGCCGCGCGCTAAGATCCGGCATCTGAAAAACGGACAGGTTGCTACCGCTTCCGCTCGCCGTGACAATACTAGACAAATTCACGCCTGACGATCCTCTAATGTTTGAAGCCTGAAGAAGGCGAGTGTTGATGATAAAAGCATGGTCATCGATAAGAGCCTTTTTTCCATCATCATAAATATCCCGTTCGCAATTTGTCGTGGGAAGGTTGATTTTGCGTTCCTGATTAGCGGGGATCGTTTGTTCAATAATCTTTTCCCAAATATCAGCGAAAGCTTGACAACGCACATCATTACCGGCACTATTGCACTTCGGTAAGTTCAGCTCAGAAACATAAGAGCTATGGATAAAGCGGAGGGCTTCGGCCTGAGCGTTAAGCTCATTACGCGCCGTAGTAAGTTCTAGCGATCGCTCCGATACGTTCAAGCCTTGATTCATCATGGTTACGGTAACGATCGTAACGACCGCGAGAATTGCCATCGCGACCATTACCTCAACTAGAGTATCCCCCCGTTTAACACAGGTTCTTTCTCTTTTTAATGCGCGCATGGATTTTCCTCGTCATCTTCGAGATCGTCGGAATTAATGACACTGATAGCCGAGCTGTTACGACCGTCTGCCGCGACTCTCACTGCACGAACGAACCGGACATCGTCGGATTTAATACAGATATTCACGGCGTTGTCTTGGCTAAATTTAATACGCTCAACTGAATCTTCAAGATCGTGTTTAAAACTATATTCGGCAGTCTTATCGTTTGGCTGACAACCATTTTTCAAATCATAGACAATTTCTTTACTAAACGCAGTGTGAACGGTATTAGAGACAGGGGAGCGCGCAATAACAAAAGTCCCCTTAAATTCGTTGGACGGGTTCATGTCGAGTGTACCACTCTTACCTTGCATAAATCTAGTCTGCCAGAGTGACATGAATTCATTCACTGTACTCGAGCCGCTATCAGTATCGTTGTTGCCACAATACAATGTGGCTTCCGCCCTAGCAAGTTCCTCCATAATGCTGCCACTAGGCTGAATCGGATTTATATTCATATCGGCGCTACCAATAATAGTCGCAGTATAAGCTTGGCGGTCGCCATTGTCGCCGTTAATACTAGGGTCGAAAACAATTATTTTGCCAAGGATAGCCTGCCCAGAATTACCGAGACCAAGCGACTCCGGGCTAATTACTTCATTGTAGACTGAACGAAGAAATTCAGCAAAGGTTCGGACAGCATCAGTATAGCGCTGGCTAGAGATCGAAGAAAAGGTACCCGCCAAAAGCCCTACCAGCATCAACCCAGAAATACCCAACACCAACATAACCTCTATAAGGCTAAAACCAGAACGAACAATCTTAGGATTTTTTGAGAAGTTCTTTTTCATCCCTAATACCTCGGAGGAAGTTCACGCGAATAGGCCTCAGTATAGCTGGAGCCGTAACGACCCGCCTGCGCGTAAGCCCAAAGATAAGTATCTGCACTCAAATTAAAGACCTCAGCCGGAGTATACTTTTGCCAATCATTAATATAAGTAGGACCAAGAACAGCAGTATAGTTGTCGCCGTCATTCGTGATATCGGCACCACCAGTGCGATTGAGTTTTAGAGAGCTCGCAATAACCGGACCGTTGACACGGAGTGGAGCATCGCATGGATGCGAGTCTGCTGGGCGGGTCTCTGTCCCGCCAGGATTACCGTTGCTAGACGTAAAGTCTGCGCAAGTATTGATTACGGCGTTTGGCGCAATAATCCAAGCGTCAATCTGCGTCGCTCCGCTATAGATGTTTACCTTAGACGCATTTGGAGCATAGATGATTTTCTGGGGAAGAGAATAGATATCGTCGGCTCCACCATTGGATACGATCGAACTATAGATGTTAACCTCGCCTTCGCTATGATACTCGGTCTCCGGGATATCACTCAAATAATCACTAAGGCGCGAAACTAAGGTTGGGTTTTTAGCAATACCAGCACTGCCAAGCGCGATATCATTACGGATCGTCAACGGAGAGTTAGAATTAATACTGACACCGATACTATTAGAACCGAAAGCAAGAGATCCGCCAGTACCAAAATTCAAGATACCACCATTCGCTACACCAAGGTGCTCGGTCCAAGAACCGTAGGAAGCATTCGCCGAACCGCTAACTAGCGTACCGACGGTTGTGTTTTCATACCTCGAGGCCAGTGAAGTAGATATACCGCCATTTGCAAATACCCCTCCATTCCAGGCCGAAAGCGATGGCTTCTTGGCGATAGTTCGACAAGCCGCGTCGTAGTGAGTCCAATACGTTTGATTCTCAGGAGTCCAAACCCACTGATTACCACTACTTTTACGCTTTACTCCCCAATAATACTGCCATTTATACGCAAAACTATTACAATACTTATCGCCCACATAGTCTGGCACTACCATGCTCCTAGTCTCGTTGTCAATCCTATGGAAACCTGTAAGGCCGTTTGTTGAGAAAGTATCGTTCAATAAAATATCGCCGGGGGAAACTGTAGTACAGTTAGGACTGACTAGTGTTTGGAGTGGAAGACGTCGACGCCAGTATTCGCAAGGATCATACCGACTTCGGCCTGGGCTATCAGAATACTTCAAGTTTTTATCCAAATCACCAGAAAGCGCTTCTTCATTATAACCAGCTGACCATAATACCTCAAACGCTACAGACTGATACTCAGCAATACGACGGGTGTTAATTGCTTCAGCCTCAGCCCACCATGTCATAGTCGTAGATTCACCGGCGTACATTGGATTGCCATTATTGCGATTGCCAGAAGACGGCCCATCGCTATTATTCGGCTCATTTGGCGAAACGTATTCAATTTCCGCCGATGAATTTCCCGACCCGGAGCCAGAATTTGCATCCGCGTAGTATTTATACCGCGCTGGGTTCCATGAACAGGTATTAGTTTCTGGAACTGTATTGCACGGTCCGTCTTTTTTCTCAACGCGCTTTACGGGGATAGTTTTTGGTTCGTAGTTTATCTTTTCGATAGCTTTACCTTCTACGTTAATCACAAACCCTTGCTTGCCCGGTACACTCTTCTCATCTGAAGCTGTGCTTGAACCAGAACCAGGTTTCGGAGCACAAAATTTTTCTTTCGAGCTAGTCGTACCATCGGCATAGTTTACCCAATACTCTGTACACATATTAGTTGTATCCCATTCGTCGTTCCTGCCAAAGGTATATCCTCCTAGATCAACTTCAGCATGAATTTTGTGCTCAAAATTTGCCTTAGCTTGATCGTAATCCGTACTAAGCTGCATCGAGACAATGTCCCCGTCCGCCTTGTTTTTATCGTCGGTTGTCCATTCCTTATGATTCACTACGTCGCGATCAGCTACTGATTCAACCGATGATTGAGGCCAGAATACGATCCCGCCAGTGTTTTGCTTAGGAGTCTCGGTTTTTTTGATAACTGCGCAGGCTTTCGTTGTACCGGTATCGTTCACTGGAAGCATTTTGTGCGGCGTAGAGTTATCCCACTTTACGGTTTTAGTTTGATATGAAATCGTCGAGCAAACTCTCTTCTCGGTCTCTTCTTCACCAAGCTGCACTTCGACCTTTAATACCTTATCGCCAGTAGTGAACCAATCTGTCTCTTTCGACTCTACACCAGGAGTAGACCAAGTATCGGTTTCCGTTCTGTCGAGTAAATCAGTTTTGATAGTCCACTTAGTCGAAGCGTTTTCGTAAGTGCCGGTTACTTTACCAGCTTCGTAACGAAGTTGATGAGCAAAGATAACCGTAGCTTTTCCATCTTCATCAGCCTGGACTTCAAGATCAGGAGCATCGGAATCCCACGATAGCGAAACATTAGTATCGCCACCACTGCTCGCGCGCGATTTAGATTGGAATTGCATCTGTGGATTCTCGAGGTTCAGATCCCAACAAAACCAAGCTGTGGTATCCCAATCTGTAGAAAATCCAGTGATACCGGCTTCTAAGGCTGCATAAAAATGGTCTTTTACTGTGTCCCATTTTTCTGTACCTGGTATACCGACCGATCCATCGATAAAATTATAGAAACCGCTACCAAGGTTACGAATTTGGTTAACCCGAACTAAGCCAGCTTGGTATCCTAGAGATGCAGCAACAACACCAGAGCTATAAAAGACTTTCGGGCTGTAGGCTTCGAGCGCTAACCGGTAATAATATCCGCCATTTGTCTTGCAATTTTTGATTGTACCGCCTTTTACATTACCCGCATCTTTGATCGTAATGGAATCACTCTCTGCGGGGTACCGGCGCCAAGTTGCGCCATAACAAGTGTCCCAATAAACAGTCTTATTTTTGTCGGTTGTGCAGCTACCCCCCGTTGCGCCAGTTCCGGTTCCAGAGCTCCCTTCGGCAAAAACTTTTAGCGTTGTCCCAGTTATACCAACAATAGTCATTGCTACAAAAGCAAGGACGCAAAGTCCACATCGCCTACGAAGGTCCGTCTTCAAATTAAGCACCGCCACCTTCTCCTCCTTGTTCAACGCTTAACTCGTATTGTTTCATGAAGTATTCATTAGCAGCCTTATTGTCGCCTAGCATCGTACTACAATAGTACAGGACACCATAAAAGGAAATTTTTTGATCTAAATCCAATTTTTCCATATCTATATTTTTGGATTTATCAATTGCCTCATTGTAAAAACCATTATTCTGAAGGACAATTATTTCCGCTAATTTAACTTGATTTTCATACTCCCTGCCATTTTCAGTATTTAACGTATCATTGACGGCATTTTCAACAGCTTGAATTCCATCGGTACCACCTTTATTGAAAAAGTCCTGCAGAATATCTCGATAGTTATTAACGTCTTCACTTGTTCCGCCAGAAATAGTCGGAGCGTCTACCTCGGGCTTCGTTGTTAATGCAATAACTAAAGCTACGATTCCCCAGATAATCAGACCGACCGAAATGATGCCCCCAACAATAAAGACAATCGGCAGAACTTTCCTGCGGGTTCGCTCAGATTTTTTGCGTTTTTCTTCAGCTTTACGATTCTGCTCAGCAAAGTAATCCTCTTGCTGTGCAGCCCAGCTACCGATATTCTCCGTCTTAAACTGCGTGGCAGGATCTTGCGTAGGAGCCTGCAAGTGCGAGGCGGTAGTTGCACTTTGCGGCGCCTGAACAGGTACAATGTTTGGCTGTATAGGTGTAGAAGCTGGCTGTTGGCCAGATGCGGAGCTGGATTGTTGGGCGGAAGCAGAAATAGGTCCAGATATAGGCTTCGATGAAGCATCTAGGCCTGGATTTGTAGAAGATTTCTTGCTCTCCGGAAAATCACTCATGTTTATATATTAGCATAAGTTGTATAGTTTGAGAAGTGCCGAAGATTTGAGTGTTTTTGCACTTATATGGAATGCATTCTCACATTCGTGGACGCGCTTTAATACGGCTATTCTAGCGTACCAGCACCAAACAAAAACACCAACCACTGCTCAAAGTTACTCATCGGCTCATCTAGGGTCTCAGCGTCAGTAGAGCCTTCGGCTGAATATTTGTTCTTAGCGGCTTCAGAATTAGGCGGCAAATAAATCAGCGTCTCACCAGGAAGTTTTTTGTTCTGGTATTTACGTGCAGCGAGTTCTTGATATTCGGCAGAAACATAGTACTCATTCTCCAGTTCAAGAGTTTCCACTTCTAGCTCAAGAAGAACTTTCTCGCGCTTACGATTTGCTAGCTCCTGAGCCAAAGTCCAGTTGCGCGACATTGAGGATACTGCACCCCACACAAAGAATAAACACACCGTTACCGCCGCAATGATAATCATACGATCAAAAACAAAAAGGTTGTGTTGTAACCAATAGAGGGTCTTGCGTGCACGGGTCTTAAACTCAGACATACATATATATTATAGCATAAACAAAATAAACCCCGGATGGGGGCATTTATACTGGTGGGGGCGGTTGGGTTCGAACCAACGACCAAGCGGTTATGAGCCGCCTGCTC
>CARBES010000024.1 GCA_948944455.1 uncultured Candidatus Saccharibacteria bacterium | reverse complement strand
GGGATGGTAAATACTACTGGGTAGCCAAACTAGCTGATGGGAATTGTTGGATGACACAGAACTTAGCACTAGATATTACAAGAGATGGATTAACCCCAGAACTCTCTGACATCACTGAGCCTTGGAATAGTCAGAGTGAGTATCCGCCAGTGGAGACATTTTCCGCGGCAAACTCCGACAATAAAGGCGAAGCTTACGTTGGAACCAGCTCTTGGAACTTAGGAAATTTTGTTATCACTAATCCAATTATTTACTCAGATTGCGGCTTTCCGAGGGAAACTTACTCAGATTGTCCTAAACAATTTACCGCCATTGACGACAGGGTAGCTTCGACTGATCCTAATTTCTACATAAATAATAGCAAGCAGACGTTTACGGAAACAGAATATGACGCACACTATGAGACCGGCCTCCTCTACCAATGGAATGCAGCGACAGCTGGTACTGGTGGCGATATGATTAACGAATTTAATTTGGCCGATGAGGCTCCTGGCAGTATTTGCCCAAAGGGTTGGAAGTTACCTATGTCGGGTGCCACTACAGAAAGTGGCAGCTTTAGCCATTTACTAAACGAAGCTGGCATCGATAACAAAGATGTCATAAAATTTGTAGACGAACCGTACTATGCGACTAGGGCCGGATATGTAGAAGGTACTACGTCTTTGCTTGCGGTGGCTGGTTTTGCAGCTCGATATTGGTCATCCTCTATAATGCCGAAAAATCGGCGTGTCGCCTACTATCTGCGTATCACTGATTATATCGATGCCGCGTATACTGATTACACTCAAAATGCTTTTTCTGTCCGTTGTGTAGTAATAGCTAAATAATTCTTTAACACTGTCTTGGGGCGCCAAACGCCGTGTTGTCACTAGGGTAAAGTTTAGCTTCATAGCTAAGTACCTTTACTGCTTATTGTAATACTCAAGTTGGTGACACGGCGCTTGGCGCCCCACTCTTCATCCTCCCTTGATATTACTCTATATGGCTAGACAACGGAGGGAGAAGCCAATAAGGCTAGACAACGGAGGGAGAAGCCAATAAGGCTAGGCCTGAGAGATACTGGATGAGAGTCGTCTGGTGTCCAAAACACATAGCTATAGACTTCTGAACTGGCTTTACCAATATTCGTTGACCAATAGTTGCCGCTCATTGCAGCATCAAAGATATGTGGGCTTAGGATAGCGGTTGTAACGTTTATAACTCCGCTGCGGACGAAGAACTGCTCTCAATTTTCAAAAAATGAGAGCACAAGATTTGTACTTTTCTTCGTCCGCAGCGGGTTTATTAGCATTATGACGAGTAATTCCGGTGGTAAACAGGGCCGCATTGGGGAATATAGCTTTTGGTATTCTTCTAGTGGCAACCAAGGAATATTCGCATATGGCTTTGACTTAGACAGAGACAGAATTATACCCGAAGCTATGCATACAATTTGGTATGGTTATTCCCTCCGTTGTCTAGCCATAGAGTAATATCAAGGAGAGGATGAAAAAAGAAAAGAAGTGAAGCTATTTCAAAAAAATGCCGTTGACAATAATAAGGTCTAGCAGCTAGACCTTATTACCCTAGCTGATATTATTAAAATACTTCTTTTCATGATTCTTATGGTATAATGGAATTATCTATGGAGGTCATATCAAGATTTCGCTGTTTTTTGCGGCAACGTATTTCGTGGCAAAATTTAAATCCGCTAAACTGGTCGCAACGCGCAATTCGGGTTTTTACGGTCGCATTTTTTGCCATCATGCTGCCAATTTATATTTTTATTGGTCTCCAGCCTGCCCTTCCCGCTGAAGCCGCAAATTACCCTACTCTCGAGATCGGCTCCATTCATCTCAAGACCCCCGTTGCTCCGCTTGAGCTTACCGATTATCAACTGATTGCTCCCGCCACGATCGCTGGTAGCTATAGCCACGCCCCCAACAAAACTCTCATTATTGGCCACTCTTCAACTGTCTTTGCCGAGCTAGACCAGGTACAAACAGATGATCGTTTTACCTATAACGGCAAGACTTACGCCGTGAAAGACATTACCATCCAAGCAAAGCCCGACGTTAGTATGAACGAAATTCTTGCTCCCGCCGAAATCGATACGGTTATTATCATGACCTGCGCCGGAGAGCCCTTGCCCAACCAAGACGCCACCCATCGATTACTAATTACTGCCGTAAAAATCTAAGCCAAAACAATATAGGTATAATATGTCGCAAACAGCGCGATCATTAGTGCCCCCTCAATCCGGTTTATCCGCCGCGTTGATACTGCAAAGATAAAGAGCAACGCCGACGATGCAACCAACATAACAATATCTATCATCTGAAAACTAGCCGGCGTTACTGCGCCGAAAATTGCCACTGGCACGCCCAGCACGATACAAATATTAAAAATATTGCTACCAATAATATTACCGACAACAAGATCCTGCTCACCCTTGCGCGAAGCTACAATCGTCGTAACTAGCTCCGGCAAAGACGTCCCGAAAGCAATTACCGTCAAAGCGATCACCCGCTCACTCATGCCAATCTCCATCGCGATCGACGAAGCGTTCTGCACTACCATTTCGCTCCCAATAATAATTCCAGCCAATCCTAAAGCAATAAACAACATCGATCTGCCTAGCCCATACTTTGGCTTTTCCTTCTTATTTTCTTCCTTTTTCTGTTTCGCCAGCGTAATTAGATAATACAAGAAGACCAAAAAGAAAAGAATTACAACAATCCCATCCGCTCGCGAAATCTGATTCGGCGCCCCATCCCCCAAGCTCATATCTAGAAAAAGCACTGCCAGTAAAGTAGAAATCAACATACATAGCGGCAGTTCTTTCTTCACGGTGTTGCTACGAATTTTAATCGGGTGAATCAAAGCAGCAATTCCTAAAATAAGCAAAATGTTAAGAATACAGCTACCAATCACGTTGCCAAGCAACATGTCCGTACTGCCTGAAGCCAACGCCGAAATCGATACCGCTAGCTCTGGTGCACTTGTCCCGAAAGCAATAATTGTTAGACCAATTAGCATCTTCGACACCTTAAAATTTTGCGCCGTACTTGAAGCCCCATCCACAAACGCATCTGCACCCTTAATCAAAAGAATGAAACCAATAATTAAAAGTAAGATATTTAGAAGCATATTTTCAACTTTTTATTTTCAAAACTTTCTACCTTAATTTTAGCACAAACCTTTTACGCGTCAATCTTTTTTGGCCCACATTCCGCTAACGTGCTATAATAAAGAAAAGGGAAACTCATTTTCTAAAATAAGGGAGATGTATTGCATGTCAGATGCGGAACAAACCGCCAAAACTAAAACTTTACCGCAAAAAGATACAGATACTGACGCCATAAAAACCCCGCACGACGAAGCTGAGTCATCCAATGCGACTCTAAAATCCCACCGTAGCATCAAGATCGGAGCTATCATTATTACAGTTTTAACGCTAGCTCTCGTCGTCTTCTTTGGCTTTCAGCTATTTACGGATACTGACGTCTTTCATGAACCCGGCAAAGTTCTCTTCGGTGAAAACATGAGCGAAGTTGACCATGATTTTATTCAAACAAATCTCGATAATATTGAGCTGGGGTCTGACGTCGCAATATCCGCTAGTAGCTCATTTGACAAACTCCCTACCAGCTCCGCTCATGTACTGTACGATATTCTTGTTCCGGTAACAGATTTTGGTACGGGTAGCTCAACAATCTCGCAAGACGAGGTTAAAAATGCTAACCTTATCTCGATTTGGGATCTTAATTTTACAAAAAAGCTCCTCGCAATAGACAACAACTACTACCTCGATACCTTCGATTCTGGTGCGATTTTTCAGTATTACGACCTCTCAGGGGCAGAGGAGGATGTTGCTAGAGTTAACGAAAAGCTGAGCCAAAGTATCGCCAATTTTCCCGACCGAGATACCGTCTTTACCTTCGCACAAACCGGCGTTACAGCACTCTCGCGCGAAATGAATCTTAAACTCAATCAAGTCGGGGATGGTGCCTACTTCGCCAAAAACATCGGCTCCTTCCTTAATAGTTTTGACAAAACTCATACCAGCAACGAGTCATCCTTCTCGACCAACGCACCTTCCGATTCACATACCAGCACTATCTGCTCATTACCTGGCATGATTGATGCGCTCACTAGTATTGGAGTCGATATTATTGAACTAACTGGAAATCATAACCAAGATTGTGGCGATCAAGCCGCACTCGACACAATCGCTAAATATCAAGAACTCGGTATTGAGACCGTCGGTGGTGGCAAAACCGCCACCGAAGCTGCTATTCCACTCAAAATCTCCGAAAAGGGCACTAATATCACCATGCTTGCCTATAATCTTTCTACTGGTGGCTATACTCTTGATGCAACGCCTGGCGCCAACTTCTATACTGAAGAAAAAGCTCTTGCCGATATAGCTAGCGCCAAAGAACGAGGTGACTTTATCATTATTGATATCCAATTTAATGAATGCAATTCCTATGTTAACACCAAAGAAGATACGACTTGCGATTATGCCGATTCTTCCGCAGCTTATACCGGCCATGGTTCACAATCGACTTTCTTCCGTCATCTAATCGATCTTGGCGCTAACATCGTTGTCGGAACCTCTGCACACCAACCGCAAACTTTCGAACTTTATGGTGACGGCGCAATTTATTATGGCCTTGGCAATTTATTCTTCGATCAAACTTGGTGGCCAGGCACCACACGTAGCCTTGTTCTCGTACATTATTTTTATAAAGGAGAGCTCCTTCAGACGCGTATTATACCAACCGTTTACGATTCAACCTATCAAACTGAGCTCATGAACACCGATGCTGCTACTAGTTTTATTGATCGGCTCTACAGCGCCCGACCTGGAGAACAATAGCACGCTATGGCACGCAAAAAATATTTTCGGGCCGAAGTTGCACTTATTAGCCTTACTGTAGCCGTACTTATATTATTCACCAGCATAATAACTTATCGGCTTATTCAGGAGCATGGTGACGCCACTATCGGTGGGGAAAATAGCGACAGTAACGACAATGGCAACAACGCTACAGATTCCGAAGACGAGACTGGCGACGACGTCAACATTGATAAGCCCAATACAGGCTCCGCGCATCCCACGAGCAGATTCATCGATTTGCAACCCATCGTCAACTCCTGGGTAGCCACCACAAATCGCCAAGTCGGCCTCGTAATTTATGACCTTGACCACGATCTCGTCGCCGCCGACTACCAACCTAACCGAATTTTTGATATCGCTTCAGTCTATAAACTATTTTACGTTTATGATGGTTACCGCCAAATTGCTAGCGGCGTCGAGAATCTTAACGATTATTTCACCACCTCAACTGATTACCGTGCTGGGAGCTACACTATCGGCGAGTGTCTCGATCTCGCCATCCGTGAATCATACAATGGTTGCGCCGATCCACTACGCGACGATAATAAACGCTCACTGCGTGTTCAACGAATAATTGACGAACTTGATCTCAAACAAACCGCTAATCTCGGTCTCGAATCAACCGCCAACGATCTCACCAAACTGCTAAAACTCTACTACTACCACGAAGATCTGCCCGAGACTCTTTGGTATCGTATTGCTGATTCAATGTTAAATCAGCCGCCCACTCTGGTAGCCGCCGATACCGAGTATGATTGGCGTCAAGGTTTACCTAGCGGTTTTTCTAGTCAAGCCAAAGTATACAACAAAGTTGGTTGGAGCTGGAGTGGTGATAGCTGGACGACCTATGCCGATGCAGCTATTGTCGAATTTCCAGATTCAGATCGTCATTATACTATTGTAGTGTTAACCAAAAATTTTCCAAGCTACACACCGATCACCAAACTTGGCGCTCTCATAGAAAAAGCCATCAGCGACGGTAGCGCTACCTAATTTCAATTTCTTCGCTACGCAAATCCTGATAGTACCGCCCGCTCTCAGCAGTAAATTTCAAGACACAGTAATCTGGATCAGTCACACCTTGAGTATAATACTTCGTATCACCTGGCTCCCACAGCAAATTTTTGCTCTCTTGGTCAGTTAGAACTTCCATTCTACCACGCAACATTAAGCCAGCATAACTAATCAACCCCTTACGATAAAAATAGAGACAAGCCTTTGAGTTCTTCAGATATTGCTGCGTCCGAAGTGCGGAATAATTAGTCGAAAAATAAAACTCTTTTAACCCAATATGCTGACGAGGGCGTAACATAGCTTTAATATTTGGCATACCATCATCGTCCACTGATCCTAAAAAGCTTACTCGCGCACGCTCCACTAATTTCTCTAAATTCTTCAATTTCATGCCCCCATTATAGCACAATCTCTCTAATAGGTCGTGAAATACTGAGACCAATAAGTCTTGTAGGCAGAATTCGGATCAAATACGAATCCAACCGACAAATATTTAAAATCCGGATCCAAAATATTCTTTCGGTGATCTGGTGAATTCATCCACGAAGCCACCACCGTCTCTGGTGAGACTACTGAATTGCCCGCAGCCAAATTTTCGCCGCTCTTACCGCCAGTCGTAGGCACTGGACATGCTGTCGACCAAGTCGATCCATCCGGACGCGTATGAGCATACTTTGAGACCAATTCTAATGCCCGAGTATTTGCCGCACTCTCACAAGTTGTGCCCCATGCCAACGCCGCCAAACCGTTCTTGGCTCGTTCTCGATTTACAAGGTTCAAAACATCACGCTTCCATTGTTCTACTGGTGGCGCGATTACTGTTACCGTTATTTTATCGTAACGTGACCCATCATAAGTACCAGCCGTAATTGTCGTCGTGCCCGTCCCAACAATCACTGGATAACGACAAGTTTCCGAACTATAACCAAGCCAAGTTCGAGCCGAATTAATAAAACCTTTAATCACTGCTGGGTTGCTAGTCTGCCAGTACATATCGCCTAGACCCGACAATCCACCACCTACACAAATATCAAAATCCGCAGTCTGATAAATCGTAATCGCTGTCTCTTCCCAAAGTTCGCCGCGCGCTACATTCATCCCCTTAATTCCACCGCTGCTCGACGTACTGCTACCAGTAACATAGCTTCCGCCCGACGAAGAAGACACTCCACTATTACCAATCCCAGACGAGCCGCCACTACTACCAGACGGCGGCGCAATCGCAGGTGGTTCCGCCAGCTCCTCAAAACCAGGCGCCAGCAGTTCTAGCTGGTCAAGCCCGTCATTTATCATGTCGCTACGCTCAGCTACCACCTTGAATTCAATTCCACCATTTAAACTTATAGCCGAAAAAATCATGACACCGACAATCAATATCACCACCGCATTTAGCGATAATAGAATTATCATCTTGGTCTGATGCATCATTTTTGCAGCCGTCATCTTTTTCTCCCTATTATCCTACCAAAACCATTCTTAGACACTAAGCTCGCAAATGCTTCTCAGAATCAATTACGGTTGCAACCAAATTAATAATCATCTCAAGCTGAATCAGATCACGACGTTCAAAGCTTGACTTACCAAGCGGCTTACCAACTACGAGTTGACCAAAAGTTTTACCCTTTGCGTTACGTAACTCCGCTACTGCCTTCAGACCCAGCTCATCAAAAGCCGCCTGCACCGCCTTATTCGGTTGCTGCCAAATATCACGCCCCGAAGTTTTCAAATGCGAAATAGCCGACAATTCCTCTGGCGACATCGCTAAAGATTTCGACCCATAAAGCCGACCGTTTATGATAAAACCAATATATGTAAAGTGCAAGTGATCTGCCAAAAAGCCCGCCAAATCACGTAAATCAACATTTTTCGTTGCCAGGTGATTTAACTTTTTGATTACATAAGCAATATCAACTTGTCCCACCATAATCATTGAGCGTAACACCGCACTAACTTCACGAATTACTGGCATAAGTAGTAGCACGATCACAATCATCAAGAAATTTAAAACCAAAACTGACGTCGAAGGGTTCGGAATCTTAAATAGGGCCGTGAAAATCGTATAAAAGAGCAACATATAAACCGCCACGCCCGTTAGTCCAACAACGGCATAAGTCGCCATTTGGAGCCAACGCGAAGCTACCGAAATCATGTGATATTTCAAGATTGCATAAAAATACGCTGCAATCACTACGCTAAGCAGAAGCGGACCCACCCAAATCCAGCTATAAATACCCATCATTGGCAACAACAAGTCGGCTACCAACGTAAAACCACTCATTGCTGCGAAGCCAACCATAAGTAAGAGTGTTGAACTCTTGATGTGCTTAGTACG
Organism: uncultured Candidatus Saccharibacteria bacterium; assembly: GCA_948944455.1. Lineage (GTDB taxonomy): Bacteria > Patescibacteriota > Saccharimonadia > Saccharimonadales > Saccharimonadaceae > Nanosyncoccus. Next base: position 7,864 of record CARBES010000024.1, on the reverse strand, counting down.
AGAATGACGAATAATATGCCAGCAATACAGCATAAAGATTGTATCCGAAATAAAGTAGAAGCCCATATAAACAATGTATAGCAAACCCTTAGTTAGCTCTACCGTGTTACCACTATAAGTTAATTCGTAGGACGTATATAATAGACTCTTATCATAAATCATCAAGGCTGAAAGTACCGCCATAAACACGAAGTCGAGTATCGTCAAAATCTTACCACCGGGGTATCGCCAAGCAACATAGCCCAACATACCCACCGTCATAAACATAGACGGGATGTAGATACCATAGATCCATGGCTCCACTAACGTCGCTGTTGGCTCTAGAGACAAGAATACCGCAATCGACACCGCCCACAACGTTGCACCGATTGTTGCAAAAGAGAACCACGCCGAACGCGGCCGGTCTGTTTTCGCTGAACCGATAAAAGTCAGCAACCCGAAAGCAAGCGTCAAGATCGCCATCGTCACCAACAAAATTGATATTAAACTCACATAACCTCCTACAAAATACTTAGTTTAAGTTTAGCACAGACGTTTTATATTCGTCAAGTTTTAAAGAACACAAAAAGATCCCCTAGCCAATTCGACCAGGGGATTTTTAGGAATGTGCCAAGATGCTCACGAAGTCAGCCGGCTGCTCAATAAGAGCATACACCAGGTAAAGTTGCGCCGCTGATGACATCGATCTTGTCAACCGATACCTCGTCGCCCACCATATACATCACACACTTCGCCGTAGCATGCTCCTGCGTCCAGCAATGGCTATTGCCGTTGCAAAAGTCCTTAATGTGAATATAGGGAAGCTTCAACTCGCGGCAGATTTTATCCATACCGGCGATCGCATCTTCAACGCTTTTCGCCGGAGTCAGGGGATGTGAATCCTCAGGGTCGAGCGGCCACAAGGTCGTCAGGCTCGAACGCACCAACGACATGCCGATCACCCAATCATCGGTCAAAATGACGCCACCCGGCTTCAGTAACTTCTGCGCCAAAAGCATAATCTGCCTGCGCTCCGCCGGATCAGGGAAGTAGGACAAAATGCCCGTCATCCGGACAACCTTGAACTGCCCATAATATTCCGGGCGCGCCATCACTTCCAGCAAATCGCCGATCACATACTGGATGCCATATTCCCCCAAAGGCTTTTCAAACACCAACGACAGAAAATCCAGCATCCGCGGATCAGAATCGCAGGCCACGATACGCTGTTTCGGTTCCCCTAAAGGATAACCATAGTTACGGTAAGCCGGCAATAAGCCTGCCCCCGCCTCAAAGATAGAATCAGCCTCGCGGAGAATAGTCTGGAATACACCGTCCGTTGCACGCCGAGCCACAAAGCTCGGCTCCTCGACACAGATCAGGATAAACCAATCGTCTTTCGGAACCTTCTCGAAAGCGAACCCACCGCCCTTCAAGTTACCAGCGGACACCGGAATCGCATAGCCGTCCTTAGCTTCCAAAGAAACCGCGCAGAGGCCCTTGCCAGTCAGAAACAGATACTCATAGAAATAACGCGAGTCAGCCCCGTAATTCAACATCATCTGCGTTAAACTCAGGCTGTTCTTGAAACGCTCGCGCATTTCCGGCCAGATCTCGTCGATGCCGGCGACATCTCTCTGTAAAGCCTCCGTGTTATTTCCGTGCACCTTCGTGCAAAAGCTAATAACGCGCTCACGAACCAGGTCAACCTGCTCGTCCGTTGGCACTTCCCCGCCTTTTGCCAGCTGGATATACTGAATTGCCAGCTCCTGCGGATCATACTGCGCCAACGATGTGCCCTTCAGCATCAGACTGTTCATCGGATGCTGAAAAAAGATACCTTCGCGTGATAATTGTCCCATTATCATGCACCTCCTAATTTTGTTAAACTACTAAGCGGCCCAAAACCTAAAGAACACGCCACCCAGCTGCTTACACTTTCATTATACCGACTTCTCCATCTTAGCGCAAGGAGTTTTGCTAAAAAATATTGACCCAAGCATAAGCATACTATATAATAAACGTAAGTTTTTATATTATATAAAGGATGCATATGAAAAAATATAAACAAAAGATCATGAAACACTACATATGCTCAGCCGCTCGAGTAATGGCCTGCGTGTCATTCTTAGTGCTGGCCATAATTGGTGTTTCCTCGTTAGTACGGGCAATGTCCCTCGAGAGTGTTGCTAACGAAAACGGAATTCCATCTTCTTGGGAAGTCGCCTCGCTCGGCAATCCTGAGGAGATTACCATACCAATCACCTATTGGGATCAACGTCAAGACTCATGCACTGACCCAGATCGCCAATTCGAATGGTCACTTTGTCGCCTCTATGCAAAGGGAATCATTAAAAATATCGTCAAGAGCCAACTTGGCGCCGATGGCTTACCAGTCCCAACCTATAACAATAGCACCGATGCCTGGAATGCCTACCACGATGTTTTTACGGCTAATGTTATTGGCAATGATCCAGTTCGAACCACGGACAACTTCTACCGTTGGTTCCACGAAACCACCGATCAAAACGGCAAGCAGCTCTCGAAGCAATATGAACGTGAAGTAACTTTTCATCGCACCGGCAATAATACCTACGAGTATGGTAGCAAGGGAACTTTTCCACTCGATGATGTAGATTTCTCAAACGACGATGAAGCCACCAGCACCGGTCACAACTTTCACTTTACCGCCCACATGCGCATTCCAATGAAAATTTCTGCTGACGGTTCGGAACAGTTCTGGTTTAGCGGTGATGATGACGTATGGGTCTTCTTAGATGGACAGCTCGTGCTCGACCTTGGCGGTCTCCACATGGATACTGAAGGATACTTCACGATTGACCAAAACGGTAGGGTTATTTCTACGGTCAACAACGTCGCCGATGCCTCTTGCCGCCAACAGAACGTGAGAGACCCTCGCATGATCGGCTACGACATCTATAATAGTCAAGTCGAAAATGCCTGCCCTCGTAAGCCAGAAACTACTACTTATGACTTAGGCTTAAAATCTGGCGACGTCGTAAACCTGGATTTCTTCTACGCCGAACGTAGCACCAGCGAGTCGAATACTCGCATCACAATCTCAAACATGAACTGGCCAATCTCCGCCGACAGTAACCTTGAGGGCGAGATTATCGGTAAAGTCGGCGAAAGCGCCAGCAACCTCGTTCAGTATAACACCAGCATCACTAACCGTGATCCAGAGAGCATCCTTAACCTCGAGCGTATTGCCGCTTACATCAATGACAGCTCAAAAGCCCCTAACGAAGATGGCACTGAGCAGAATGTCACTAATAGCGGCTTCATCCCACTCGACATAAACACTCTCTACTATACCAAAACCCCTGATGATCCAGACTCTTGGCAAAACATCGAGATCTCAGCACCCCTGAACTCTATAGATGGTTTCAAATTAGCTAATTCAATTCAAATGGCTCCACACGGTCAGGCCGGCGACACACTCTATTTCCGTTATTTTGCTGAAACATCCGATAATCCAACCGGCACCATCACTGCCTTGACCAGCTTCTATACCGAGCTTCGTGGGGCATCTGGCGTAACTTATGATCATACTCAACTCAATTATACTGGTCGTCAGGAAGAAATTGTCTCGGAACATACCGTTACCGTTAACTATGTCTACGACGACGAAGAACATACCATTGCTCACGACCCAATCTCTCGCGTTGTAACAGTTGGACAAGACTTCTCAATCGATTCGCCAGACATCGATGGTTATACTCCCGACCAGGCCGTAATCACTGGCACCATGCGAGACGAAGATCTGACCTATACCGTAATCTACTCTAAAGTTCCCGAAGAGAAGCCAGATCAACCAGCAAAACCAAAGCACACCGTAACAATCAACTATGTGGACGAGCAGGGTAACACTCTAGTTGATCCATACATTGGAACCTACACCGAAGGCGACCCGTACAACATCCCCTCACCAGAAGTTAAAGGCTATACTACGGATGAGCCGACCGTTTCCGGAACCGTACCCGCTCAAGACGTTGAACACACCGTAGTCTATAAAAGGGTCGAATTGCCTCCTACTAACCCAACCGATCCGACCACCCCGGACGACCCAACCACGCCAGATGATCCCAACGACAACCTACCACAGCTTCCGACTATACCTTCGGACATCATTGATGGCGATCTTATCTACACTGGCCCGCTCGGCGAAGTCGCCTTTGTGCCAAACACTGGGATTATCGACGAGTATGTTGCGCCAATCTTTGAACAATATTTTGCCAGCGCCATCTTGTCCCAGGGTTTCGTTCTCGTCACGCTTCTGATCTTTGCAGGCTCCTTCGCAACTTACTTCTCTCTGCGAAAGTATCTCGATCTCGAGACCGCTGCCCGCGCCGCTAACAACCGTAAGCCGCGACCTATGCCAAAAAGCACTACTAGCATGAAGAAGGCTTTAAATAAAGCCACTAAATCGACCGCAAAGAGTGCGTCCAAAAACAAAGTGACCGCCAGCCGTGCTGCAGTTAAATCGGCTAGCAAAACCAAAAAATAACTAATCCAACCAAAGTGCGATGGCGACATCGCACTTTTTTGATGCATTTCGTAGTAAAATAAGGTTATGTCAATTCGTATCCCAAAATACTCTCTTGCGGAAGAGCTAATCAACTCTATCAGCCATGGTCTCTGTGGCATATTTAGCATTGTTGCACTCGTGCTAATGCTCGTAAAAGCCACCACTGCATTGCAATATGTGACCGTCTCGATATTTGGCACTGCCATGATCCTTCTCTACGTAATCTCATGTATCTATCACGCACTTTCGCCACGCCTTACTGGCAAAAAAGTTCTTCGCGTGCTTGATCACTGCAACGTCTTTCTACTCGTTTTCGGTACTTATATACCTATTGCATTGCTGGGCGTCGGTGGAAGTTTAGGATGGTGGATGTTTGCTTTCGTGGCTGTTATCAGTATCATCGGAATCACGTTTTCTGCCATCAACACTGACCGCTTCCAAGTACTAGAAGTTGTCTGTCATCTTCTTAACGGTTGGAGCATCCTCATCGGCTTACCACAGTTATTTGAGCATATGCACTTTGGGGGCGTTTTGCTATTGCTGCTTGGCGGCGTATCCTACTCAATCGGAGCAATTCTCTATGGTATCGGTGCGCGCCGAAAATACATGCACAGTGTCTTCCACTTTCTTTGCATCGTTGGTACTGTTTTACAATGGCTCTCAATCTATTTATATTTACTATAGAGTATGAGCAACACCGAAACCTATAAAATCCGTGGGACCAAGGTTACTTCACCTTACCTAGTCCAACTCACCCCGGCCGAGCACCGCCTAATTTTCAGTCTCCAACATGTTTTTGCTCCAGAAAATATTTTTCCCGACTGTTATTTTCCGAAGGTAGACTTTCGTCACAACGCAATCTACAACCAGAAAAACGCTAACTTTGACCTCGCTACGCTCCGTAGTTTACCTGGCTCAGAAGTTGTCCAAATTGATTGTATCGCGCTCGGATCAAAAGGTGTTTTTATATTTGAATCTAAAGATTTTAGTGGCTGGATTTACGGCGCCGGCAATCAACGCTACTGGACTCAAACTCTAAACTTTGGCCAAGAAAAACACCAATTCTATAATCCTATCCGCCAAAACGCTATTCATATTGCCGCACTCAGTGAGCTGTTTTCACCCCAAATTCCGGTTTACTCCATCATCGTTTTCGGCAACAATGCCGTATTAAAATCAATCACTAATCTTCCTAGTGGCTGCCACGTCGTACTTCAATCTGCACTCCGCGGTCTAATCAGTTCCATCCTTAATCAGCCAATACCCCAACTTTCCGCCACTGAGCTTGCCAATATCCGCGCCAACCTCCAAGCCGCCCGAATCCTCCCCACAGCAATTACCCGTAGCGAGCATATTTCTGCCTTGCAAGAAAAATAGCTTAAAGTATGTTATAATATAATAATGAAAGCTACTCACCTCCATCTCGCCTATGGCACCAAAATCATTTACGATGACTGTAGTTTCGATCTTGAAACAGGTGATAAAGTCGGTATTGTCGGAGTAAACGGAGCCGGTAAATCCACGCTTTTCCGCATTATCCTCGGCGAGCAGCAACTTGATGATGGTGAAATCGCTCTTGAAAATCTCCGCCTCAGCCACCTTCCGCAAGAAATTATCATTCCGCCCGAACATGATGCGGAAACCGTCTGGGAGTACGTCGCTTCTGGTCGCCCCGTCAACCAACTCCAAAATCAGCTAAATTCCGAATATGAAAAGCTTGCAAAATATCCCAACAGCAACGCAATCCTCGATCGTATCACTAAACTTCAAGATCTTATTGATTCTTACGACATCGCTAACTTTGATTATGAACTGCTCAAAGTCCTTGATAAAATGCATCTTTCCGACCTCATGGATCATCCAATGAAGGAACTCTCTGGCGGTCAAAAATCAAAAGTCGCCTTTGCTCGAGTCCTTTTTGAGAATGCCGGCCTCTTATTGCTCGATGAGCCGACCAACCATCTTGACGTCGAGACCAAATCTTTCGTTACTAACTTCCTTCGCAACTACCATGGCACTGTACTAGTAATTTCTCACGACATCGACTTTCTTAATACTGTCACTAATAAAACCCTCTTCGTTAACAAAACTACCCATAAAATGAAGGTCTATAAAGGGAATTACGCCACCTTTCGCCGCCAATACGCCGAAGAAAAGGCCGCCGAGGATGCCCGCATTACCGAACAAGAACGCGAAATTAAACGCCTGTCCGAATTCGTTGCTCGCGCCCGCGCCGCTAAGCGTAGTAACACTGCCCTCATCGGCATGGGGCATCAACGCGAAAAAGTCCTTGCTAAGAAGCTTGCTGAGCTCGAGACTAGAGAACAAGAATACAAGCGCGTTGACCTCGATATTTCCCCCGCAAAGCAGAGCACTAAGACTCCGCTCGAATTACAAAACCTCTCCTTCGCCTACTCGAATGGTCCGCTACTTTACGATGGGCTGTCCTTCTCGCTCACTCGTGGCGAGAAATTCCTTATTGTTGGCGAGAACGGCGTCGGTAAATCTACTTTACTCAAACTTATCGTTGGCCAGCTTCAGCCACTAGGCGGCTCAGTTATCCTTGGCCAGCACACTACGATTGCTTACTATGCTCAGGAATTAGAAATCCTCGACGAATCTCGCACCATCCTCGAAAATGTCCGCTCTTATGATTTTACTGATACTGAACTTCGTAGCGCACTCTCTAATTTTCTTTTTTATGGCGACGACGTGAACAAAAAAGTTAATGTACTCTCACCAGGCGAAAAAGCCCGTGTCGCTCTCTGTAAAATTCTTCTCCAGCGCGCCAATCTAATCATACTTGATGAGCCCACTAACCATTTCGACCCTGAAACCCAAAAAATCATCGGCGAAAATCTCGCCACTTATACTGGTACCATTATTATGGTTAGTCACAGTCCAGCCTTCGTCGAGCAAATCGGTATTACTCGCATGCTGATTGTCCCGTCACATGATTCTAATGACAACAGATCCGAAGACAACAAGAAAACTCCTATAAAAAAGCCCGTCCGTACCCGCGAGGGAGACGCTTCACATTTAGCTGTCATCAAAAACTATTCCCGCGAGCTGCTTGAATACTATTACTATCTTAACTCTGATTTAATCTAGTTCTAATTTTATAAGACGAAATTCTTATTAAATCTGTTTTTGGCTTGCCACATTCCATCCGCCACATCTGAACCTCGCGCCGTAACCACACCGCCATCTAATAACGAACCGAACCCCAATACTTATCTCCCCTCAGATAGTAAAAACCAGACCAAAGGGTCCGGTTTTTGCTATGGCTGGGGATGAGGGATTCGAACCCCCGAATGCCGGGACCAGAACCCGGTG
>CARBES010000023.1 GCA_948944455.1 uncultured Candidatus Saccharibacteria bacterium | reverse complement strand
AGTAAAAACTACCGAATAATATATAGAAGTGGACCTCCATATATGCTATAATATAATTATGTTAATCAATGGTTCGCATCTTCTCGGCTTCCCGATCCTTAGTCTGCATGTAGGGGGAGAGGTTGCTCGCGTGATTGAGCCGATTATTGATCCTGACAACCTGAAAGTTATCGCTTTTCGGGTCGAAGGGGCGCTTGTTGGACGTGACGGTGTTGGTGATATTCTACCAGTTGACGGCATCCGTGAAGTTTCTTCGCTTGGGTTCATTATTGATTCGATTGACGAACTTGTCGATGGTGAAGAAGTTGTTCGGATTAAGAAAGTCCTGGATCTGAACTTCTCGCTAACTGGACTCAAGGTTGTAACGAAGAAGCATGAAAAACTCGGCAAGGTTTCGGAATTTGTTGTTATCGCGGAAGATTGGCAAATTTATCAGCTAATAGTTCAACGCCCACTGATGAAGTCTTTTCTTGATCCTGAGCTGACCATCCCGCGCAGCCGAATCCTAGAAGTGAATGATTATGAAGTGATTGTTAAGAGTGAGAAAGAAGCCGCTAAATCCAAAGCTACTACCGACGCTTCAGCTGATTTTATCCCGAACTTCGTTAATCCTTTTCGCGAACCCGACTTTGCTCCAGATAGTCGCATTGTGCGTAGCGACGGTTAGCTATGCCATGGAGCATTCGTAGAAGCTTACGACTCTCCCCCACTTTCAGCCTTGTAACGTTCGACTGCGGTTTTAGCAGTTTGCAAATCAAATCCTTGCCTTGAGAGGTACCCCACCAATTGGAAGTCATTGTACTTTTTGCGTTTTTTTGCGATCATCTTCATGATTTCTTCATTCTCGTCTCTTGGCACTACATTCATCGCGATATGTATTTTTTCGTCGTCTACCCCTTTACGTTTTAACTCCATCCGTAGTCGTTTATGGCTTATGCCTTTACGCACGTGGCGGTTTTCAACATAGAATTTTGCGAATTTCAAGTCGTCTAAGTAGCCTTTTTCTATTAATCGTTCAAGTACTTGCGCCGCAATCTCGTCTTGAATTTCTGGTAGCGGACGTTTTTCCTCACGCGCACGCTGACGGTTCAGCATTTGCCGCTTAAACTTGCGCCGTTTTAAATAATCACGCGTTTCGCGTACTGAATGCGGTCGAGTTAAAACCCACTCCAACGTCCGCTGATAAAGTTTTCCGAATTCTGAAGCGCATTGCAGACTTTTTAATCGCTCCTTGTCGACTTTCTGATTAACTTTAACATCTAAGTCGATAACCTGTGCTACGTCGAGCGAAAAAGCAAAATGTCCATCTAGAAATACATTAACGCGGTTTTGGTCGCGAACGCCCGGCGTGAGGCGGGTTATTGTCCAAGTTTCCGCTTCCGCAAAATAGTCTTCCCATTCGTCACTATCCCCCTGCCCGCCGGTTTTACCGACGGGTCCATTGACGTCGCTCGCCGACCCGTAAATCATCTCGGCTTCGCGCCGACGTATTTCCATATCTGGGTCTTCATCATCTTCGTCAAGCCTATCGTTCTGTAAGCCGGCCAGCCCACCTCCTACGATATCATCCTCGAACGACTCGATTTCGAGCATTACTCTAAGCTTCTAGCCCTTCATTTTCGTCTGGAGTCATAGCTAGTTCTCCATCTTCGTCTAATCCAGACGCTGTGCGTACTTGCTGGTCAATCTCGTTAAGCAAGGCCGGATCCGACTTCAGCAAAGCTTTTGCCGCTTCGCGACCCTGTGCAATGGTTTCGCCCTTATATTTTAAGAATGCTCCGGCTTTATCAATAATACCCTTCGCAATCGCTAGATCAAGCACGTCGCCGGTTTTACTGATTCCTTCATTGTACATAATATCAAATTCAGCCGTACGGAACGGTGCCGCAATCTTATTCTTTACGATTTTTACTTTCGTACGATTACCAGCAATGTTATCGCCCTCTTTGATTTGCCCAATTCGACGGATATCCATACGTACTGAAGCATAGAATTTCAGGGCATTACCGCCGGTCGTGGTCTCCGGGTTGCCAAACATTACACCAATCTTCATGCGGATTTGGTTGATGAAAATTACCGTTGCCTTCGACTTTGAAATAATGCCAGTTAGTTTACGCATTGCTTGCGACATAAGGCGTGCCTGTAACCCCATTTGCGCATCACCCATATCTCCATCGATTTCTGCCTGCGGTACGAGTGCTGCCACCGAGTCGACCACAATCAAATCTACCGCACCGCTTCGCACTAGAGTTTCACAAATTTCAAGAGCTTGCTCACCATTGTCTGGCTGCGAGATAAATAGATTGTCCGTATCGACACCAATTTTTTTGGCGTAGGATGGGTCAAGCGCATGCTCAGCATCAATAAATGCTGCTTGTCCGCCCTGCTTCTGAATTTCCGCAATTGCATGTAATGCCAGAGTGGTTTTGCCGGATGATTCTGGACCATAAATCTCGATAATACGTCCTTTAGGATAGCCACCGCCTAATGCTAAGTCTAGTGATAAAGACCCCGAAGGTAACAATTCCACATCAATTTTTTGCGATTCGCCGAGTTTCATGATTGAACCGGTCCCAAACTGTTTCGTAATCTGTTGAATTGCTAAGTCTAGCGCCTGTTTTTTGCCAGAATCTTCCGTTGCTGTCTCTGGTTTAGTAGCTTTTTTAGTCATATTACCTTCCTTTATTAAGTATATTATAACACCTCTAGAGCTGCTTTTGCCTATATTCTACATACACTCTTCATGGTGACATAAAAACATTTGGCAAAAACCTGAGCAAAATACGCGTCTTTCGCTTAACCCGCAGGCTTGTCGTCACTATATAACAAATCGTTTTAAAATAACAAGCACAAGTGCATTAAAAATCGCTTTTTTATACCAAAACCCTACTCGAACTCTTTATTATTATCCTGATCCGGCCGTATTCACTAGTTCTGCTTAAGCTTTTTCTTAGCTTCGCCACGTAATTGTTGGCAGCGAGCGATCTCGTATTTGCACTCCTTGGGTTCTTCTTGGAAGATTTCTAGTGCTTGGTTATAGAGTTCGATTGCCTTTTCGAGTTTGTTGCTTTCTATCATTACTGCTGCTTGTTGGAGAAGTCGATTGCCCTTTTGGCGCGTGCCACCGGTCCCAAGAAAATCGCAAATCCGGTCAACCTCGCGATAGGCTGCCTGGCTTTTAAAAATATCTTCTTTTGCCAGATAAAAATTACCCAAATTTTCATAAAAACTCTGACATTTTTGAGTAGTTGTACGCATTTCTCGGGCAAAAATTTGCTCCGCCTTTTGATAAAATTCTTCTGTTTCGCGCCATCTTTTTAACGCCCAATAGCAACGCCCTGCTTGCATATACTTCTCCGCTAGAAATATCCCACCGTTTCGCTTTTCTAGAAAGTCGATGAGTTTCAGGGCGATTTTTAAGGCGTGCTCATAATCACAACTTTCTCCATTTTCGTAAAATTCTTTATTTAATATGCTTTCTAACTCACGTGCTGAAAAACCTGGTGCAAACCGAACTAAAATTTCCTGTTCCGGCGCCATTAAGACAGCTAAGAATTCTTCCTTTTTCGCATCCCAGCAGATAAAGCGTCCCGGTCGTGCCGTCTCGTACAAAACCTTCGATAGCTCTTCTGACTCATATTCTTTGAGTGACTCTTTCACGTCTTCTGGATTGTCGCAAACCAGGGAATTATTATATATCGCCGGGCTTTCTAAGACTAAAATCTTTAGAAATTCCTTGAAATCCAGATCGGATTTATGAAATACTAGCGTTATCTCCTCGCCGTTTTCCTCTGGTAAATCGTCAAAATAGATTGTTGGATTCTCTTTGTCGTAGTCTTCTGCTAGGATCGCTACTAAGTTATCATGAAATGATCCGATGATCAGTATGTCTTTTAATTCGCCATCAACTTTCGCTTTGTCTGGGTCTATTTTATCTGGCAACCAGAGCTGATTTTTGCCCAAGTTGACGTCAGTATACCCATATTTCTCTAGGAATTCCCGTAAAATTCCAGGTAGCTTGATTCCGCGCCGTTTCTCGTTACGAATGAAATCGCCTTCCCAGACGCCCAATTCCTCGCCATCATAATATTTGGCTAGCGTTTCTAACGCTGTTAGTCCGACTTCTAGCATTCACTAAATCCCCATCAGTGGTTTAATATTTGCTCCGAGCGAGTTTAGCCGTGTTGCAAAATCCTGATACCCACGGTTAATTGAATAAATGTTTCTTAGAATTGAATTTCCTGGGGCTGCAAGCATAGCAATCATCACAACCACTGCCGGGCGCAAAGCTGGTGGTGCGACGAGCTCTGCTGCGCGCCAATTCGTCGGCCCCTCTATATAGACGCGGTGGGCATCTAGGAGTTCCACCTTTGCGTTCAGGTTCTCTAAATAAGTTAAATATACCGCACGGTTTTCAAATACCCAATCATGAATCAGTGTTCTGCCTTTCGCTGTCGCCGCAATCACCCCAAAAAATGGTAGATTGTCGATGTTGAGGCCAGGAAAGGGCATCGGCGCGATTTTATCGGTCGGTGCAACTAAATCTGCTTTTCGGATTTTCAAATCCACTAAGCGCGTTCGTCCGTTAGCGCTATAGTATTCTGGCGAGCGATCAATCTTCGCCCCCATACTCTTCAAGATTTCTAACTCAATTTCAAGAAATTCAACTGGTGCTCGGCGAATCGTCAAGCAAGATTTCGTTACTAGCGCGACCGCGATGAACGACATTGCTTCGATTGGATCTTCTGCCGGTGAGTATTCTATTTCAGTACGAATTTCAGCTTTGCCGCGTACGACGAGTGTCGTTGAACCAATCCCGCGCACTTTGACTCCAAGCTTTTCTAAAAAGAAGCAAAGATCTTGCACCATATAATTTGATGATGCGCCAACGATTGTTGTTTCTCCCGGATAGAGCGCTGCCGCCATCAAGGCGTTTTCGGTCACTGTATCACCTCGCTCAATCAAAACAATTCGCTTCGGTGGAAATGGCGCCTCAACCTGGTCGATATATGGTGCTTTGTCACGCTCCGGCTTCCGTCCTGGGTTCATTCCTTCAGGCTTTATGGTTGGCTTGAGCGGCGCTACAGTCGCCTCATAGAACCCGCTACAATTTGTCGCATCCACTTTTAGCCCAAAAGCCGAAAGCGCCCTGAGGTGTGGCTCGATCGTACGCGTCCCGAGTGTGCATCCCCCAGCGTAAGGTAAACGGAACTTCTTGAACTTATGTAATAGTGGCCCCATCAGCATCAAAATCGACCGAGTTTTACGTGCTGCCTCGACGTTTATGCTGTCAATACTTAATTCATCTGGTGATATAATTTCTAGATCACGATTGTCGTTAATCCAACGGCACTTTACGCCGATTGACTCCAGAACTTCAATAATTCGGAAGACCTCTTCGATCCGGGCAAGGTGTTTCAGCCGGGTTGTTCCAGAATTTAGTAATGAAGCACACAACAAAGCTACTGCTGCATTTTTACTTGTGTTGATTGTTGCTTCACCATGGAGCTCCTTGCCACCATGGATGGAGTAGCTCTGAGTGACACTGTCATTAACAGAGAGAATTTGTCCACCTAGTGCCGCTGAAAGTTTTTTCGTTAAATCGAGGGAAATATTCTGTCGGCCTTTCTCAATGCGGTGGATCGCTGATTGACTCGTGCCGATCGCCTCGGCCAGCTGTGCCTGCGTCCAGCCTTTCTCCGTGCGTAATCGCTCGACTACACGCCCGATTGCTTCCTGGTAACTTGGGTCTTGCCTATTTCGTTTCATGGCTCTATTATACCATACTTTATATCACCAGATGAATAATCATTTTTCAGAACATCCATCCGGTGATATCAAAACCCCAGATTAACTAGCTATCTAGCCCTATTTTCTCCGCCGCAAACCACGTTATTCGCATGTAGCCATCCCTGCACTGTGCCGCCATCAAGATATTCTCCATCGGTCGTCGCAACATGCATGATACCGCCTTTCTGGAGATAACTCATGATCGGGTCGGTTACGACGTATTCCTGATCGGTCGGGCCAAAATTATTTGAATTCACATAACTGACGATTTCGCGCAGGAGGCTCGGTGACATTACGTATTTACTTACGTTAATAAGGTTTGATGGTGCTTCATCGACGCTTGGTTTTTCGATTACTTCGGTTAGTAGTCCATCCTTTACCGAAAAAACTCCGTAACGGCTCACTTCTTCTTGTGGGATCTGCGCACCGAAGATTGCTGAATCTTCCTCCCCCTCTAGCGACTCTAGCAATGCGGACGCGGCGGATTTTCCACCTGGATTCCAAATAAAATCGTCGCCCATAAAAACCAACACTGGCTCATCAATGTTGTATTCCTCAACCACCATCGCAATAGGAACAGCCGTACCGTACTTCCCGGACGGATCTTGTGTGATGTAATGGATCTTTACATTGTCTGGTAAAGTTTTCGCTAACTTTAGTCGATCAGCTTTACCGCGTTCGGTTAAATATGTATTAAGCGCAAGATTATCTTGATAGAAAGCCTTCACCTGGCATGGTTCGACGTTCGAGATCACCATGTAGATATCGGTCACCCCGGCCTTAATCAGTTCTTGTACTGAATAATCTACCAGTGGTCGATCTCCTACTGGTAACATCGATTTCTCAATCACCTTCGTGATCGGCAGTCTACGTGTACCCCAACCTGCTACCGGAATAATTGCTTTTGTAATCATTACTCAAACTCCACTTATTTGCTGTTATTATAGCATACTTCGTAGAAATAACTTTACAGCCGAAAACTATTTTTCGTGAATTTCACTAGCCTATCTCCCGGCAGGTTAAAACTCTTTCCGGGTAGGTAGTCGATAATCGCTTGGCGGAAATTTTCGAGCTGTGGCCTGGTAGCCGAAATTCCTGCCCGGATCGTTCCGGCGCGTAGCAGCTCTAGGCTTAAATTATGGTCAAGTTTATCCCCGTCTAGTTCTCGGAACCATCCCCGCTCCCATTCCGCCTCAGCTGGTGGCAGAAGTCCGTTCACGGCTGGATCGGTTTCTTTTTTCAGCTCTTTTTGTCGTTGCCAGAGTTGCCAAACTCTCAGTTTTTGTTCGAAATCCAGTGGGGAATTATTCATCTGGTGACGTATGCGATTGCGAAGGTATTCATCCCATGAGTTCGACGGGTCTTCGCGGTATTCTAGCCGGCGCTTTGCGGCGTATTCAAAAATTGCCGCTTTATCCATCGGCTCGTAAAACAGCTCTGTTTCTAGGAATGGTCGTCGTATCCCGCGAGTATCAAGCGCGCTGAGTCCTCGCCAGCCGGTACCGCGCAGGAGATTAATTACTACTGTCTCTACTAGGTCATCGAGATGGTGTGCCGTCCAGATTTCTACTCCGCGTCCGTCGTCTAGTTCTTCCGCTAGCCGACCTAGAAAATCATATCGTTTCCCGCGCGCTTCAGCTTCGGACGCCCCCTCGCCTAACTCCACTCGCTCCTCGCGAAACGTTACTCCATACTCCGCTGCCTTTTTCTGTACAAACTCGGCGTCCTCGTGCGAGTTTTCTCGAATTCCATGGTCGAAGTGCGCGACTACTAGGTCCTTCATCGCGATCTTCTCGGTGCGGCAAACCATGTCTAGCAACACCATTGAATCTACACCGCCCGATACCGCTAGAATCATTTTCGCCATATTTCCTGATTATATCAAATTATGCTATAATTAGAAAATATGGAACTCGCTAAAATTCGTAATTTCTGCATTATCGCTCATATTGATCATGGTAAATCGACTATTGCTGATCGCATGATGGAATTAACTGGCACTGTCTCAGCTCGTGAAATGAAGTCTCAGTTGCTCGATTCGATGGAACTTGAACGTGAAAAGGGGATTACGATCAAACTCGCTCCAGTACAGATGAATTGGAAGGAGTATCAGCTCAATCTGATTGATACTCCAGGCCACGTTGATTTTTCTTACGAAGTTTCGCGTTCACTTCAGGCGGTCGAGACGGCGGTGCTTGTTGTCGATGCAACCCAAGGTATTCAGGCGCAGACCCTTGCTAATGTTTATCTCGCTCTTGAGCAGGATTTGTATATTATTCCAGTAATTAACAAAGTTGACCTTCCGGCAGCTGATGTTGAGAAGGTTACTGCGCAAATTGTGAACCTTCTCGGTTGCAAGCCCGAAGAAATTATCCCAGTTTCTGGTAAGACTGGCTACAATGTTGATAAAGTGCTTGACCGGATCGTCGAATCTGCGCCGGCGCCACGTGCAGCCGAGCTTAATGATACTCGGGCGCTAATTTTCGACTCATATTTTGATGACTACCGTGGGGTTATCCTCTATGTACGTGTTTTTGAGGGTGAAATTCCTAAAAATTCCGAGATTCGCATGATGGCGGCCGAGGCAGACGGTCTTGCGCTTGAGGTTGGTGCACTTACGCCAAAGATGACTCCTGCGCCTAGCCTCCAAGCCGGCGGGATTGGTTATATCGTCACTAATCTTAAGACTACTCGCGAAGCAAAAGTTGGTGATACGGTCACGCTCGCTAAGGCTCCCGCTAGCACACCGCTACCGGGCTATAAAAATGTTTTGCCGTTTGTCTATGCTGGATTTTTCCCAGTTTCAAACGACCAATACCAGGAACTAAAAGATGCTGTCGAGAAACTTGCTCTCTCTGACTCGGCGCTCCATTTTGAACCGGAAAATTCGCCAGTGCTCGGCTTCGGTCTTCGGATTGGCTTCCTTGGTTTACTCCACATGGATATTATTAAAGAACGCCTCGAGCGCGAATTTAACCTTGATCTTGTTATTACGAATCCGAGCACAAACTACGAAGTTACTCTGAATGATGGTACTGATTTAAATATTCGTTCGGCTTCCGATTTGCCGGATCAATCGACAGTTGCGGAGATTCGTGAGCCCTGGGTGAAGGGCGAGATTATCTTGCCGAGCTCGATGATTGGCGGCGTACTTGGTCTTATTAACGAAAAACGTGGCCACCAGACTAACCTTGGTTATATTGAAGATCGTGCCGTGATTGATTTTGAAGCGCCAATGGCAAACCTTTTGACGGATTTTTATGATCAGCTCAAGTCGATTACGTCGGGCTACGCTAGCTTTAACTACGAACTCTCCGACTACCGCCCCGAAGATTTGGTTCGGCTCGATTTTCTTGTGGCGGGGAATCGTATGGATGCGCTTAGTATTATGTGTCACCGTACCGAAGCCGATGCGCTTGGCCGCGAATTGACAAAGAAGCTAAAAGAAGTTATCCCGCGCCAAAACTTTGAGGTTGCGCTTCAGGCTGCGATTGGTGCAAAAATTATTGCTCGCGAAACCATTGGTGCTTATCGCAAGGATGTTACCGTGAAGATTCATACTGGCGACCGTGATCGTAAGGCAAAACTTCTCAACAAGCAGAAGAAAGGCAAAGCTCGCATGAAACGCTTCGGTAAAATCGATATCCCTTCGGAAGCCTTTACAGTCATGCTGAAACGAGATTAGTATATGGAATCCGGCCTCTTTATTGGCTCTGTGCGACTCAATCGCGACGAAATTCCTGATCCGAATATCTACCCTTTCAACATCCCGGTTTTGCGCAATTTCGAAGAGTTTAAACTTCACCGGCCGGTCACTTTCTTGATTGGCGAAAATGGCACCGGAAAATCTACCCTCATCGAAGCTATTGCAGTGTGCGCCGGCCTCAATCCTGAGGGCGGTTCGCATCATTTTAATTTTCATACGAAAGATACACATTCTGGCCTTTCCGAATATCTTACGCTTAGCAAATATAATCGTCCTCGTACGAAGTTCTTCCTGCGCGCGGAAAGTTTTTATAATGTCGCCTCGGAAGTTGTGCGGTTGAGCGAGGAGTGTTATTCTGGCCCGCTCTATCCTCGGTATGGTGGTAACCTCCACGAATGCTCGCATGGCGAATCTTTTCTCAAACTCGTCCAGAACCGCTTCTATCCACACGGCCTCTACATCCTCGACGAGCCAGAGGCGGCTCTTTCGCCTAATCGTCAAATGACGCTACTTTATTATATCGATAACCTCGCTAAGCAGGGTTCGCAGTTCATTATTGCCTCGCATTCGCCGATTCTGATTTCTTATCTCGACGGCGAAATTCTTGACCTGAACAATAATTTTCAGCCTATCAACTACGAAGATACCGAGATTTACCAGACTTACAAAACTTATCTTGAAGATCCTGTCGCAATGCAACGAAGACTTTTTGCTGACGACGAGAATATTCTGTAGTGTTGTAATTTTTACAACATTTACTATGCATTTTCTTGATTTTTATGCTAAAATACAACGAGTTGACCCAGCTTGTAATCTTTCAGAAAGCGTATAATCGTCAATCACTAATCGGTTATACGCTTTTTGATGACTCGAAAGCAAACCATACTAAGCTAAAAAGGAGAATATCGTGCAAAACGCCGAAGAAAACAAATATCTAGGGAAGGAGAAGATCTCGAAGCTACTTTTGAAGTTCTCGATTCCGTGCATCCTTGCCTTGCTTATCACCTCGCTATATAATATTGTCGACCAGATTTTCATCGGCCATGGTACGGCCGAAGGCCTTGGCGCAGTCGGTAATGCGGCGACTTCGATCGTTTTCCCGCTCACGCTGGTGGCTGTTGCTCTCTCAGGGATGTTCGGTGATGGTACAGCTGCTTTTCTCTCGATCTGTCAGGGTCGCAAGGATACGAAAAATTCTCATCGCGCTGTTGGTAGCAGTACTATCATCGTACTTTTGCTTAGCGTAGTCCTCGTCGCGCTTGGTTTTATCTTTGCCGACCAGATTCTCGGTCTCTTCGGTGCTAGCGCCGACAACATCGTCTATGCGAAACAGTATTTCTTCATTATCCTCAGTTTCTTCCCGATTTACATGTTGGGTTACATGCTGAACTCCGTAATCCGTGCCGATGGCTCACCGGCTTTTGCCATGATTGCGACGGTGGCTGGCGCCGTGACGAACATTATCCTCGATCCGATCTTCATTTTTGCCTTCAACTGGGGTATCCAGGGTGCCGCTTGGGCAACTATCACCGGCCAGATTATCACTCTCATTATCTCCATTATTTACCTCACTCATACGAAGACTTTCAAGCTCTCCCTCACTAGCTTTAAACCGCAGGGCCAAGTCCTCGGTAACATCGCTAAGCTTGGTATTTCTACTCTCATCACTCAGTTTTCGATCGTGATTATTTCTATGGTCTGTAACAAAATGCTCGCTACCTATGGCGCTCAATCAGAATATGGTGCGAACGACCCGCTTGCAATTATCGGCATCTGTATGAAAGTCTTCACGATTGTCCTTAGTATTGCAATGGGTATTATCATTGGTGCGCAACCGATCCTCGGCTACAATATTGGCGCCGGCGAGACCGGCCGCGTCCGTGAAACTTTCCGTAAATGTCTTACTGCAGTGGTTATTGTTGGGCTCATTGCGACGGTCATCTTTGAGCTCTGCCCGCAGCCAATCATCGCGATTTTCGGCTCGAACTCACAGAACCCTGAGCTCTATATGCAGTTCGCAACTCTTACTTTTCGTATCTTCCTTTCGTTAATTACTTTTACTTGTATTATTAAGGTTATCTCGATCTTCTTTCAGGCTGTTGGTGAGCCACTCAAGGCTGCTATTGTCTCACTCTCGCGCGATATCGTCCTCTTTGTCCCTCTGGTTATTATTTTGCCGCAGGTCATGAATAATATAAACGGTATTCTCTGGGCTGCTCCCGTCGCTGATATTATCGGTATTGTAATCTCGGTTTCTTTGGTTGTGGTTTATTTCCGCCATCTCGGTCACCGCAACGCAAAGAATACTGCGCAAGAAGTCGTTTTGCAACCATCTCACCCGGGTGTTGTTATTACGATAGCTCGCCAGCACGGCTCCCAGGGTAAGAAAATCGGTGAGCTCGTCGCGAAGCAACTCGGCATCTCATATTACTATAAGGAACTTACGGCGCTAGCCGCGAAGGAAAGTGGCCTCGACCGCGAGTATATCAAAAAAGTGAATAGTAATGATGGGGAAGAACTTGCTCACGAGCTCTATCTTACGACCTCTCCAGCAAAATATGCCATCGAAGCTCAGGACGCTGTCCTTAAACAAATCGCCAAGCAGGGTTCTTGCGTTATCGTCGGTCGCGCCGCTGATTATGTCCTGCGCAATAATAAACAACTCCTCCGCGTCTTTATCTATGCTCCGAAGTCCTACCGTGTCAAGAATATTATGTCCATGTATAACGACGATGAGAAAGCTGCCACAAAAAATATCGATCGCGCCGACAAGAACCGTGCTGAATATTACAGTCTAATTTCTGGCCAAAAATGGGGAAGTCCAGAGAATTACGATCTCTGTATCGACGCCTCACTCGGCAAGGAAAAGGTCGCTGCAATTATCGCTGACCTCGCCTCGAACAAGGCTTAATATACTTCCTGCCATAAAAAATCCGCCTCTTCTCCGGGGCGGATTTCTTCTAACTCTTCTTCTGAGTAGTCTTACCAGCCGCGATCAACACGTGTTCAAACAGCGTCGTTACGGTCAGCGGCCCAACTCCGCCGACTCTCGGCGTAATCGCTGCGAGGTCGCTCCGCCTCCGTACTTCATCGTCAACGTCGCCGACCAGCACTCCGCCTTCGCTTGCCGTCCCGGCGTCTACGACTATTGCTCCTGGTCGCACCATCTCGCTCTTAATCAGATGTGGCACGCCAGTCGCTGTCGCGATAATCGGAAAATCCTTCAGTTCCGACAAATCGCTATCATGCCCAAAAACCGTCACATCATAGCCGGAATTTCGCCACATTCGAATCAACGGGCGCCCGACTAACCGTCCTCGTCCAACCACTGCGATCTTATTGTTCGCGAGATCTACGTCGTATCCAGCCAACAGCCAGTTCACTGCCGTCGCCGTCGCTGACTCAAAAATTATATCATGGGATGGATATTCGTTTTCTACATTATCCCTGGCGTGAATATCACTTGCTAGACCATCGACGTCTTTTTGGGGAGTAATTCTTGCTACGATCTCATCAACATTCGACATGTCTTTAAGCGGAAGCTGTACAATAATTCCATGCACGTTCGGGTCGTTATTAGCCTCTTCGATTGCTGTTTTGACGTCGTCGCGTAACCAATCTTCCACTTCCACGCCTATATCTGAGCCGTAGCGTTGCTTTAGCTTAACATACTTATTAATTACAGGAATATTGTTATCGCGAATAATAACCAGCTTTGGACGCACTTTTCGCGAACGTAAAGCTTTAACAGTGTGCGCTTGATTTGCTTTCATGTAGCCAGCAATCTCGGCTCCATTCAGTTCTTTCATTTATTCATCTCCTGTATCTCTACCGGCTCTTGTTCAAGGCGATAACCAAATTTTTCGAAGACTGCATCAGTAATCTCTGTTCGCGCCCGAGTTAAATCCTCATAACTTTTCGCTGACTCATTAATGAGGACTAGCGCTGCCTTTTCGCTTATGCGGAATCCATGAAGCTCTTTACCCTTTAAGCCGCAAGCTTCAATCAGCCAGCCAGAATTGATTTTCCCGCGACCATCCTTGCTTCGCCAGACCGGAATGCCTTTAGCCTCAGCCTCATCTGCGCCGGCTTTATCGACATAAACATTCTTGAAAAAGCTCCCAGCACTTGCGACTTCTTCTGGGTCTGGTAACTTGTCGCTACGAATTGCCGAAACCATTTTCCGAATATTTTTCGGTGAAAAATCCGTTTCGCCATGTTCATCAATATAGCGTTGCAGGGAATTATAAAATGGTTGCAATAACTGGCCTTTCTTTAGCCTTAGTGTTACCGAGAAGATAAAATACCGTCCTATTTCTGAGCCATGGTTGAAACGCGAACGTCTATACCCTAGCCCCATATCGGCTTTTTCGATCGTTACGAACTTTTGAGTTGCAGTATCAAAAGCTTCCACTCGTTCTAGTACTTGCGCCACATCTTGTCCGTAGGCGCCAATATTCTGCACGGGTGCTGCTCCGAGTGTCCCCGGGATCTTACTTAGAGCTTCGATCCCGGTGTAGCCATGTTCACAGGCGAACTCCACGACGTCATCCCAGATTTCTCCGCCCATTCCATGTAGGATAATTTCATCGCCAAAGTCATCACTACCCATCTTTCGCACGTCAACCAGACCGTTCGGTGTTTTAACGGATAGGCCTTTTAGCTTGTTAAGGATTACTACTCCCTCAAACCCTTCGTCGCAGCTAATCGTATTTGCTCCGCTACCCATGACCCAGACCGGCAGATTTCGTTCGCTTGCAAAACTATATGCTGCCGGGATATCTTCCAGCGTCTCTACTTCGAGTACGAACCGCGCTGCACCGCCTAAGCGCATCGTTGTCATTGTTGAAATCGGTACATTCTCACGAAGTTTCATATCATATATATTATACCATAATATCTTTATTTGACGTCGGGTTCACTTCTTGTTGGTTCAAGTGTGTTAATGAGTCGCGTTTTGCTTAACTTTTCGTAAAACATCGGTTCGGTCGTAAAAAGAAAACGGATGCCGGTAATCCCGAAGTAGAACAGAAATCCTATTACGACGAATAAAGTTAGAATTACGTAGCTATTTTGGTTCAGCGTGAGCGTACCCCAGACCCAAAGCACCACCTCCGGCAACACTATATACATCGCGATAAAAACAACTCGTCTTAGCCACATTCGCCAGAAGTTCGTTCGCATATTCGTATCGACGACGCGTAGGTTGAGAAATTTTTCGACCGGCGTGCTACCGTTTAGTGGGATTGGTAAGAGGAAATAGTATATCGCTATCGCAAGGCTAATCGGCCAAAACCCACCTACTTCGCTCGGTAGAATTATCTCCAAAAATAGACCACCGATCAGACACAAAACTAAATCCAACGAAAACGCTAGCGAGCGACGCAACCCGGAGACGATTTTGCTTTTCTCTCGTGTAACTTCAGTAATTTTGTCCGGATCCGGCAGAACTCGTACTAGCGGCTGTGCTATTGCATATCCAATTATTCCGCCGATTGTATTCAGCAACAAATCATCAACGTCGAACAGTCTATATCCTCGCGGGTAGATAAAATAGAGCCCACTTAGCTGGGTTAGCTCGAAAAATAGGCTTAGTAGAAAAGTTCCGATTGCGACTTGGCGCAGGTTACATTTGCAAAAATATCGTAGATAAATCCCGAACGGCAGTGTGAGTAGAATATTATAAACCGGCACGAAAAAATACGACTCAGACAATGCCGGAAGATAAGTTCGTATATCCATCACGTTTAGCGACGTATGCTCGAAAAAGTCCACTACGAATTTAAAGGGAATTAGCTGCGTACGCGGTGAAGTCATTGCGGCGACTTCGTTTACAGTTGGCAGCGGCATTATGACTAGAAAATAAGCGCAAGTTAGGTAGAAGACGAACGAATAAATAATCAGCGCCCGCCAAAAGGAAATCGAACCGTATTTATGATATTGCCAAAGAATAAAAGGCAAGCTAATCAAAAAAGCGATTAGCGGAAATACCAGAAAAGCAGTTTTTATAACTTCGACGTAGGCCTGCATAGACTATTTAATTATAATACGAACAAGGCTTGGCTCGTGAAACCTTGCAAAAATGTCATTTTCTTCATTTTGCGTGATGTTTTGTGGCGAAAAGTGGGGAATTTCGACGGTTTTTGCATTTTGCTATTTATTTTTATAGATAATGGTGGTATAATCAAACACGGATAGAGGTAATCTATCTCCCCTTGTGGGTCGGTAGCTCAGATGGTTAGAGCACGGGCCTCTTAAGCCTGGTGTCGTGGGTTCGATTCCCACCCGACTCACCAAGTTCTTGAGTAAAAAGGAAGCTTGCTTACTTTCTCGAAAGAACGCAGGTGAGAAGCGGTTTTACGCAGTAAAACCAATTCACCAAGTCCCTGAAAAAGTCCTTCGGGACTTATTTTTTTGAAGTTTTCTGGTAATCTAGCTATTTGTTAAAACTCTATCAGCTGATAGAGTTTTGCAATGAGCTAACAGGGGTGAGGTAGAATAAAACTCTATTCGTAGATAGAGTTTGCGGTTAGACCCAGTCGCCAAATGGTGTATCTTCGTTAGGCTCCAACGTGTCGAAAAGTTCCTCTTTTCGTTCGATGAAATCGATATTTTCCCGTAAGTCTTCTAGCTCTTGCCAGAGCTGGCGTTTCTTTGTTAGTAGTATAGCCTTCCGCTCGGTTAGAGTTATGCGTCCTTTGCGACATAGGTCTCGATACTTCTTTATCTCCGCTGTACTCATACCGCAACGGTCAAAATAGACTAATGTCTTGACCCAATCAACCTGCGCCATGCTGAGAATTCGATAGCCAGACTTTGTTCGTCGTACATGTTGAATTAGGCCGCGATTACAAAATCTCCGTAATTTAGAGGTCGTAATTCCTAATATTGAACTAGCCTGCCGTAGGCTAAGTGTTTCTTCTGTATCCATAAGCTAATTATAGCATTATTCCTTTTCTTCGTCCGCAGCGGTCACACTACGATAAGAGATGGGTACATAAACAACGTTGGCTCTTGGGGATTTTCTGAGTCACTTAGAACAAGTAGCAGCGACCAAACATTTTATTATTACTTAGCTTTTCATTATCCGACTAATCCGCAAGATCCTGTCAACCCAGACACTAACCCGCAAGACTTAAATTATCGTTACTTCGGCTTCTCCCTCCGTTGTCTAGCCATAGAGTAATTAAGGGGAGGATAATGGAAGGTTAAATATAACGCTTGACTTTAGGAAAGTGTGGTATAATGGAATTGCTTATACAATTCATTAATACGATGCAACTTTATTTTTGTAATTTTTTGTATCACCGATATGAACGGCACCGTAATGGGACGATTTGCTCGGTGATCGAAAGGTTGCAGAAGGTGAATTGTATAAGCACCCCTTTGCGGTGTCGTTTTTGTTTTGGCTGGCTTTTATATGAGGGCGTTAGC
>CARBES010000022.1 GCA_948944455.1 uncultured Candidatus Saccharibacteria bacterium | reverse complement strand
CGGTTATAGGGATTGCTATGCCTTCGAAGCTTCCCTAAAAGTGGAGGTAATACTTGCAGTCTACGACCATAAAAAGAGAAATCGTAGACCCTAGGGGTTTCAAAAGCACGCAATTTTTGCTACGCTAGAGACAAGCCCTAGTGTAACGAAAATTATGATTTATTTAGGTACAGTTGGAGTCGTGATGCATAATAACTCTAACTAATAAGCATTATAGCACACGGGGTATAAAATGTCAATACTTTTTTCACAATTTCTTTCAAAAAACAACGAAATTCGACCTCAAGAAGCCGATTTTACAGAGGTGTTAAGCACTATTGCGCTTAAGCCAAAAAAGTTATATTTTTATGGAAAATTGCCGGAAAATCAGCTGGAAAATGGTTGCAAAAAGACGCGAGTTAGGCCGAAAACTCTGGCGGTGGTAGGGACGCGCAAACCGACGAAATATGGTGAAGAAGTTGCGTATAATTTGGCCTATGCTGCGGCAAAGCGGGGTGCAGTGGTGGTTTCGGGGTTGGCTTACGGGATAGATTCGATTGCGCATCGGGCGGCGCTGGACGCGGGCGGAGTGACGGTGGCGGTGCTCGGGACACCGATTGATAATATTTATCCAAAGGCGCATTATCGTTTAGCTGAGGAAATTGTCGAAAAAGGCGGCGTAGTACTGAGCGAGTTGGCGCCTGGTGCGGAATTCTTCCCAAAAACTAGTTTCTTGCAGCGAAATCGACTAATTTCGGGCCTAAGTGATGTAGTGGTAATTCCGGAAGCGGCGGAACGGAGCGGCTCGTTAAATACGGCAGCACATGCGCTGGAACAGGGGCGAGAGGTCTTCGCGGTGCCAGGAGATATTACGCGACCGCTGTCAAAAGGCTGTAACCGACTGATTTTGCAAGGGGCAATTCCCTATCTGGAACCGGCGGATGTCTTAGATTTATTATTCCCGGTGCCAGTGCAGAAGAAAAGGATGGCACAGGAAGCGTTAATTGGTGACAACGATGGAGAAACGGCGATTTTGGCGAAGCTAAGAGCGGGAATCCAGCAGGGTGAGGCGATTTTGACAGAGACGGGGCTTGTGCCAGCGGTTTTTAATCAGCATATAACAATGTTGGAGATCAAGGGGCGCGTGAGGGCGCTAGGATGTAATCGCTGGGCGTTGAAATAGATAGATAAAAAAGGCCCGCTCAAAGAGCGGGCCCCCAACAGAGCCTTTAAAGGCTGCGTCGGTGGTGTTTTGGAGGATGTTTCGATCAGGTGTTGCTACCGTTTCCGTTGCCGAAGGTCAGGACATCGTCGTAGACCGGAGCCAGACAGGCGCCCGGCAGCGGCGGATGAGCCGTGTGATCCATGCCGGTCAGGCTCTTCAGAGAGAGCAGATCAATGGCATGATCTCCGAACTCGATGAAGCGGACCTCGCCGTCCTTGGCGAAGGTGTCGTAGGTCATCGTGAAATAAGCGTTGGCGGGGACGCCGCTGCTCAGAACACTGGTGGCGTCGGACAGCTTGATCTTGTCCAGAGGCTTCTTGTCGTCATCCTCCAGGAGGGGGATGGGCTGACCATCCAGGGCCAGCGCGTTCTTGGCGTAGCAGAAGAGCAGATACTGCCCATCGTTACGACTGATTGAGATCGCCTGTACTACTACAGCAGCGATCTTGCCCTTGATGGTGGCGCCGCTGTTGTTGCGATCGGACATGGCCACGGGGAGGTCTGCCTGCTCGTTGTAGGCATACTTGATGAACTCGAACTCCAGGCCGGTGAAGGCGGGGTCGTGCTTCTTGTTGATGCCGTCGGTGAGGGCGGTTGCGTCAGGGCCAGCGGTAACACGGAGTCCCAGCGGGGAGATGGTTTTGTTCTTCTTGTTTTTAGACATGATAAAATTCCTCCTTGTGATGTACTAGTCGGGCGGAGCCGACCGTTTGTTTAGGGCGTGAAGCCCTCCGTTTCAGGCTGTTTTTGCCAAAAGCGACAAAATGTAGCCTATCTGCCAGGGGCGATGCGAAACGTCCCTAGACTGATACTCCCATTGTAGCACAGATATCTGAAAATGTCAATAGTTAAATCATAAGAAATAAGGAAAAACCGTAATACCCATTCCTAGTTTGCTCTAAGAAGGCTATCATATTCTTCGGGACACGATGTCGCTTCGGCCCGTCGTTACGGGCGAAGCGCATCTTCGTCCTCGCTCGTAAGCTCCGGAGATTCCCGAAAGAATAGATAACCTTCTTAGAATAAACTAGACACAAATTCTATCTTTTCCTTATTTCTTTCATCCTCCCCTTGATTACTCTATGGCTAGACAACGGAGGGAGAATCCGTAGAAAGGATCGTTATTCCCATTTGGCATAATATATAAATTGCCTACTCGAAAGTCTTTGTTCGTATGTGTAGTCCATATAAAACCAGTGTTTCCAGCCCAAGCAATAGTATCCCCGTGGTTGTTTTTGATATTGTTGGTTGTGTGCCCGCTGCGGACGAAACCAGATGTTTTTCCTGTTCGGGCGAAACCTTAACACTAGTACAAGGTTTAAGGAATAGCTAACATAGGTAGCACACTTCGTAATATCCTCAAAACCTTAACTGCTAGTTAAGGTTTGACTGAACAGTCTTCGTCCGCAGCGGGCAATTAAACGGCACAGTTCAGACCGCTGGAGTAAACAACTATACTTATGTTGGTACGGCAAACAATACTCCAGAAAGCAAACGATATTTAGGAGTATATAGTGAGTTCATCGGCGTTAATAACCGTGGTGGAGGGCGCCTATTTGCTATGTCCCTCCGTTGTCTAGCCATAGAGTAATCAAGGGAGGATGAAACTGTAAGTTCCCGAATGAAGAAAAAGTTTACTTTTTATTCTGAGGGAACGCAGCAGTTTCTGGCCGGAGGACAGAAGAAGGTTAAAAAGCTAAAGAGTATGCTCGTCGATAGAGTGACAAATCTCAGTAAGGAGGTTCGGGAGGAGCTCCTTTTCTTCGGGGGTGAAGCGCGAGAGCACAAAGTCGACGTCGCTAAGCTTGGCGCGGAGCTCGTCGTTATTGGTGCCGAGGCGGAGACGCGGAAAATCGTCGGTGCCGAGGTGGTGCGCGATAGACTTTAGACCGTTGTTGCCACCGCTGGAACCTTTGGCGCGATAGCGAATAGTCTGGAACGGTAAGTCAAAATCGTCGCAGATAGCGAGGATGTCGGCGGGGTCGATTTTGTAATAATTAGCAAAATCTTTGACCGCGAGGCCAGTATCGTTATAAAAATAGCGAGATTTGAGGAAAATGCGGTCGCCGTCTTTGAGCCAGATGGCGTGCATTTTTTGGTTTTCCCAGGTAAGGTTGTGAATTTTGGCATAAAAATCCAGGGCGAGACTGCCGAAATTATGGCGAGTCCAGTTATAAACGTCGCCTGGGTTACAAAGACCAACGATAAGTTTCATAGAGGTATTATAGCACAGATTTAACCTATAGTTAATAGGAGTGGTATCTTTTCGTTGAAAAATCGTAGTAAATAGGCTTGTGGTGGTTCCTACAAGGCTCGAACTTGTGACCTCACGAATGTGAATCGTGCGCTCTAGCCAACTGAGCTAAGGAACCATATGAAACTACAAGCCTATTTATTAAAATTCTCTTCCCCTCTGTGATATAATAGCATAGAATATGTTAGATTTCCAGAAGTTCGAGCAAGAAAAAACTGAGATTGAGACGTTTTTGGCGCAGCCGGAAGCATACGCGGCGCCAGATTTTGCGGAGAAGTCGCGACGGCTTTCGGAGATTAATGAGATTTTGGGGCTTGCGCGAGAGATTGAGCAGGCGAAGCAAAATTTGACCGAGGCAAAGGCTTTGTCTGAAGATCCGGAGCTGGGCGAGCTGGCACGGGCAGATATTGAGAATCTAAACGTGAAGATCGCTGAGAAGAGTGAAGCATTGGAAGAAAAACTTTTGCCACATGACCCGAACGACGATAAACCGGCGATTATGGAAATTCGCGCAGGGGCGGGCGGTGATGAAGCTTCCTTGTTTGCGGGTGAGCTTTATCGGATGTATGTGCATTTTGCGGAGCAGCATCATTTGAAGGTGGAGTTGCTTAGCCAGAACGAGAACGAGGCTGGCGGTATGAAGGAGGTGATTATCCGAGTGTCAGGCGAGAAACCGTACGGACAGCTGAAATTTGAAGGCGGCGTGCATCGAGTGCAGCGAGTGCCGGTGACAGAAAGTCAGGGACGGATTCATACGTCGACGGCAACGGTGGCGGTGCTGCCGGAAGCGGCGGAAGCGGATATCGAGATAAGGCCGGAAGACCTTAGAATCGATATTTATCGTTCGGGTGGACATGGCGGCCAGGGGGTGAACACAACCGATTCGGCGGTGCGGATTACGCATTTGCCGACGGGCTTGGTCGTGGCAATGCAAGATGAGCGTTCGCAACAGCAAAACCGGATTAAGGCGATGGCGGTGCTCAGGAGTCGTTTGATGGAGAAGAAAATCCAAGAGGAGCGACAGGCAGCGAGCGATGCGCGGAAGTCGTTGATCGGTTCGGGCGACCGGAGCGAGAAGATTCGGACTTATAACTTCCCACAGGATCGGATCACGGATCACCGGGTGCATTATTCGCGCTCGAACATCCCGGCGGCAATGGACGGGGATATTGATGATATTGTGAAAGAACTAGCGAAGGCTGAGCGAGCGTTCGCTGAGTAACGGAATGGGCGTATAGGGCCTTAGAATTGTTAGGGGTGGCTTAATGTTAGGGCGGGGTGGATGTGGATTGATTATGAAAATAGCACAATGGCTCAGTCGAGCGAAAGAACGGATACCGGCGCTGGATGCAGAGCTGATGATTTTGATGGTGTTCCGAGAGGCATGGCCGCACGGGGTGGATCGGAGTTACATTGTGACGCATGGCGATACAGAAATTGCACCGGGGCGGTTAGAGATTCTAACGAATATGCTAGTGCGGCGAATCAAGAAAGAGCCGCTGGCTTATATTTTGGGTGAAAAAGAATTTTATGGACGGATGTTTTGGGTGACACCAGAAGTATTAATTCCCCGTCCGGAGACGGAGAGTTTAATTGAACTAGTTAAGGAGCTAAAGTTACCAAAACAGCCGCGTTTTATGGAGGTGGGGACCGGGAGCGGATGCGTTGCGATTACGCTGGCTTTGGAATTTCCGCAATCAAAAGTATTAGCTACGGATATTAGCGAACGAGCGCTCGATATTGCAGAACAAAATGATATTATTCATGAGGGGCGCGTGGAGTTTCTGAAAGCGGACTTAATCGGGGGGCTAGTGAAGGATATTCAAGAGGAGGCGAAGTACCGAAATTTGCAAATGTATAGTCCAGAGCTGAAGACGCAGGACTATGATTATGTTGACGACGGATCAGAGGAGCCAGATTGGTTTGAAGATTTGCAGTTTGATGTCGTGGTGGCAAATTTACCATATGTGGATCCGGGATGGGAGTGGCTAGATATGGAAGCATTAGATTATGAGCCAAAGACGGCGCTGTATGTGCGGGACGAGAATGGCCTTGGGCTGTATCGACGGTTCTTTAGGGAGCTGAAGGAGTTAAAAACGCATTATGTGGCGATTGAAGCGGACCCGTGTCAGCATACAGCGTTGGTAAAAATGGCGGAAGAGTTTGGTTGGGGTTGTCAGAAGATTGAGGGATTTGCATTATTGTTCGTGCGAAGAATTTAGCCAGAGACTAGCTCCGCTCTTTATTCGCGAGTGCGATAGCTGCCAAGGGTGACGTTAATCGTGTGCTCTTCGCTATCGCGAAGGATGGTGAGTTGAACAGTGTCGCCTGGGAGGTATTCGCCGATGATGGTCGAGACGGAGCCGTTTTTGCCAAGAGTAAAACCGTTGATTTTAGTAATAATATCTTTGTCCTTGAGACCGGCTTTGGCGGCAGGGCCGTCTGCAATGATGGCGGAGCCTTGGCTGGAGATGAGGTAAGCGCCAGCACTGACTGGAAGATCGTAAGTAGCGACAACTTCTGGAGTGATTTCGACATAGGAAACGCCAATATAAGCGCGAGCGGCAGAATTGTTCTCGATGATATTTTTTAACATGCCTTTGACGCTAGAAATCGGGATTGCAAAGCCAATACCGTCAGCATCTTCGCTGGTGGCGGTATTGATACCAATGACTTCGCCAGCGGCATTTACAAGTGGACCACCGGAGTTACCAGCGTTGATAGCGGCGTCGGTTTGGATCATGTCTTTGAGATTTTCGGAGCTCATAAGATCGCTACTGTAAGCGGTGATTGAACGATTAGTGCCAGAAATAATGCCCGAAGTGATACTGTTTTGGTATTGGCCGAGTGCATTGCCGATAGCGATAACTGGCTGGCCAGCGGAAATAGTCTTGGAATCGCCGAGCGTGACGGTTGGGAGGTCTTTGGCGCCGGTGATTTTTAAGAAAGCGACATCGTTTAGCGGGTCGGTGCCAACGATAGTAACGTCATCGTAGGTCGTGCCGTCGTCGAGAATGACTTTAATCGAGCGAGCGCCGTCGATGACATGTTTGTTGGTGAGGATGTAGCCGTCGCTCGAGACAATCATGCCAGTACCAGCGGAAGTGCTGGTTTCGGTCTGACCAAACCAGCCGGTAGTGCGGGTCTCGGTGATGATCGAAATAACTCCTGGCGCAACGCGAGAAGCGACTTCGGCGATTGAGCCTTCGGTAAAGTTAAGCGAGTTGCCGTCATTGCCGTTGCTGTAATTATAGGTAACGGAGGAGTCATCGGAAAGGTAGTTGATAATTGAGAGCGAAAGACTAGCGGCGGAAGTGATAATAGCAAGGAAAAGTAGCGCTACGACAGTGACTTTGAAGCCAGTGTTATTTTTAGGTTTGACTGCGGTGGTTGGTACAGTGGCAACTGGAGTGGGGACGGTCGGGGCCTCGATATTAGTAGGCTCAGGATTAGCTTGAGCGGATTCAGGTAAAGCGCTGTTTGATTTTTTGGTCATATTCCTCCTAATGAATGTTAAAACGTGGTTGGCTAAAACTAATAATTAGAATTGCAACAACAACAAGACTAAAGATGACTGGTAGCGCAACATTGCGGAAGTTAAGCTTGCCGTTGTGTTTGGAGATTTCGCCGTAGACCTTGAAAAAGGCGAAGGCAACGACGGTGAGAATAATGGCGAGCTGGGAGATGCAGATACCAGTACTACCAATAGTGTAGATAATGAGCCATGCGTGCGCTAGCCAGGCAATTTCCGAAAAGATAAGACCGTTCACGATTGAGATAAAAGCATATTCTTGGTCGGAGGCCTGGATTAAGACATGATGTGCAGCGGCGAAGCCGATAATGAACTCAGCGATAACAAGAACCCAAGAATCAGTGAGTGCAGCAAAGATGCTGGCAGTAGTGGTACCTAAAAGGACGGCAATGAGCGCTTGAACCATGGCAAGATTGAGTGATGAGCGAGGCTTAATAGCAATGAGCCAAATTGCGTACCCGGCCATAAGTGCAAAATGTACTGGTAAAAAAGTGGTTCCTGCGGCGTAGGCTAAGAGCACGAAGCTAATGCCGACAATGAAGTCAACGAGACTTGAACGTATATTAAGCCACCAATAGCGATGATTAACAGCAAAAACACGCCATTTTGAAGCGATAATTAAAACTAAACCAATAATGCAGTTGCCAGTCACGACGGTTGCACCAATCGAGACGACTGCAAGCAATAAGTTCAAAACGACGTGAGCAAGCGAGCTCAAGGCATTACGACTTTTGCGAATAAAAATATAATCAGCCATGAGAATATTATAACAAATATTTTGGTGAGTAGACGGGATGGTAAAAGATTTTAAGGTTAAATAAGGAAAATATAATAAACATCTCCAAGCTGGCTAGACGACAAATAATGTGCTATGTAGTATTAGCTATCTAGACATAAGAAAGAGGAGGCATATGTATGTAAACTAAACTCAAGTACATAAACATACATATTCCTTGAGATTACGTTTCTTTTAGCCTCTCCTTATACTTTCCAAACAATGGTTTAATCTAGAGGTTGAGGACGAAACCCGCTCCCAGTTTTAAAAAAGTGGGAGCGCAAAATGCACTTTTCTTCGTCCGCAGCGGGTATAGTGATATAGTGAATGGTCTGCAAGGTAGTTCTAGCATTGATGCACTATTGTGGTATGGCAGCACTATTGGCAATGCAATAAAATTAGCTAATCGATTAAGGATATCCGCTTCGTTAGACGGAATTGATTATCAAAGCATACGAGATAGGAACAATGGCTTCTCCCTCCGTTGTCTAGCTATAGAGTAATATATAAGGGGGGATGAAGAAGAAAAACTTCTGAATAAAAAGAGTAGCTTGCCAGCCTTTTTATGAGGAAATGCAGGCTTTCTGGCCGGAGGACAGAAGAAGGGTTAGGAAGTGGCATAAAACAATAACAAAAATGCCAAAAATAAAAATATAAAAAGTTTCCAAAATGCTTGATTCATGGTAGAATAGGGGAATGGAACAAGTGCAAGTGAAGCCAAGTTTTTTTAAGAAGCATCCGCTAGTCAAGGATTTGATAAGCTTAGCGGTGTTCGTGGTGGCGATTATTTTAGGAACAATTTGGCTGAATGCCTATGTTTTTCGTTCTTACAATGTAGTGGGTTCGAGTATGGCGAATACGTTGCATAATGATGATCGTGTGATTGTAAATAGATTGCCGGTAACTTGGGCGCATTTTTTGGGAAAAGAATATGTACCGAAGCGTGGGCAGGTTGTAGTTTTTGCGAATGGTGATGCGACGGGTCCGCTTACTTGTGGTGCGCCGGCAGGAATGGTTGACCAATATATTATTAAGCGCGTAATTGCTTTTCCGGGCGAGCGCGTGACAGTGAAAGACGGAGTTTTGACGGTTTATAATGATGAACATCCAGATGGTTTTTCGCCGGATGATGAAACGCGAGTAGACGAGAATAATGGTCCGAAAGAGTATTCGTCGGGTGAAGTGGATATGATTGTCCCGAACGGTGAGATTTTTGTAGCGGGCGATAACCGTGAAGGTTCACATTCATTTGATTCTCGCTCGGGACTGGGTACGATTCCCTATTGTCGGTTGATTGGGCCGGTTTCGATGCGGATTTACCCGTTGGATAGTATTCGATTCTTTTAAAGTAAGGTTTGACAAAAAAGAGGCCGCGACAAGAAGTCGCGGCCGGATTTATCCGTGAGAATACTCAAGGGTGGTCGTATACTGGGTATCGATGGGCTGGTGGGCGTTTGAGCGCGAGGCATCAAGGATTATGGAAGTAGCGGCGGGTTTCTTGGTGGTGTAATGAATGTAGGTATACTCTACACTAATGACGTGGCGGAGAGCGGTATTGGCGGAAGTATCGAGGACCTTGGTGGAGCAATGATAGAGTTCATCGACAGAGCTGGCGAAAGCGTGGCAGGAAAGACTCTCGAACCCGGCAGAATTAGTGAAACTTAGGGTGGCCAGGAGAGGTTCGGCATCGTCGATGCTAGGGATATAGGTAAAATGAAGCCTCAACTCTTTGGCGCGCAGGATGATGGTGTAGAGTTGCCAGGTGTGGCGAAGATCGGGGTGACGGAGATTCTTAGCGAACGGACGCGGAGTATCGGGATAGATGACCAGCTTGGGGCTAAGGCATTCATAGAGCAAGTCGGCTGGAACGGGTTTGATTTTGAGCTTTGGGGTGTGATTGAATGTGAGGGTGGAATTTTTGATAAGTGTGCCGATTACTGATGATTGGTGAGGTAAAAGCAGGGGCTGGGAGAACTGGAGCTCGTCAATGATTATAGGAGCGAAGTGGAGCTGGCGGAGGAGCTCGGAGCTCTTGCCGGGCTGGATATAGAGGGCATTTTCTTGACGTTTACGATAGAAGAACATGATAAAGTCCCCTTTCAGTATTTGGCAGTTTTGGTATCCCGATAGTTCATTTTGGGTATTCTCAGAAGTTAAGGTACGAGCCGGGCGGAAAACCCTGGTTAGGCTTAGTGCTTGTAGTATTATAACATAGAGAACGGCAAAAGTAAAGTAATTTGACAAGGTTGAAGATTTTTGCGATAATAGTAAAAATGAGTGAGAAAGTGAAAAATATCTGGGCGGAGTTGCCGAAGGGTTTTACGGTGTTGGCGCCGATGGAGGGGGTGACGGACGCGGTTTTTCGGCAGGTGGTAGCGAAGGCGGGGCGGCCGGACCTGTTTTTTACGGAGTTCACGAATGTTTCGAGCTATGCGTCGGAGCGAGGGCGTGATAACGCTCTCGAGCGGCTAGAAGTGGTGGCGACGGATGAGCCAATTATCGCACAGATTTGGGGCAAAAACCCAGAGCATTTCGCGGAGACGGCAGGAGTACTAGAAGGGCTCGGTTTTGCGGGATTAGACATAAATATGGGTTGTCCGGATCGACATGTAAACGCGGCGGGCGGCGGAGCGGCAATGATTAAAACGCCAGAGCTGGCGGTAGAGTGTATTCGCCGGGCAAAACAGGCGACGAAGTTGCCAGTGTCAGTAAAGACGCGACTGGGGTATACTTATATCGAGGAATTTCGAGAGTGGTTGCCGACGATTCTGAGAGAAGACCCAGTGGCGCTGACAGTGCATCTCAGGACGCGAAAAGAAATGAGCAAGGTGCCAGCACATTATGAGCTCATTTCGGAAATTGCGAAGCTGCGAGACGAAATTGCACCAGCGACGAGGTTGGTGATAAATGGTGATATTAAGGACCTAAGGCAAGCGAAGGAACTGGCGGCGAAATATCCGGAAGTGGATGGATTTATGATTGGGCGGGGTGTGTTTGAAAATCCGTATTGTTTTACGGAATATGAGCCGACGCGAGAAGATTTGATGGGGCTGCTGAATTATCATTTGGAACTTTTTGACGCGAAGGATGCGGAATATTGTGCAAAGCAAGCGGAGCGGATGCGGGAGGATCCAGACTTTGCATTGAGGATGGATGGAAAGGTGCGGGGCTTGGCTTTCGAGCCGCTAAAACGATTTTTCAAGATTTATCTGCGGGATTTTCCGGGGGCTAGTGACTTAAGAACGGAGCTGATGGAGACGCATGATACGGCAAAGGTAAGAGAGATTTTGGCGAAATTTGCGACAAAGTAAGGTTTAGTTAAAAGATGACCCCGGCATAAAACCGGGGTCTTTGGGAGTGCTTAGCGACGGAAAGCTGAGTGGCTAGACAATAATGCTTTCAAGAGCGCCGTAGAGCTTGAGATCGAGAAGGCGGTTTTCCCATGGTTTGACCGGGAAGTTGCCTAAGCTGTAAGAATAGATGAGCCCGCGGTAGCCTTCTGGGTAGGTCTCTGCGGTATAATCCTCACGCAGATGCATGACCTTGTCGTAGAGCTTGGTAGAGATACGGCCATCAAAATCGGAAGTATCGAGCCGAAAGTACTTGAAGCGATCGAGTTGACTGGCATAGCAAATGGTTCTACGCAGAATCTGCTCACCAAAGCCATGTCCGCGATACCGTGGTAGGACGCCAAACCAGTCCATCCAGACTGATTCCCCGTTGTCGTAGCCGACTTCGTCCGGATCGTAGGTGTATAAGCCAGTGAGACCGACGAGTTCGCTAGGGTCGGATGAACCTTCGTGGCGATAGACCAGCCAACTAGCATTGGCTTCGTCAGCGCCGTTAGCTTTGAGCCGGTAGTCATGGTCGACCGGATTTTTTGGCCAGACGATTCCCTGAATCTGGAGGGCGAGGCTGATGTTCTCGGGGGTAACTTTGACATAGTGGAGTTTTTGATTCAAGCTTAATTCCTCCTCGAAATAATTAAAGTACAGAATTGTGCTAGGGCAAATATATTTTAGCATGAAAAATGATTTCAGGCAAAAATGTCCCCCTGGCCGGATGGCTAGGGGGCTGCCTTGAGGTGATTATTGAACATTAGTCTTGCGATGGAAAAAGCGGGAGCTGCGCTGAGCACGAATGAGCTGCTCCAGCAGTTTGATTTCGGAATCGTACTTGGCATCAGCGATGGCTTTTTGCTGGGCTTCGATTTGCTCATCCAATACGGCGAGCTTACCTCCATACTCACTCTGGAGCTGAGACCTTTGGATGTAGAGGTTGGAAAGGTTGAGTTTAGCTTTACGCCTGCTTGAGTCGAGCCTTTTAATGTTGGCTTTCAGTTCGGATGCAGAGGCGGTCAGTAAATGCTCGTAGGTGGTAGCCTGCTCGGGTATTTTTAGCCAGCTGCGGAAGCTTCTGATGATTCTGATAATGATGCACACACTGACTAAAATGTCGATAAACGCTATGACGCCGGGTACAATCCAGCC
Organism: uncultured Candidatus Saccharibacteria bacterium; assembly: GCA_948944455.1. Lineage (GTDB taxonomy): Bacteria > Patescibacteriota > Saccharimonadia > Saccharimonadales > Saccharimonadaceae > Nanosyncoccus. Next base: position 5,494 of record CARBES010000022.1, on the reverse strand, counting down.
AGCTCCGCTCAGGTCGCTATAGTCGAGCTTCATGGAGGTGTGGATAGTGCTGGCGGTGAAGGCCACAAGGGCGAATATCCAGATGATGCAATCGAAGAGGGTATCTTCGGCAACGTGCCGGCGGATAATACGCTTAGCTCTGTTCATAATGTTTCTCCTCTCAAAAAGAACAATAGTTTTAGGGGAATGAGGTAAAGGGAGACTATATGACTCTATTGTGGCACACTTTTGTAAAAATGTCAATAGAAGTTCGCTTTAAGCTTCGGTTTTATTGTCTTTATCACGGTTGTCGCTACGGAAAGAGAAGAAAATTGGGGTGCCGACAAAAGGGTATTTTTCGCGGATTTTGCGTTCGAGGAAGCGTTTCCAAGACCAGTGGAGCAGGCCAAGGTCGCGACCGTGAACCACGAACCAAGGGGGGCAGGTGTCGGTTTGGACGATGTATTTTGGCTTTGGGCGGGTGTTTTTGAGGCCGGCCGGAATGTGGTCAACGATGGCCTCGTTAAGGATTTTGTTAAGTTCGGAAGTTTTGATTTCGAGATGGCGAGTGGCGTCGATTTCGGTGGCGAGTTCAAAAAGTTTGGTGACATTCTGGCCAGTTTCGGAGCTAGTAATCAAAACCGGAGCGTAAGGTAAGAAATTAAAATCGCGTTCTAACTCGTCGAGAATATGGTCGGTATCGTCGACAAGATCAGCCTTGGTCAAAATGACGATAATTCCCTTGCCGGCTTCGACGATTTGACCAGCGAGAGACTGGTCGAGCTTGGAATGGGGTTCGGTGGCATTAACGAGGAGGGCGCAGATATCAGCCTCTTCGATGGCGGCGAGGGTGCGCAGGGCGGAGAATTTTTCGATACCAACTTCGCGCTTGCCGGGCTTGCGCAGACCAGCAGTATCGAGAATTTCGAGAGTGCGACCATGAAAGCGGACTTCGACGCGGTTAACGTCGCGTGTGGTGCCCTGGCGGGAGCTAACGAGAGCTTGCTGCTTCTGACCTAAAGAATTGAATAAGGAGCTTTTGCCAACATTGGGGCGACCGATTAGCGCGATTTTTAAAACATCCTGAGAACTCTTCACGTTCGTTTGGAATCTGGTGGACCTCTCCTCATCTAAAGAATCGGACCCGGTCCAGCCAGGAGATGATTCCGCACGAAGCGAAGAATTCTCATTATCCTTTAAGGATTGTTTTGGAGATTGAGCGGTTCTCAAAATTGCATTAATCGCGGTTTTGAGATCTTTGATTCCCCAGCCGGTGGTGGCGGAGACGCGGAAAGTTTGGTCAGGTTTGATTCCGAGACGGAGAAATTCTTCGTTTGGGAGGCTTTCGCCGAGGTCGGACTTATTTAAAAGGAGAAGGACGGGTTTGCGAGATTTGAGAGCTTTTTTGGCGATGTCTTTATCCTTGTCGTCAGGATACTTAGAGCTGTCAAGCGCAAGGAGGATGAGGTCGGCGCTATCGATAGCGTCGGCAATTTGATCTTGGATACCAGCTTCAAAATCATCAGCAGGGTCTTTTAGGCCAGCAGTATCGATTAGGAGAAAGCGATCCTCAATACGCGCCATAACATTATCGCGGGTTGTTCCCTCTTCGCGGGCGACGATAGCGATGTTTTTGCGAGCAAAACGGTTGAGAAGACTAGATTTGCCGGCATTGGTTTGGCCAATAAGGGCGACGATAGGAAGCTTTTTCATACTCATATTTTAGCATAAAAGGGTGAGTTTTTGAAGCTTAAGCAAAGTTGATGGTAAAAAATCGCAAGCTTGAGCACTTTTATTTACAAAAATGGCGTGATATAATGGTTGCAATGGGCAAGATTATTGTGAAAGAAGACACTGCCGAGGGGGTGGCAGATAAGGACTTGGAAGTTACGTCAAAGAAAAAATCAAAGTCAACGGTGAAGCCGGGGAGCGAGCTAGTGCTGGCTTCGACGGCATCGCGTGCAGTAGCGGTGGCTCCAAAAACTGGTACTAAGAAAGCTGGCGCTAAGGCGAAGAATGCTCAGAAAGGCACCAAATTGGCGAAAAATACTGATGGTGTCGCGAAGAAATCGGGCATCAAGGTGGTTGATTTGGGCGGCGATGAGCTAATGACTGATAGTCTTGTAGAAAAATCGGAGGAAGCCGTACAGCCGAAAAGGTCAGCATCAGGGGCGAAAACTGGTGCAAAGTCAGTTTCTGGAATGGTAATTGACGGTACGATTAAGTCGAAGGCCAGTGCGAAGGGCGCTAAGTTGACGGAAATTGATGCAGAAGCAGATGACTATGCTTTGGATGAGGAAAAATTGGCCGAGAAGAAGAATGCGAAGGACGACGAACCAGAGTTCCAAGGTGAGCCGAGATTTACGAAAGGTAAGTCGGCGCTGATTGGCGTAGGGGTAGCTCTCGCAGTAGCAATTGTTGGGTTTGTAGGGATTTGGTTCTTCTCACGAAAACCAGTTGAAAGCTGTGTGGTAAGATTTGAGTCGAATGGCGGAAGCTATATCAATAGCACGGAAATGGTGTGTGGAAATAGTTTAGTGAAACCAGCTGATCCGACAAAAGAAGGATTTGATTTTCAAGGTTGGGTTTATGATGGGGTGCCGTTTGATTTTGCGAATGATACGGTTGAGCAAGATATGATCTTGGTGGCGAAGTGGTCCGCAAAAGCTGATACGGAAATTGTACGAGTAAGGTTTGATACACAGGGAGGCACAGCGATTGAGGGGTTTGATATCGCGAAAGGTAAGACTTTGAATGCACCAATCACTCCGACGAAAGCGGGTTATGTCTTTGATGGGTGGTATCTAGGTGATGAACGGTTTGATTTCTTGCAAGAGGTTTATGAGGATATTACCCTGACAGCTCATTGGAAAGAGGCACCGAATCAGAATAATAGCAATAATTCGAATGGTGGTCAACAGGGTTCAAATGGTTCGTCAAATACGACGCCGGCGGCTAAGTGCGATTATCTTCGTCGTGATGATCCAGCTTTTGCTGAGTTAAAGGTGGGCGTAGCGCGGAATTTGACGCCTTACATGGCCTATCTTAGCGCATCAGAGTGCCGCGCAGTGTATAAGACGAGCAATGAAAGCGTGATGAAAATCGAGAATGATCGGGCAATAGGTATGAAGCCGGGTGATGTGAGCTTGACGATTTGTCTCACGGAGCTTTCGGGCGGTAAGGAGCTAGATTGTGTAAAGATTGGTTCGAAGGTGGTAGAAGAAGAAAAGCCACCGGTAGCAGTGACTGGGGTGAGCTTGAATCAGAGCGAAATGACACTAGAAATTGGTGGGACTTATGCACTTAGAGCATATGTAGCACCAAATGATGCTGCGAATAAAGGTGTGACTTGGAGCAGTAGTAATAGCGATGTCGTAATGGTGAGCGGTGCGACACAGGCGCAGATTACGGCAGTTAGTGCGGGCGAAGCGACGATTACGGTAAGAACAGTGGATGGTGGGTTTACGGCCTCGTGCAAAATTATCGTGAAAGCAAAAGAAGAGGAGAAGCCAGAACCACCCGCGACGGTGCCAGTAGATAGCGTGAGCATTTCTGGTGGTGGCACAATTAAGGTTGGCGACGTATTGAGTTTAGTGATTAAGATTAACCCAGATAATGCGACAAATAAGAACGTGGTGTGGAGTAGCAGTATTGAAGGGGTGGCAACAGTGAGCGCCGATGGTAAGGTAACAGGTGTAAGTGTTGGAAAAACAATGATTACGGCAACAGTCGATGGTAAGTCAGCAACTGTGGAAATTGTAGTAGAGCCAAAAGATCCTAGTGCTGGGACGGGGAGCGGAAGCGGTTCTGGGTCTAGCGGTAGTGTATAGAGAATGTAAGGCTTTAGAAAAGCGTCGTGGATAGGCGGCGCTTTTTTGATGGCGTTAAGGTTTACGATTTCTGGGGTTCACAGCAAGGGGCGGATATGTTATAATGGAAGTATTGGTTCCGTCGTCTAGTGGTCCAGGACGTCTGGTTCTCATCCAGAAAATCGCGGGTTCGACTCCCGCCGGAATCACCAGATATATAAAAAGAAGCCGGTAGGCTTGTTTTTATATATCTGGGTAATTGACATTATGAAGGCGGAAAGAGAACCCGCGGAGCGGGTGCGAAACGCGGGAGCGGTTGTAGCCAAAAAGAGAGCTTGCTCGCTTTTTGGGCGCTGCGACTGCGGAGATTTACGAAGTAAATCTCTCCCGCCGGAATCACCAGGATTAGTGAAAATGGCTTTTGGACCGTTTTTATTGCTAAAAAGCAAGCCGCCCGAGGTGGGGCGGCTTTGAGGCCTACTGGAATTTTTGAGCGGCTTTGGCGATGGCTTGGTAATGGCGTTCGCTAGCCCAGCGCGTTATAGCTTGGGAGGATGCCTTGACGGAGCGTTGGGTGCCGAGGCGGTCAAAATGGAATTCTATGATTTCGGCGGTCTCATTGATAGAAAGAGCGCAAAAGGAGATATGCAACGCCTCGATGTCCTCCAGAGAAAGGCTAACGTAGTCGGAGTGCTTAGGCTCGGCGATTGGCAATCCGTCGGAGCCCAGGATATGGGCTAGCTCCATGCGGAATATGCCGGGCTGGGCGACAAGGTGGCAGATGCGCCAAGGGCGATCAAAATCTATGCCGAATTCAGCCAGATTCTTGGCTTGATACTCGCGGTCGAGGATATCGGCGGCGGTGAGCGGATGCTCGCAGTTAAGCTGGGTGACGGTAGCGTCGGCGATGAATTGGGGAAGGCTGGTGCGCATGTGGTTAGCAATGGTTACAGGACTCTTGACTAGGCGGCCATAAAGAAGCCCGTAAAGGCGAATAGCTGGTAGGTTGTGGAGCTTGGTTTGGATCTCGGGGTCTTGCGGACGACAGTTGAGGTAGCTTAGATCATAGGTCGAAGGCTCATTTAGCGGATTAGATAGCAACAGGGTAGACAAGGTAATCCCTCCGAATATAGAGTAGGCAAATTAATGTGCATTGCCCCTGTATATTATAACACAAAATTATTTCTTCGTCCGCAGCGGGTATACGCAAACTCGTACTGGTGAGGGTGCAGATTTGTCTGGTGAGCGCTTTTATGTTTGGTCTAATAGCCTTATGGACGTCAATCGTATCTATATTATGTGGTCGGATGTGCAGAGTATTTATACTGGTGGTGCTAGCCAACGATATATTGCTCGTTCCCTCCGTTGTCTAGCCATAGAGTAATATCAAGGAGAGGATATAAGAAGGTTAAGCTAGGGTTGTTAGATGGAGAAGAATATGTCGTAATACGATAAAGTAAGTTCGGGTTCTATGAAATAAAGCATAAATAAAACAAGTCTTGCTAAGTCGGATGAGGCTTGGTAAACTGAAAGTGTCTAATACAATTCAAATCGGAAATTTTTGTTATTCTTGCGGTACGCGGATACAAACTACGGCACCGCAAAACAATTTGGCTGACGTACTGCGTTAACCGATTTGGATTGGATTAGACACCCCTTTGCGGTGTCGTTTTTGTTTTGGCTGGCTTTTATATGAGGGCGTTAGC
>CARBES010000021.1 GCA_948944455.1 uncultured Candidatus Saccharibacteria bacterium | reverse complement strand
CTTTCGGCACATGCTCCTAAGGCATGCGTGTCTACCAATTTCACCACACGGGCTTCTTTAGTATTATAACACGAATTTATGAATCTGTGGAAGATTAGCGCCCTGAAGGCATCTTATTTTACCATTGTAGCACAGATTTTATATTTTGTCAAGACTATTAGCATAAAAAGTATGATTAATAGGGAATTTCGTGGTAAAATGAGGGTAGAATAAGAGGGAATTTGGGGAAACTTTATGAAAAGTGAAGAAATTGTAATAAAAAGTCAGCATGATGATCTTGAGCTCGGAGTAAATTTGAGGATTCCGGAAAATCCGGTAGGGATCGTGCAGCTTGTGCATGGGATGGCGGAACATAAGGAACGGTATATTCCGTTTATGGAGTATTTGGCGGAGCAGGGTTATGTCGTAATTATTCATGATCATCGAGGGCATGTAGCAAGTGTGCGCTCGGAGGAGGATTATGGATATTTTGGTGAGAACGGGATTCAGGGGCTAATTGATGATGCTCATCAGGTCACGCAGTATGTTCGGGAACGATTCCCGGATTTGCCACTAGTGCTTTTTGGACATAGTATGGGGTCACTCGTGGTGAGATGCTATATGCAACAATACGATTTGAGCGTAGACGGTTTGGTGGTTTGTGGCTCACCGAGTAAACGCTTTGGGGCGGGGTTGGGAGTCGGCGTGGTAAAACTCCTGAAGCTGTTTAAGGGCGATCGGCACCGAAGCAAGTTTGTCAACAATATGGCTTTTGGCGGATACAATAAAAAGTTCAAGGATGTTGTAAGTCCGAATTCATGGATCGTGAGTGATCCAGCGGTGGTCGAGGCATATGATGCGGATCCACGAGACGGATTTGTCTTTACGCTAAATGGTTTCGAAGTATTATTTAGTTTAATAAAGCGAGCGTACAGCACGAAAGGATGGGGAATGCAAAATCCGCAGGCGCCGATTTTGTTTATCGCGGGCGAAGAAGATCCGTGCATCATCGATCCGAAGCACTTTGCAAAAGCGGTTGATTTTATGCGTGAGCGGGGATATCAGGATGTAAAAAGTAAACTTTATCCAGGGATGCGGCATGAAATTTTGAACGAAGTGGGGAAAGAAGCGGTGTGGAGAGACGTGAATGATTGGATAAGGAAAAGCAGGTAATGCCATGTTGTTCTTCTTCATCCACTTGTATTACTCTATGGCTAGACAACGAATGATATGCTGCGGAACTAGATAGCTAGTATCAAACAATGGTTTAATAGAGGTTGAGGACGAAATATTGTTTTTAATCATGCTTGTGCTTGATAAAAATTTTCGTTTTGTGCTAGCCTAGGGATAGGGCAGGGAGCTTTGACGTTAACAAAAGTCGAATCAAATCAGCTTTGTAGGTTTAATAGTTAGAAAGGTGAATAAGCATGAGGAAAGTTGCTTTGGAGCTTGCGATCGATAAAGACCGTAAAGTCTCCAAGATAAAAATTACTTTCGACCTAAGCCGAAAGTAATTAGCAAATAATTTATGCTTCCATCTTAACGCTTTAATTCTAGAATGTCAAGCTTCCGCCCTACCTTTCGTCCGCAGCGGGAATGCCAAAAACAGATATCAGTTTGGCTATAGGGGACATTATTGGTCAAGTTTTGCATCACCTGCTTATAGTCCTTATATAATGTGGTTTGGGAGTAAAGGTGAGGGCTCGTCTATGGGCAATAAGAATAGTAGTCTCTGGAGCTTCTCCCTCCGTTGTCTAGCCATAGAGTAATCAAGGGAGGATGAAACTGTAAGTTCCCGAATGAAGAAAAAGTTTACTTTTTATTCTGAGGGAACGCAGCAGTTTCTGGCCGGAGGACAGAAGAAGGTAACTAATTATGATAATAGCGTCGCAAAAAGTCGTGCTTATATTGCTCAAATTCATCGTGGAGAAGGGAATCACGGATTTCTTCAGTGAGGCGGACGATAAAACGAAGATTATGCGCAGAGGCAAGACGATAATACTGGGCCTTTTTGGCAGGGTCACCAGAGCGCCAAAGCGCACGGAGGCTACCTAGGGTCCAGCCAGCACGACAGGTTGCGCAGTCGCAACCTGCATCCAGAGTCGCCCCGGAGTCGCGGAATTGGCGGAGGTTGAGATTGCCGTCTTTAGTATAAATTTTGCCGTGCCGAGCTTCGCGCATGGGTGCGACGCAGTCGAAAGTATCGGCGCCCATTTCGGTACCAATAAAGATATCGTCTGGGTGCGAAAGACCGAGGAGATGACGCGGCTTTTCGGCGGGGAGCTCTTCGTTGCACCAGCGGAGGATTTCGCCTAGGTCTTCCTTAAGAAAAGCACCACCTAGACCGAAGCCATCAAACTCAATGCCGTCGACCTGCATTTTAGCAAGGTTTTGAGCAGTGCGACGACGGAGATCTTCCCAGCGACCGCCTTGGAGTACGGCATAGAGATTTTGGCGGTAGCCAAGATCGTCGCGGCGCTTGAGATGCTCGCGGAGACTGCGTTCGGCCCAACGCTCAGTACGTTCCATAGCCTCGATATTGTATTCGTAGGTATCGGCAAGCGAGGTGAGTTCGTCGAAAGCCATATGAATATCAGCGCCGATGCGGCATTGAATTTGCATAGATTCTTCCGGTCCAATAAAATCGGGTTGACCATCGAAGGGATCTTGGAAACTGACGCCTTTTTCGGAAACATGGGCGAGGCGCTCTTTGTGGGCAGTGTTAGAGACATGGCGTTCTTTTTCCATTGAAACAACTTTGCCAAGACCGGAGCCAAGAGACATGACTTGGAAGCCGCCAGAATCGGTAATAGTAGGGCCGAGCCAAGGGGAATTATTAAGGCCGTCTTGGCGGTTGGGTTGCCATTCAGCTAGCCCGCCAGCCGCGGCAATAGTAGGAGATTCGCGACGAAGGTGATAACCGTTTGAAAGCATAGCTTGGGCACCAAGTTCGTGAAGGTCGGCGGCAGAGAGGAAACGGACGTAGCCATGGGTGCCAACTGCCATGAAGGCAGGCGTTTTAATCTCGCCATGAGCGGTCTTAATAACACCGGCGCGACCAAGACCATTAGGCAAAGTTTTTTCGATCTCGAAATGAAGTCCAGATAGCGGGGAAGGGTTGTTGTTCATTTTTATATTATAATATAGAGATTCGATAAAAGCAATAGGCTGGTCGGCGTGCTACAAAAAATGGGCCTCCGTAATACGGAGGCCTGTGGGGGTGGAGAGAAAGGATCAGATGCGTTCGCCGTGGCGGAATTTGAGCCAATGCGCCATTGCTTCGACCAGAGGGCTAGTCAAGGTAACTAGTAAGACGATTTCGACAGCGATGCTGGTAATGTAGGCGAAGACGGCTTGGGAAAGGAATTCGCGGAATGATAATATTCCCAAGAAAGCGATCGGCTCGAAGAATAGGATGTCTGGTATATGGGCGAGTGCGGAGGAGAGCAAAGCGCGGAGACGAAATTGGTGGCTGGATTTAGACTGCTCATCATTCGTTTGAAGAAAGCGAATGCGTTCAAAAATGTAGTTGTTGAGCATTTGGCTAGCTAGGAATCCGACGATGCTGGCGATAAAGATTCGGCCGGTGTTGTCTGCAATAGTGTTGAATACGCTATTATCGGCGTTAGCGTAGTCTGGTAAGCGACGGACAATAAACATAACTACGCAGGTTAAGGCGCCGATAGTGCTGCTGCTCCAACTGACGATATTCGCAGTGCGCCGACCGTAAATTTCAACTAGGATATCGCCAAGAGCATAGGACAACGGGAAAAGAATCAGACCGCCGTCGACAGAAATACCGAAGAAGTTCCAGAGCTTGGAGGCGGTATAATTGGCGACGATAATCGTCATTGCCATAAGCGAGGTAATGATGATAAGGGCGGTCTGGGCGGCGGGAGTGGGACAATACTTGAGCTCGTTTAAAGACTGATTGTGACTGTTCAAAGGGATGCTCCTTTCTGTTCCGAAAAGTTCTAGTGGGTTACTTAGTGGACCGTAATAATAAAAACAGCCCCTTTTACCATTGTATCACAGATTATAATTTTTGTCAATGACTATGATACAAATAGCGCTATCTGGCTGCCGTTAGCTTAAAACTACTATAAATATGGTACAAAAGTAAAGTAGCTCAGTTGACTATGGTAAAAAACTGGGGTAAAATGAGTAGATATGTTAAAACTTTTTCGTTATCTTAAAGCGTATATTTGGCAAGTAATCGTACTAGTGGGGGCGGTGGCTTTACAGGTTTGGTGTTCAATCCAGCTACCGGCAATGATGGCGGATATCGTTAATAACGGTATCGTAAAAGGCGACCTGGATTATATTTGGACGACAGGAGTTTGGATGATTGGTTTCGCATTGCTGTCGTCGGCTTGTGCGTTTTTGGCGAACTTTATTTCGGCGTGGTTGGGGGCGAGCGTGACTCGGGACATTCGGAACGATTTCTTTGCTCATGTGCTAAGTTTGAACATTTCGGAGATTGATAATTTTTCAACAGCATCCTTGATTACACGAACAGTAAACGATATCTTCCAAGCGCAGCAGGCGATTACGCTGGTCTTGATGATGGGGGTACGGGCGCCGTTGACGTGTGTTCTAGCGATTGGACAAGCGATCGCGACGGCTCCAGACATGACTTGGATTATCGCTTTAGCGGTGGGGGTAATTGTGACCTTGACGGCATTGATTATGGCAATTGTGATGCCGAAGTTCAAGATTATTCAGAAATTGGCCGATCGAATTACGTTGTTGACGCGTGAGAATTTGACTGGTCTGAGAGTGATCCGAGCGTTTAATAACGAGAAGCTAGAGAACCGTAAGTTCAATAAGACGAATGATGAGAATGCGAAGCTGAATGCGACAGTGGATGTGATTATGTCTTTGCAGAATCCGTTAGTGAGTTTGGTTTTCAATGGGACGACACTACTTTGTGTTTGGATTGGGATTAGTTTGATTACGAAGGATTTTGCGTATCTTGGTAATATGATGGCGTTTATGCAGTATGCGATTCAAGTCGTAATGTCGTTCCTATTCTTAACAATGCTGTTCGTCGTGTTGCCACGAGCGAGCGTGTCGGCGAAGCGGGTGAATGAAGTGATGGATACAAAATCGAAGATTACTTGGGAACCAGAAACGGTGGGGAAGCCAGAGCTGGCGCCGTCGGTAGAGTTTAGTCATGTGGATTTTGCCTATGGTGGGGCAGAAGAGAAAGTTTTGCAGAATGTGTCATTTACGGCAAAGGCGGGCGAGACGACGGCTTTCATTGGGTCGACCGGCTCGGGGAAATCAACCTTGATTAATTTGGTGCCACGTTTTTACGAAGCGACTAGTGGCGAAATCAAAATTAATGGTATAGATATTAAGAATTATGCGCAGCGAGATTTAATGCGACGAATTGGCTATGTGCCGCAGCGAGGAGTGCTGTTTGCGGGGACAATTAAAAGTAATATTCTGTTCGGGGTGCCAGAAGTAGATGAGGAGCGTATGCACCTTGCAGCACGAGTGTCGCAGTCGGAAGAGTTTATTGAAAAGCTGGAGAGGAAATATGATTCACATATTGCTCAGGGCGGCACGAACGTATCGGGCGGACAGCGTCAGCGTCTTTCGATTGCAAGGGCAATTGCGAAAGATCCCGATATTTATATTTTTGACGATTCCTTCTCGGCGCTAGACATGAAAACTGATGCGAAATTGCGTGAGGCTCTAAAGCCGGTAACCCAGAATGCCGTAACGCTGATTGTGGCGCAGAGGATTAGTACGATTAAAGATGCTGAACAGATCGTAGTTCTGAACCAGGGTAAGGTAGTAGGGAAAGGGAATCATCTAGAATTGCTAAAGAAATGCCGGGTTTATCAAGAGATTGCGAAGTCTCAACTTTCGGAGAAAGAATTTGCCGACGAAATGAAGCGAAGCGAGGTGTTCTCGAAAACTGACACAAAAGCAAAATCGGGAAAGGAGGTGAAGCATGCCTAAGGGAGCAAGGAGCGTTGAAAAGCCAAAGAGCCTAGGGCTGGCGGCGAAACGGTTTTCGCAATCGTTAAAGCCATGGATTTTGCCAATTGTTGTCTCGATTATCTTAGCGGTAGCGGCAACAGTTTGCTCGATTTTCGGACCAAATATTTTGGGGCAAATGACAAATACGGCAGTCGAGAATTACCAAACGGCATTTATGGAGGCGGGTGGTCAGATGCCGAGCAGCGAAGCCTTGGCGGCAGCGATTGATTGGGGAAAGATTGGGCAGTTAGCTTTACTACTAATCGGGCTTTTTGCGGTGTCGGCGATACTGAATTATATTCAAGGAGCGATTCTTTCAGTAGTATCGGCGCGGTATGCTCGGAAGTTGCGTTCACAAATCATCGAGAAAATCGCGCGGTTGCCGATTTCATACTTCGATCGGCACCAGATTGGCGATATCTTGGCACGAATGAGTAATGATATCGGTACAGTATCGAATACTTTGGCGAATGTGTTAACGCAGATTATTACTAGCGTGACGACGTTGGTCGGGATTTTGATTATGATGATGACAATCTCGGTATGGTTGTCGGTAATTGCGTTAATAGCGGTGCCACTGTCATTAGTAATTGTGGGTTTGATTGCGAAGAAATCGCAGAAGTTTTTCCGTGAGGGTCAGTCGACTTTTGGCGTGTTGAATAGTTCGATTGAGGAAGATTATGCTGGGCAGCTAATAATCAAAGCGAATAGCCACGAGGACGCGTCAATCGAAAAATTCCAGAAAACGAATGCAAGGCTTTGCGAGTTGACCTGGAAGGGAAACTTCTTGGCGCAGTTGGCTTTCCCGATTACGAACATGTTTACGAATGTGAGCTATGTAGCAATTTGTGTGGTGGGCGGCCGGATGGCGATCGATGGAAAACTGCTACTCGGTAGCGTGCAGGCGTTCTTACAATATGTTAGCCAGTTTAATCGACCGATTACCGAAGTTTCGCAGATTACATCAAATATTCAGCAAACTTTAGCAGCGGCAGAACGAGTTTTTGATTTCTTGGAAGAACCAGAAGAGTCTCCAGATATGGTACCAGCTCAAACGATCGAGGAAATTCGAGGCGCAGTAGAATTTCATCATGTTGATTTTGCTTACGACCCGTCTAAGCCGATTATTCGGGACTTCTCGGTAAAAATTAAACCTGGGATGCAAGTGGCGATTGTCGGTCCGACTGGAGCAGGGAAAACAACGATTATTAACCTTTTGATGCGGTTCTATGACCCGGTTTCTGGCTATATTTCGATTGATGGTGTACCGACGAGGGAGATGAGGCGATCGGATGTACGAAGGCTCTTTGGTATGGTTTTGCAGGATACTTGGTTGTTTTCGGGTACAATCGAAGAGAACTTGCGGTATGGCCGCGCCGGTGTTAGCCACGAAGAAATTGTAAAAGCAACTAAAGCTAGCAGCATACATCATTTTATTGAGTCGTTGCCAAAAGGCTACAAGACGGAAATTTCGGAGGATTCGGATAACGTTTCGGCGGGCGAAAAGCAGCTCTTAACTATTGCTCGAGCGATGGTGGCTAATCCGCCGATGATGATCCTCGACGAAGCAACGTCGAATGTCGATACGCGGACAGAACAGTTAATTCAGGACGCTTTCGCTAAACTGACACACGGACGGACGTCGTTTGTGATCGCGCATCGATTATCGACAATTCGGAATTCGGATTTGATCCTAGTAATGAAAGAGGGAAGCATTGTAGAACAGGGTACTCATGATGAGCTACTGCGACAAGATGGATTCTATGCGGAGCTTTATAACTCACAGTTCGCGGAGGCGGAGGCTTAGAGATGAACTTGGGCCTAGTCTTGATAGCGTGGGGTGCGATTATCGCGGTAGCGATCGCTTGTTTACTCGGAAGCGGGTTAGTCTCGGTCGAGATTACAAAAGACGATTCGGATGACGAACCGAACAGGGAAGGGAAGAAAGAATAAATTTCCCAAAAAGAAGGGCCCGCGGAATTAATCCGCGGGCAGTGATGGATTCGTCGAGAGGGAACCAGCGGACACGCCACTATTTTCGTCGGGCTTGTTGTGAATAGCGGCAGATTCGTCGGCTTCGAAGAGGAAACAACAGTCGAGATGGAGGTGGGAGGGAATGAAATGACCGCGCTTTTGGTGGAAGCTAACCGGGGTGATTTCGAGAGATTATAACACACTCGAGATACCGCGTCTGGGGTATTATTCCTTGTGAATTCGCTAGCTCTGTGCTATAATGAAATTACTGGGGTATTAGCTCAGTTGGCTAGAGCGCTTCAATGGCATTGAAGAGGCCATGAGTTCGAGTCTCATATACTCCACCAGTTTATTGACGTGTTGTAAAATATCTTTTGTAATGTATTGCAGAAGATATTTTTGTTTTTGAGACAAAGAAATAGTTCCTATGTTACAATAGGAGTATGGATGAGGCAACAAAAAAACATATTATCGGAGCAATAAGAAATGATTTATCGGATCGTTTTCGAGTAATAGATAATACCGGCGCAAATAGACAAATCATAGCGGGTCTTTTTCCAGATGTTTTATTAATGCGTCAAGAGCCTCCAAAGAATGACGATGTATTATTTGTAATGAGAATTGAAGGACAGGATACTGACTTAACCAATAGCATTGCAATATGGAAAGAATTAGAGCGCTCGGAAGTCTCATTCTATTTGGTAGTGCCAGACGCAGAGTTGGATAAAGCAAAACAACTTGCTAGTGCTATTGATGTATCTGCAAAGTTTGCACATTATACCATAAATCATCAAGGCAAAGCAAAGGTTAGCTATGAATGATTTTTGGGGAATTTTGTTTGGCGCAGTTTTAGCAATATGTGGCGGTGCTGCTAATGATGAGATTGCTTCATTCAGAGAGCGGAGGCGGGAACGCAAAGCAATTAGTATCTCCATTTCTGATGAATTGACTGAGATTACTCAAATACTAAATAAAATAAAAACGGTATGGGAAGCAACTCATACTCTGATACCTTCCTATATTAGAGACTTAAAATCGTGCACTGGCACTTATGATGCTCTTCGACAACGTCTTTTTCTTATTAAAAACGAAGACACTAGGAAGAGTATTACAACATTTTACAGAGATTTAAAAAGTGCAGTAAATTCGGATATGCGCAAGGCTGGTAGTTTATCCAAAAATGAAGATGCGCAAAAAGAACAGCAGGAAATTGCAAATAAGTTTATAGGTTTTATTGCGGAAGCTGATGCTATTAAAAATCGTCTAAACTGATGCGCTGCATTAGCGATAACTACTCCTATCGTAAGCAAAATATATTGGATTGCCATTCAATAACTCATCTTCAATAGCAGTTCTGACTTCCCTTACTGTGGTCCACCAGGATAGATTTTGCACCACTCTCGGAATTTATTGTTCTGGGAGTGGTTTTGGAATTTGGGGCTGCCGTGCCTCAACTTAACCTTCTTATATCCTCTCCTTGATTACTCTAAGGCTAGACAACGGAGGGAGAGACCATAGTAGCGGTGCTCATTGCGAGAAGCGAACATATTTGCATTAAAGCCCAAAAAGTAGCTAAATGGCATATCGTTTAGAGATGCCCGATTAGACCAATAATGACCCCAGTCAGAATAGTCAAAACCACCCAATTCAATAGGGTAACTATTAGCAGGTCTACCGCTGCGGACGAAGGGTATTATAATATTTTACGAAAGCATACTTAAGAATCAGAGCGCAAACCCGCTATAACTCTATTGTAGCACAGAATAGCGTATTTGTCAAGCATAAAATACGGGCGGAAGAGGGAATTAGGGAATTAACAGATTAGTGCGAGCTGAGCTCGCTGAAGGCGAATCGACGCGATAATCGTTGCCACTCTGAAACCGAGTTTCAGAGTAAAACTTTAGTCTTATCCAACCAAAACCAAGCAAACTTGCTTCTGGTCGTATACGCCTAGAGTTTACCCCTGTAAAACTAAAGTTTTACAGGGGTGGCAACGGCTATCCGTGATTCTGCTTCAGTTCGGGTTTTGTTCGGGTAGGTGGGAAGGTCAAAACTGGTATGTTGCGTAAGTGGGGCTTGGCGCGTGTTTATGGTCGGCTTTTGAGAATAAAAAGGAGAGGGAAATAGGGAAATTAGAAAATTAAAAGTCGGCTGGTTGCGAAGGTTGGTGGATTCGGCGGTCAGCTGGGCTGAACCTTAGTTAGCCCGCTGGCAACTGATATAAAGTCGTAAAATATGTATTGTGCGACATTAAGAATCTCCGGGAAAGACGAGTATTCATACATTGAAAAAGCGTTAGTTTTTAATTCCCCGCATGTAAAAATGGTTTTGAAAAAACATAAATGGCTATTCGATAAATATCATGGGTTTAGTTCTGGATGACGATCACTGTGCGTGAGGGCGGGGCCAGCTTGGGTTTAAGTGGCGCATGGCGATCCGTATGAGCTGGCTGGGTAGGCTTGTAATAGATTTCAAAAATAGACGGGAATGGTGGCGCTTTGAAAATAAAAGGGTTAAGCTAGGAACATTAATGCGTACCGAATAGTGCCAAGCATAAACGAAATTAACAGGGGAACGACAGGGGAAGAAGAAGGGCTAAGGGAAAGTAGAGGTAGTTCCGGGCTTAAGCGTAATTCCCTCTTATTGGCGTTGGGGGATTCATTAGATTTACGCAATTTCGGCGAGTTTATCGAGGAGCTGTTGCTTGATCCAGGCGGTTAGCTCGGAGTGGCTATGGTCGGTGGCGGAGGCACGAATAGCGGCGTGGTAGATGCGCTTCTTTTCGGCGTTATTACGCGGGAAACCGGCAATGATTGGTATAAAACCGAGTGCAACCGAAAGTTGATCCGTAACAACACGAGCGATACGACCGTTTCCGTCAAAAAATGGGTGAATACGGATAAAACTATAATGAAAGTGCGCAAGATAACGACAAACCTCGTCAATGTTGGAAGTATTGACGAATTCGGTTTGGTCGTGCAAAGTGCGAGCGAGACCGTAGAGTTCATTGTAGACTTCGGCACCACCACGAGGAATATGGTGAAGATCCTCGTCGCCGGGATCGCCAAATCGAACGTCATGGCCGAGCGGGCGCAATTCCCCGCATTGGCGGTAAACATAGCGGAAGAGTACTCCATGCATACGTTTCCAGTCGTCAATCCAGTCGGTCTCTTTGCGCATAGAGAGAGCCATACGGATGTCGACGGGACGTTCAAGCTCGCGAGCAAATTGTAGGATAACGTCGTTTAGGCCGTGTTCCTCGGCTTCTCGTACGAGGGGATGGACTGAACTGATCGAAAAGTGTCGTCCACTTTTATATTCGGCAGTACGACGATATTTGCGCCAGAGGCTTTTCGCAACGTCTTCTTGTGCAATTTCGCTGCGTTCTTCTTGCTGGCGTTCATTGATAGTCATAATTACTCTGTCTCCCTAGACTGAGGAGGTTCTTTGCTTGATTTGTCCTGTTGTTCAGTTTTTGCGTGATTCCCTGGTGATTTTGGCGTAGCTTGACTATTATCAGCAGACTTTATTTCGTCAGGATATTCGAGGTCGGTACTTTCGCGCACGATGTCGTTTAGCATGCCACGGAGTAGAGTAGCTTGGAGTAGACCGATTTCGTTGTTAGTCGGGCGTTTGAGGCGAAAACGCAATGTGATACTAAGGAATGGGAAGGTGTTTTTGAGGTCGGCAGGAGTAAGGAAGTAACGTTCCCCGTTTTTATGGTAGGTCCAACTTTGATCGTGGCTAGCGGAGACGAGTTCAGAGGTAGGGTGGGTTTGGAGCGCAAGGAGAGTGCGCTGGATGATTCGCTGAATCTGCTGTTGTTCTGCGTGCTCAGCACTGGGTGAGCCATCTACCGATTTTGGTTCGTCGGGTAGTGTAAACTCCTCAGCTTCATAAGAGAGGCCGGAGCCAGCAATGGGGCGGATGACGATGTCGGGGTGATCGCTGGCAAGAGTCATATAACCTTCGGGAACTGGACCGAGAGGTAAGCGAAGGTAGGCAATATCATCTATCCGCATGAGTTTTTTGCGGGTAAGCTCCTTGTGAACGAAATATATTGTGCGCGAAAAACGAATACGGCTAATTGGTCCGTGGTTTAAAATAAGGATAAGGCTAGCAAGGTCGTATAAGCCCATTATAAACTAGCGCTTTTTACGATTTTTGGTGAGGCTGAGCACGCAGCAATAAATAAAGACCATCAGAATTGAGACCATAAGACTAATCCAGAAGAAAGTCGTGGCGTGTTCAAAAGCATATTTAAGATTAATTCCGTCCCCAGGCAAGTGTGTAAAGACAAAGCCAACCACCTCGGAAAGCACCATACCGACGCAACCGACTAGGCTAAGAATCTTACCGAGCTTATCGCCTTTGAGAGGTGCCCAGAGACCGACAAAATAAATCAGAATAGCTGGGAGACCGATAGGGAGTAAGTTGGCCTGCCAACCGTAGAGTTCATTAATGTCTTTGACGCCGTAGTGGATAGCAAAAAGCGGCAAAAGACTAACGATAAAAGCAATAGTGAGGAAGATTTTTTGCTTGAGAGTGAATTTCATAAATTCTCCTTATCTTATTAGTGCCGAATAACGAAATCATTGTTTTCATCGGCGGGACTGGGGGCTTGTTCGCGGGTGGAGCCGAGCCGAGGTCCGGTGTTGTAACCCGAGTTGTTACTATTATAACTCATATGGTCATTTTGTGCGGCTTTTAGGGTAGCTTTACCGGTAGCTTTGAGTTTGGGGTTGGCGACTTTACCAACAAATTTAGCTTCAGCGCGGCGAGCTACTTCGCGAGTCTTGTCAGGCGAAGTTTTTGATTTGGGGTTATCAGTGCCAGTAGAAGTCGGTTTTGGCGCATTTGGAGCGGTTTTGGGCGCTTTAGTGGGCTTTTGGCTATCCATAGGCGGTTTCGATCTAGTAGTGCGTTCTGGGGCTTCCTGTGGCTTCGTGGAAGTGGCTTGAGCAGGTTTTGGTGACTCTGGCTTAGGCTCAGGGCGGTTTTGTGTTGCAGGTTGAAGATCCCCTTCCTGACGCTTTTGGGCGACCAAATTACTGAGGTCCTTTAGGGTATTGCGCTCTTTACCTTCAGCGGCATTAGGGGAGAGTTTCATTTTGCGAAAGTCGGCTTGAGGGGTGGGGACATATTGAAAAGCGGGTTTGTTGGATTTTCCTGCGGAAAATCCCAGCGCCTCGTTCGCTCGGAAAGATGAGCTAGCCCCTTTTTCGCTCGCTTGCTCGCGCTGGCCGGTATTTTGGGCGTAATTCCCTGCTCCGCTCATGAACCCAGCGCCACCACTCCGGGTAGTATAGCTGTTATTAAGTTGTTCTCGGAGCGCGCCGTTCTCGCCGGCGAGGCGACCACTATCGGAGAGTTCTTTTTTGTATTTTTCGGATTGTTCGATAGTTTCGCGAATTTCGGCCTCGACTTCGGCGCGGCTACGAGCATAACCTTGACGCGAGACTTCTACGATTTCGTCAAAATTATCTTCTGGCGATTGTGGCAAGGATAAAGTGGTGGCTGAAAAGGCTGGGACTTTTTCGCCATTTATAATCATAGAAATTACAAAATGACGGTTATTCATCTGGATGAGGTCGCTCTGGTCGAAGACCGGCTCGAACTGTTTCGAGAGAATCGGAGCGTCGTCAGCCGAGACACGGAAAGAGATTGTTGTACCAACGTTGCCAAAGACAGCATCACGCACTGATTCGGTCATCTGAGAGATGTACTGGTTCGCTACGGTTAAGTTCAAGCCGTATTTACGGGCTTCGGAAAGAATCACGGCGAAGGAATCGGTGGCGAAGTTTTGGAACTCGTCAACGTAAAGATAGAACGGCCGGCGGTCTTTAACGTCAGGAATGTCAGAGCGGCTCATGGCGGCGAGCTGGACCTTAGTTACTAAGAAGGCTCCAAGGATGCCGGCGTTGTCTTCGCCGATC
Organism: uncultured Candidatus Saccharibacteria bacterium; assembly: GCA_948944455.1. Classification (GTDB taxonomy): domain Bacteria; phylum Patescibacteriota; class Saccharimonadia; order Saccharimonadales; family Saccharimonadaceae; genus Nanosyncoccus. Next base: position 7,362 of record CARBES010000021.1, on the reverse strand, counting down.
AGACCTTTCGAAAGGTTGACGACTAAGATTTTTCCTTCATCCATGATTTTGCGCACGTCGAAGCTGGACTTCGGTTGACCGATGATGTTACGAATGATCGGGTTAGCAGTGAAGGCACCGACCTTGTTGAGCACTGGCGCAATTGACTCATTGACCTGCTTTTCGTTCCACTGCCCAAATTCGTGTTTCCAGAACTGAAGAACTGTAACATCTGTACAATAGTCAAGAGTCTCCTTGCGGAAATCTTTATCGGTCAAAAGGCGCGAAATATCGAGTAAAGTTGTTTCCGGTCGGTCAAGCAAAGCTAAAATCGTATGACGAAGAATATGTTCTAGGCGTGGACCCCAAGAATCGCCAAACATACGCTTAAGCACGCCGATAACCTCCGAGCAGACGTTGGGCTTGCGGCTAGGGTCGCTAATTTCGAGTGGATTGAAAGCAACCGGATAGGCCGTATCAGCCGGATTGAAATAGATCACATCTTTAATACGGTTTCTTGGTACGAAGCGAAGGTTATTAATCGCAAAGTCGCCGTGCGGGTCGATAATACAATAACCTTGATTATAGAAAATATCCGAGAGCGCAAAGAGCTCGAGCATACCAGATTTACCAGCACCGGTCTGGCCGATAATATAGACGTGACGAGAACGGTCGCGACGGTACATACCGAATTGATGATTGATCCCGCGAAAATTAGTCAGACCGAACGCGGAAATGTTTTCGTCATTGGCAGGGTTACCAGTAATGAGCGGAAGCTTAGCTGGTGGCTCGGCGGTTTTAGATGAGGCCCAGACGATGTTTGGTGTCTCGACAGACGTGTGTGGCAGGTGATAGACTGAGGCTAATTCAGAGATATTGAGGATAAAACCGTGATCTGCGAATTGGCGCATGCGATAATGATCGAGGTCCTCGTTGCTAAAAGTACCGCCAGTGAGTTTAAATCCGTTAAGGTTGGTTGAGTTATATTGCTTAAAAGTACCGACGAGCGCTTGCATGTTAAGTTTGGCGCTAGTTTGATCTTGCCCGAGGTAAGCAAGGCGAATTTTGACTTCGTATCCTAGTTTCGTGGCCTTTTTTTCAGCTTCAGCAATGCGAGTCTTGTCGCGTTCGGAAAGTTCGATTTTGGGAGCATCGCTACCGCTTCCTCCTGCCGGTGGGCGGAAGAAAGCCCCTAGCGCTTCGATGACCCAAACCCAGTCAATACCACTTCCGCCGCCAAACTTTTTGCCGGATTTGATTTTTTTGATCCACTTGTCAGTAGTTTGTTTGTGCCAATCATCGGAGATGGGGCGGGTAAGGATCTGAATCCAAAGTTCTTCGGAATTATCCGGGTTTAGCTTGGCGAGCGTGCCAGTGATACCGGCAAGCGGGTCGACCTCGAAGTTGTCAAAAGTTTTGATTGGGAGAGCTTCATTTTCGGTTAGAGTCAATTCTGCCTCATAAATGATAGGATATTTCGAGCGATCATCTACGTAATCTTCGTTCATCTTGTAGATTTGGACGGTCGGATATTGCGCATAAATCTGTCCTTCAACAAAGCTTTGAAGGATTTTGGGTACCCAGACATAGAAGCGAATTTGACCGCTAGTCGAGACAATTTCAAAACTGAGGTGCTCTTGAACGCCGCCAGAGTTCTTGAGTTCAGCTTTGTCGCGCAAAATACCGTGCAAACTAGCAAAAAGTTGCTCTGCAGCGAGTTCCTTTTTGTCGTTCGCACGTGGAATTTCTAACATCAAGAGCACTGAGTCAACATTTAAAACTTTGAGTCGATTCAGCTTTTTGTAGTTGCGATAGCTAAGAAATGCTAGGATGCCGACAATCGGAATCCAAACATAAGGCTGAAGAATAAAATGGATAAATTGCGTTAGCATATGGGTTTATTTTACTATATTTTTTGGTTTTTCGCTAGTAGCTGTGAGGCTAGGCTTGTTTCTCGGCGAGTTTATAAGAATCGCGGTCGACTTTTTCGAAAAGCTCTTTGTTCTGGAGGTTAAGAAGGACAGTAGTTTCCTTAACCTTGCGAGCGCGGAGTACTCGTTTGACGATTTCTTCGCGGGTAAGTGGTTCGCCAGCTTCTTTTAAGATATTAGTAATAATGTCGGCGACGGTGCCGCGTTTATAGCCCCAAGAATCGAGTGCGTAGATCCCGCGACCAATTAAGACAAAACGTGAATCCTTAATAAGCTCGTTATGAATCGCTTGAACAGTAACGTTTTTGCGACGAAAATCCGAAGCAGAAATAGCTTTTGCGATATCAGAGAAATGCATTGGTTCCTTTTTGGCTTCGAGTACGACGAAAATTTTATCGCGAATGTTGCGTGGGTTGACGGTCGGCCATTTTGCAAGCCCCCAGAGACCATTGAGCGAGGCAAGTTGTTTCGAGATTGAGGCGACCGCTTTGATATGGTCAGGATGCTCATAGTCAAGCGCACTATCAAGTTGATCAAGCGTCATTGGGGATTTGTTCTCTTTGATAACTTTGACGATTTCACCGACGCGTTCCTCGATATCTTTAGCGGTACCATATTCAGCAATACCGATTGCTGAGTAATAAAGATCGTTTTCGTCAACAGCAGTCAAGGCCTTTGAAATCGAAGCGATGAAGACCAGCTTTGCACGCTCGGCAGCGGTCGGTTCGTCTTTGCCATAAAGGCGTTTTGCAAGATCGGTTGTACGAGCAACACGGCCAAGCTCAGTAAGATTACGGATAATAAGCTTCTCCGCAGCAGCAAGCTCGGAGATTTGACCTTCTTCGGCGCCAATCCGAAGGCGTACAAGGATCGCTTTCTCAAGCTGGCGCACACGCTCGCGAGTAATATTAAGGAGCTCACCGATCTGCTCCAAAGTTTCTTTTTGCCCAGTGAGACCGAAACGACGAGAAATAATCTCGCGTTCGCGTTCTTGCTCAATAATATTTAAGCTGCCTGTAATGGCGTTTTCGATTGTGCTGGCGTTCTGATCCATCAGGTTCCCTTCGTTCCTACCCGGACTAAATTTAATATTAGATGAATTATAACTATAATAGCATAAACTCACTGTGCTGTCAACGATAAAATTAACTTTTGTTAGATTTTGTTGACTTCTTATGACTTATTATATCACTTTTCGTGGTGATTTGTGGATTTTTAGCAAACTTTTTTCGGCTTTTTGCCACGGTTTTATAATCTTAAGCGAATTCCGGAATAGCTTAGTAGAAGGTAGTTTTTAGTCTAAATAATGTCGTAAAAGTTTCACAAAAATGGAGTTGTGGTGGCGTTTCTGGGCATAAAACTAGCTTTAAGCCAAAAGAGTACTTGGCTCTTTTTGGAATCAGGTAGCACAAATAGCACAGATAGCTTATGCTCTTTTTGCGTAAAAGCAAAAAGTAGGCCCAGCGCATTTAGCGCTGGGCCAGATTGGTTAAGAACCATAGAGCTGCTCGGTGAGGGCGCGCATCATGATGGAGTCGTCCGACCGAATGATAAAGTCGGCGCCGTCGTCGAAGTTGACGTGAAGGATATAGACTTTCAATAGCTTCCGGCGGATTTCATCGGTGATGTCGGAGTCGTTACAGTTGTCGTAAATGACGTCGGGCTGGTCTGGGTTATAATAGACCGTGCTCGGGTGGCTGAGGGGATCATCCGACTCGATCACGGCGCCCCCGATAAAACTCTTGGCGGTGTCGGTGTCGAATTGCAGGTGTTGGAGAACCCGGTGAGCTTTTTGAAGCTCTTCGTTATCGGCCATGACGACGCCCGGGAGAAGCTCGATCTTCCCTTCCGGCTTGAACGCAGTGGCCAGAAGCCAACGTGTGGCCCAGATGGCGCGGTCGTGAGCGTCGTTAATGTCGACGGGGCAGGTAATGCCGAAGGCCTTCATGGCGGCAAAGAAGCCGTCGTAGAAGCCGTAAGCGCTGTCCTCGTCGGTCCCCCAGACGCTCAGGAGATTGATGTAGTTGTGGCGGATGTCGCCAGCGAAGCCGCTGAAAAAGGCGTTTTTGGATGTGTCAGACATAAGATATCCTCCCTGTATATTGTAGTTTTGCTTCCCCAATGCTGTTACTGGGGCGAGCAATTTCTACAATATACCGCAGTAGATAAGCTCTGGTTCAAAAATAAAAGAACGAAGGGCAAAACAGCCCATACTTCCATTGTAGCATAGAATTACGATAGTGTCAATACCTACACCATTACTACACCATTATTTAATGGATTTCTTGGTAGTCTTTCGGGTTGTGGCTTTCTTTGCGGCGGTCTTTTTAGCCGTGGCTTTCTTGGTGGCGGCTTTTCGTGCGGTAGTTTTCTTCGTGGTGGTTTTAGCGGCTTTTGTGCTAGCTGTTTTGGCTCCGCGGCGAGCAAAACGACCACGGGCTGGGGTCTTTTCATCGAGACGCTTTTTGGCCTCCTCGAGTGTAATCGACTTCGGGTCTTCGTCTTTCGGAATTTTGACATTATTGAAGCGACCTGGCCCTTTGATATATGGACCATAAGCGCCATTGATAATCATGATATCACCCCAGTCGGCAATAATCGAGTCGATTTTTTCTTGATAAAGCTTGGCGGCGGTGTTGAAATCAATTGTATATGGGTCGTAATCTTTGATCTGGATATTGTACTTGCCGGCTTTAAGGTAAGGACCGAAAGGACCGCTAGCGGCGATGATTTCGGTGCCATCTTTGGTTTGACCGAGAGTACGAGGTAACGCTGGCATAGCTAGCTGCTTTAAAGCTTCTTCGAAAGTGACAGTCTTTTCGGTTTTACCCTTCGGCAGTGGCGCGAAGCGCGGCTTTTCACCGGATGATTTTTCGTTATCGCCCAGCTGGATGAAACCGCCGTTACGACCGATTTTGGCGTAAATTGGGCGGCCAGTTTCGGGGTCTTTCCCTAGTTCCCTGGCATTGTTATAACGAGCAGCGTCGTCAGACTTTAAAACTTCTTTTTGGAACGGAGTATAAAAATCGCGCAACATCTTCACTCGCTCAAGCTTATGCTCGGCGATTTTATCAAGGTCTTCCTCAATATTGGCAGTGAATTTATAGTCGACGATATTGTTGAAATTATCGACCAAGAACCCGGCCAATAATTCGCCGATTGGTGTTGGTAGTAATTTCCCCTTGGTTGAACCGGTTTTCTCGGTGACGATTTCACGTTTGATTTTCCCTTTTTCGAGCGTGATTTGGACGACTTCGCGTGGCTCGCCTTCGGATTCGCCTTTGATAACGTAGCCACGGGTCTGGATAGCGGACATAATTGTAGCATAAGTTGACGGACGACCGATACCGAGTTCCTCAAGTTTCTTCACGAGCGAACCTTCGGTGTATCGGGCAGGTGGTTTGGCGAAATTTTGGCGGGCAACGATTGACTCGGCTTTGAGCGGATCGCCGTTACTTAAGGCTGGAAGTTCATCTTCTTTGGTACGGCCAGTTACCTTTAAGAAGCCGTCAAATACGATAACCTCTCCTTTGGCCTCGAAAGTGGATTTCGGCTCGGCGCTAGTCGTAATCTTGACCACGGTTTTTTCAGTTTTGGCTTCGGCCATTTGGGTGGCAAGAGTGCGGTTACGAATGAGTTTATAGAGCTTCTTTTCATATTCGGTTTTGCCAGCGACTTCCTGTTCGATATGGGTTGGACGGATAGCTTCGTGGGCTTCTTGGGCGCCAGCGGACTTAGTCTTAAAGTTACGGACCTGAAGATATTCTTTACCAAATTTTTCTTCGACGTAATGCGCGGTCATTGCGATGGCTTGTTTCGAGAGGTTGAGGCTGTCAGTACGGTGATAAGTAATCAAGCCGGCCTGGTAGAGGGCCTGAGCGGCAGACATGGTAGATTTAGTTGACATACCGAGGCGTGAGTTAGCTTCGATTTGCATGCTAGCAGTAGTAAAAGGCGGCGCTGGGCGGCGAACGCCTGGGCTAGTTGTAATATCAGAAACTTCAAAATCGGCGCCAGTGACTTTTTCCAGATAATCGGTGGCAGCTTTCTCAGTGTCAAAAGTTTTGTCGAGGGTAGCAGGGAGCTCGTCTTTATCCTTCGTTAAGAATTTTCCGGTAACTTTAAATTTAGCTTTGCTGGCGAACTGGTCGATTTCATGTTCGCGTTCGACGATAAGGCGGAGTGCGGGGCTCTGGACGCGCCCAGCCGAGATAGCGCCCGGGACTTTGCGTCGGACTACTCCAGAGAGGTCGTAACCGACTAGCATGTCGAGGGTTTGGCGGGCTTGCTGCGAGTGAACCATGTCCATGTCAACTTTGCGAGGATTTTGAATGGCATTCTCGAGGGCTGGTTTAGTAATTTCGTGGAACGTGATACGATTGGTGCTCTTGGGAAGTTTGAGAACTTCCATAAGGTGCCAAGAAATTGCTTCACCTTCGCGGTCTTCATCGGTCGCGAGCCAGACAGTTTCGGCGTTAGCGGCAGCTTTTTTAAGATCAGAGATGATTTTTGTGTGCCCAGGATCAATTTCATAAGTAACGTCAAAAGTCTCTTTGTCGACGTGAGTGTCTTTGCGAATATGGCCAACCGAGGCGAGGACATGGAAGTCGCGACCGAGGTACTTTTCGATGGTGTGAGCCTTGGCAGGAGACTCGACGATTACTAAATTTTTAGGCATATATTTATTACAATATGCTATTTTGCGGGAAAAAGCAAGAATTTGCCACAATTTCACAAATAGACTTCCAATACGTTTTCTCGGCCCGCGTCGCCATATCCCGTCGTCACGGGTATGGCGCGCTTTTCCTCGCCGTAGCTCCGAACCCTCTTCGAAAAGAATTAGTAAGTTGATATATCGATATTAGCGTCTTCTTTCCCTACAACTCTTCATCCTCTCCTTAATTACTCTATGGCTAGACAACGGAGGGAAAAGCCTTGATAGGGATTACGCCACGAATTGTAAATGTCGCTACCATCTTGTGTTGTTGCGTAAATGGGGTAACTTGACCACCACGCTGTATGCGTAACAACCAGACGCAACGTAGAATCGACTGGATAGGCGTACCCGCTGCGGACGAAGAGACGGCATAAAAAATGGCCACGACAGAAGCGTCGCGGCCGGGATAAGATGCGTAGGAGGGTTCAGATATTGCAAGGTTCGCCATCAAAGACGAAATTCTCGTCCGCGTCGGTGAGGTCACTTTCTAACTGATAGTCCAGAAAATGAAGACCGAAAAAGACCGAACATAAGAATTTTGGCCAACAAAAATGACTCCAGGTAAGGGTGGGCATCACCTGGAGCCGTTATTGGTACCTAGATACCTCCAGGTAAGGGTGGGCATCACCTGGAGGCGTCTAGGCCCTATAACGCATCGTCGTTCGACCCCGGTTACCCGGGAGCGCGACCCACCTCACACAAACACGGGGCCCGCCGGTTATAGGGATTGCTATG
>CARBES010000020.1 GCA_948944455.1 uncultured Candidatus Saccharibacteria bacterium | reverse complement strand
AGCGTGGGACTCATAAGCCCAAGGTCACTGGTTCGATCCCAGTCGGTACTACCAAGCTTGATCTAACTAGCGCCTTCGGGCGCTTTTTGTGCTATAATATATACATATGCAAGAGAAAAAAGGCTTTACTCTTATCGAACTCACAATCGTCGGTGCTTTTGCGGCCCTGTTAGTAATAATTTTCTTCATCCAGAAAGCGAATGTCGATGCGATGAACCGTGACGACGATCGTAAGACCGCGATTAATGCCATGTATTACGCCCTCGAAGAATATTATTATCCAAAAAACGGTTACTATCCGGCTGAAATCTCCGAAGATGTTCTACCAGTGGTGGATCCAGCCCTCTTTACGGATCCGTTTGGTCTTAATGTTGGCATTGATGGCAGTACCTACGTCTACGAGCCGGCGAACTGTAATGCTAAGAATGAATGCCGCGAATACACCCTCCGTGCCCAGCTCGAAAAAGAAGACACTTATATTAAGCGTGGAAAGCGCTAAATTCTCCTTTCTTGTTCCTCTTTGTGATTTTTAAAAGAAAGGATAACTATGATTAGGCTCCGAGCTGAACATAAAATTAAAGTTGACGAACCGCGCGTTCAGACGATTCTTGACGAGTTGCGTCAAGATCCAATGGCGGGCTGGCTTATGCTCCCAGAAACTTACGACCGCGCAGAGTTTAAATCCATCCAAGCTGCTGCACAGAAAATCCAACAGAGCTCAGAATATCTGGTTTGTATCGGTATCGGTGGTTCATACCTTGGTCATCGAGCCGTAATTGAGGCTCTCCGACCGGCTAGCTCCACTAAAGTTCTTTACGCTGGGAATTCTTTGAGCCCCTTTGAACTACAAAAAGTTTTTGACGAACTCGGCGATGCGGATTTTTCGGTTAATGTCATTTCTAAATCTGGTACCACTACCGAGCCGGCCGTAGCCTTTCGCTTTTTCAAGGAAAAACTAATCCAGAAATATGGAGCCAAAGCTGCCGAACGGATCTATGCTACCACCGACGAGAACCGGGGCGCGCTTCATGACGAAGCGGTTCAAGAAGACTACGCTCGTTTTGTAGTGCCAGATAACATTGGTGGTCGTTATTCGGTCTTGAGCGCGGTGGGCCTTTTGCCGTTAGCGGTGGCTGGCGTTGATGCCGAAGCTCTTCTTGCTGGTGCTGCTATCGAATATAACTATCTAAATACTCTCCCGCTTGCGCAAAATTCCGCAATTGAATATGCCACGGCGCGCGCTGATTTACTCCAGAAGGATTATGATGTCGAGGTTCTAGCTTGCTTTGAGCCGCGCTTGCATTATTTCGCCGAATGGTGGAAACAACTCTTCGGCGAGTCAGAAGGGAAGCAACATCAAGGTATTTTCCCAGCATCCGTAATCTATACAACCGACCTCCACTCGCTCGGTCAGTACCTCCAAGAAGGTTGCCGCAATATTTTTGAGACGGTCTTAAGTTTTGATCCAGACCCAGAAACAGACTTTATAATCCCGGAGTCCGCTCAAAATCTTGATGGGCTTAACTATCTTGCCGGGAAAAAATTAAGCTATCTCAACCAGACTGCCAAAGTCGCTACGATCGCGGCGCATCGCGCTGGCGGTATCCCAGTCTATCAGCTTATGACCGACAAGATTGACGCTCGAACTATGGGCGCTCTGATCTACTTCTTTGAGCTGTCTTGTGCGATCTCAGCAAAATTGTCCGGCGTGAATCCCTTTAACCAACCAGGCGTCGAAGCCTATAAGAACAATATGTTTCATCTGCTAGGTAAACCTGGATTCTAGCATGAACCAACAAAATACCAAAGTTCGTTAGCAGAGCCATATTATCATTCTATCATACCGTAAGCATTTTGTCAAGATTATAAGCGGATAATTTGCCAAAATTAAGTTTTTCGCTTATACTTACTCTATGAATAAAATGCGCGTCGTCATCGCTCTGGGTGGAAATGCTCTCCAGCAAAAAGGGGAAGTTACTGCCGAAGCTCAAAAAGCTGTCGCAAGTAAGGTTGGCGCCACTATCGCCAGGCTTTCGCAGAAGTACGACATCATCGTCGCGCACGGTAACGGTCCGCAAGTGGGGAACATCTTGATTCATGAAGAAACTGCTGCGACCGAAGCCGCTCCGGCTATGCCTCTCGAAACTGCCGTAGCAATGAGCCAAGGTCAAATTGGCTATTGGCTTGCTCAGGCGATTGATAATGCTTTTCGGAAGGAAAAACGCCGCAAGAAAGTCGCCAGTGTTGTAACGCAAGTTGTGGTCGATCGTAATGATCCAGCTTTTAAGCATCCCTCGAAGCCGATTGGACAGTTCTATAGTGCAAAAGAAGCCGTTAAGTTGATTAAAAGTAAAGGTTGGGAGATGCGTGAAGATGCTGGACGAGGTTATCGTCGCGTCGTGCCATCGCCGCAGCCGATTGATATCGTCGAGAAGAAGTCTATTCAGACTCTCGTTGAGTCGGGCGCAATCGTAATCGCGGTTGGCGGTGGCGGTATTCCGGTCGTCCGTACGAAAGTCCTCAAAGTTCTTAAGGGTGTTGATGCTGTTATTGATAAAGACCTTGCGGCTGAGCGTCTCGCTGAGTTGGTTAAGGCTGACATTTTTGTCTCGGTGACGGGTGTGCCGAATGCTTACCTAAACTATGGCAAATCAGATCAAATTTCTCTTGGCGTGCTAAGCGTTCGTGAGGTTGAAAATTATATCGCCGAAGGCCACTTTGCAGTCGGATCCATGCTACCAAAAGTTCAGGCCGTCGCACGTTTTGCTGCTAAGAAAAAAGTTGGCATTATCGCCTCACCAGCCAATCTTGAGCGCGCACTAGAGCGCCGTGCCGGCACCATTATTCAATAGCTACTATGGGTCGTATAGACTACGACAGCAAGCGTCTCTTACGAAAGCTCGCGGGCCGCAATTCGTACAGCTTCACCCCAACTCGTCGCGATATGCGGCGTAGCGGCGATTTCTGGCGTACGCAAACCATTTCGGATTGCCAAAGCGACCTCCTGGATAATTAAATCTGCCTCTGGTGCCACCACTGTTGTTCCGAGAATATTGTGTTTCTGATCCACTAACATTTTTACAAAACCTTCACGGAAATCATTCGTATTTGATGCGCTAATTGTGTCAATCGGAATCAAGGCGGCGCGATATTTTTGCCCAATCTGCATGCACTCAAGCTCATTCAATCCAACCTTAGCCACTTTTGGTAACGTCGCAGTCAACCGTACGAAACCAGTGTAATCTGCTTCGTTGTTAACTTTACGAAGTGCGTTAGTCGTTGCGAGCTTAGCCTCGTAGGTCGCTTTTTCGGTCGAACTCTCTCCGCCCAAAATGTCGCCTGCCGCCCAAATATGACTATTTGACGTACGCAAATTTTGGTTCACGACTACGCCGCGATATGTATATTTAACCCCAGCATTTTCTAAGCCAAAATCTACTGCTGGCTCTGGCGTAGTTGCCAATACAATCGCATCTATGCGTACAGATTTCTCTTGACCGCCACGCACGAAGATGGCTTGTTTGCTCTTTGCGTCTTGGGTGAGAGCTACAACGCGCGAATTGGTTAGGATCTCAATTTGGAAACGTTTCTTAAAACGGCTCTCAATTACGCTACTTACTTCCGGATCTTCACGCGGCAAGAGTCGATCTTGCGCTTCAGCGATCAAAACTTGAACTCCTAGTGAAGCGAAATACTCAGCGATTTCACACCCGGTTGAACCGCCGCCAACTACGAGTAAGGCTTTCGGGAGCTTCGCCATCCTTAGCACCGTATCTGGTGACCAACAATTTACTTCCTCGACGCCAGTTATGCCGCTTACTGCTAAATTCGTTCCGGTTGCTAGCAAAAATTTTTCACTACTTATCTGATGGTTGCCTACTATAATTTCGTATGGGCTAATGAATCTCGCTGAGCCATGATAGCATTCAATCCCGGCGTTTTCAAAAATCTTCCGACTTCCGCCGCCTGCTCGCCTCACTGCTGCTGCTTGCCAATTTAAAACAGTCGGGTAGTTATATCTCAAACTTGTACTTGACATACCAAAACGTGCCCCTGCTACTGCCTCAGAATAATTCTGCGCAAACCCTAGAGCCGCTCCATAGGGAACGTCACGGTAATTAAGTGTTGTTCCGCCCCAACGATCAGATTCTACAATCGCAGTTTTTGCGCCTAGTCCAGCCGCCAACAAAGCTGCCGCACTTCCTGCCGCACCACTCCCAATTACTAGATACTGATAATCAAACTTTTTACTCATGGCCCACTCTGCTTTTATATTATTTTATCACGATTCTCATAAACATAAGCTAAATCCTGACTATATTGTCTAGTCTCTTTGGCGATTTTTCGGTATAGGTCATCCTTCGTGATCACTTCTTTGTCTTCCACCCATTTTGCGATTTCCCTAGAAACCCGTTTTGTAATTAAAGCTACTGAATCTTTAGATAGACCGACTGCTTTCGCATCGCGCATTAGTTGACTTTCCAGGGTCTTTAAGTCAAATACCTCGGCTTCTTTCGTGTGATTTTTTCTCCCCATCATGACAGCACCTCAAACCCAAACAAGAAAAACCCGAGCACAAGAAAGCCGACGCCGGTGATTATCTTCAAAAAGTTTTTATGCTTTACTCGCCAACGTTGAATGTCGGCAATCGTCTGCCCTCGGCGCACCGCTAGCCGCACGATAATCGGTGGAATAATCACGACTACTGTATATAAAACTACAGCGAGTAACTGATATGGTGTTGGTAGAGCCAGGGTGCTATTTGCTGCAATTACAGTCAAAACTAAAGTAAACGGCATTTCGGCTAGACTTGTCAATACTCCTAACGAAAAAGCTTCTGTATTGCTATTGGTCTCTTTAGCGCGCTTATCAATGAAACGTGCTACCGATCGAGGTAACCATAGTTCGGTACTTCTTCCACGCCGATAGTAAAATCCCCAAGTTGCAATCGCTAATGCCACCAACATCGCCACGACGATGATTAATTCTTCCGTCCAAAGCGGCTTCTCGAAATAACGATCTAGGATAAATGCTACTGCCGCAATCCCTAAGAAAACTAAGCTCCCTACACCTGCAATGTAACTGCTTACAAGGTTTTTTGTACGTTTTTTGACGTGTTTACCAAGGCTGGCATGATATAAAAGCAATAAAGTACCCAACTCTAGTTGCAGTGTTGCATGAATAACTGCCGCCAAAAACACCTCACTGAATGGTATAACCATATCCATAATAAGATTATATCATTTTTAACATTCTTGTGCTTGTTATTCCAGACAATTTTGTGCTACGCTGAAAGGGGGCCTTTTTTATGATTTTCTCCAAAAAATGTGATTTTTCGTAAAATAACGTGGCTATGCTTGTGGAATTTGGACGGGGTATGCTATGCTTCCGACATGAAGCAAATTTTATCCCAAATCCAGATCCAAAAACTATTTCCCATAACAACCTTTGTCGTGAGTTGTTTACTATTGGCGCTAATTTCAGCACTTGCCTTAGTTGACCTAGACTCAAAACCAGACTTCATTCCTAACTCGATTCATAACTTTGCTCCGCTGTCTGCTCAACCTCCCACTTTGCCGGATAGCTCGCCTATTACTGGTGGTGACGCTACCATACTAGACCCTTCCAGTAGCGATGATTCAGGGAATGATGAAAGTGATGAACAAGATGACTCTGATGAAGATGATTTAGATCTGTACGATTTTCCATACCCCCTCATCATTCGAGCTGTTCACCCTGGTTATGAAATCGATAATGTCAGCGACGTCGGCGAGCTTATCGAACTACAGAATCTTTCCGACGCTCCACTTAGCCTCGCCGGTTTCTCGCTCCGCTACACTAATGGAACGGGCAACAAAACTGTCACGATTTTTGAATTTGCCGAAGGGAGCCTCATGACCGGCGAGACCCTCCTCTTACGTTACAACAACAAGAAATTGGAGACTCAGGACCCAGCCGACCTTTATTATGCTTCGAGTCTAGCTTTCTCGGCCGGACCGCTCGCACTCGTAGCCGAGGATGGCACCGAAATCGATTCGGTTTGTTGGAACGGGAAATCGGGCTGTGTAAAAGCTTTCAATAGTAAGAAGCCGACCATTCTCGTGCGTAACCTATTTTCCGGAAACTTTGAACACAAAGAGTCGTATGAGTCAGGCTTTGATCCAGCTAACCCATCTTACTATGCTCCGCCCACTGAAGATCTTGATCAGAATCCGGAAGACGATCTCAACGAAACAGAATCCGCAGGTACGCCACAATGCTTCGCACTCGAATTTTCCGAAATCTATTCCTATTATGCTTCTGATCAATCTGAACAATTTATTGAATTTCATAATCCAACTCTTTCTGCGGTTTCTCTAGACGGTTGTCAGCTACGTTATAAGAAAAAACTTTATCCGCTGAGTGGAACGATTGCACCGGATAGTTATTTCGCTTTTTACCCCGGAGAACTCTTCTCTTTAACTAAGAATCCTTCCTCGTCGGTTTTAATCGAGCTTGTCGATGCGGATGAGAGCATAGTCGAGGAGATCTCCTATCCGAAAGGTCAGAAAAAGTCTACTTCCTATGCTCGTATCTATGATACTAATGGTACCGAGACTTGGGTACAAACCTATGCTATTACACCTCGCTCGGATAATATCTATCAAGAATACCGCACATGTGAAGCTGGAAAAGCTATTAACCCGCTTACGGGTAACTGTGTCAAAGTTTCTAGCCTCACAACCACGCCGACCATCTGCCCAGAAGGGAAATATCTTAATCCGCTTACTGGTCGTTGTAAGTCGATTACTAGCGCCACTTCAGCTCTTAAGCCTTGCGCCGAAGGTTATGAGCGCAACCCGGAAACTAATCGTTGTCGTAAAATCGTCTCGGCGAACGATGGCGCCGAACATGCGCTCGTTCCAAACACTCGTTCAGATAGCAAAGCTTTTATTGCTGCTGGAGTAGTAGCATTGCTCGTGGTGTCTGGAATTATTTATATCGTGCTACAATTTCGCCGTGAAATTGCCCGTATGGTTCGCAAAATTCGCCAACGCTTCAATCGTGTTTTTCAGGACTTGCTCGCGGGTAAAATCGGCCTGCACCGGGACAAGAAGCCCTAGCTCTTGGTAATGTTTTAGTACTGGCAGAGTTTTCTCGTGGTATTCGTCGATACGGGTTTGAAAAATTTCTGGATCAGCATCATCGTGGCGCAACCCGCGATCACCTAACAACTTCGCTGCTTCCCAGCGTTCTACCACATCCTTGTCGGACAACTGCAGAACCACTGCCGCCCGGATTGTGTGCCCGCTCGCACGTGCTACGGACATCACTTCGTCTTCTTCGCCAGCCCAGCGCCCAATCGAAGACAAAATTAGTGGATATTTCCAAAGTTCCTCTCTCTCAAAATATGGTAGCACCCAATCATAAAACACGCTCGATGGCATCAGCTTTCCGCCGTGTGAATAGGCTGTACCGGTTGCTTGTTCCATTGCTCGTACAATAATCCCCGAAGAAAGGAACTTTGCCCCTAGTTTCTCTGCTAATTGCACTCCGACCGTGTCTTTACCGCTCATCGGTAAACCGAAAATGTTTATACTCCCAATCCCCAGCCAAGATTTAATTTGCTGTATCTGCTCTTCCATAAAGATATTATAGCATATGCACATGTTCTCTAAGGTTCTCTAAGGCTTTGATCATGCGTGAAGAAGCGTACCTCTGGTTACGATGTGGTGTTCCGATACCTTCAAGAAGGGTGTGATGCTATTGACAAAATTGCCAATCTGTGCTACAATGAAAAGATAGGACTCGGTCATTTTTAGCACTGCTGAACTGCTGAGGACAGTGAATAATAAGAAAACTTGTTTTCTTGTTTGGGCGACGCAAGCAGCAAGACTGCCTCTGGCAGTCTTGACAACCGAGTGCTAACTTGCTATACTGGAAATATGAGCTTAACGAAACGCCAAGAGGGAATTCTTTTTGCCATTATTGAGGAGTATGCTGAAGTCGCCACGCCGGTTGGTAGCGTAACTTTAGCGAAGCTTTTCGACGTCTCTTCCGCTACGATTCGTGCCGAAATGGCGCGACTTGAAGAATTGGGCTACATTGCGCAGCCGCACACCTCGGCTGGCCGAGTGCCGACCGATGCTGGTTATCGTTATTACGTCAACATGATTTCCGAACATCCCGAAATCGCCGAAGAGCACGCCATGGTAGGAGCCGGCGTTAATCAGCATGATTCAAAAACCACCGAGCGCAGCAACCGTGTCCTCGAGGTCCGTGTTAATTCTCAGACCCGGGCTGATTTTGCAATTCGAGGTGCGGTAGATTCTTTAGTCGAGCTGACGGGGAACCTCGGTATTGCAACGATTGGTGAGCAACTTTATATGTCTGGGATTTCGAGGCTCTTTACTCAGCCAGAGTTCATGGATAATGGTCGGGTGCAAGCAGTGGCGAAGTTGCTTGATAATCTCGAGCCATGGTTGCGCGAAGCAGCTCCAGGGCAGCCTCTGAACATTTTTATTGGTCAAGAAAATCCGATTGGTAAGACCTCTCAGGTTTCACTAATTATTAGCCGTTTTCGCTCACCATACTCCGACAAAAGCTATATCGGTGTACTCGGCCCGACGCGCCAGAACTATAGCCGGGTAATGTCGCTTGTTCGCTATGCCGGGAACATCCTTGAAGAAACTTTAGCTATAAAATAAGGAGATTAATTATGTCTAAAAAAACTCAACCCTCCGAACAGCCCGAAGAGCTTACTGTTGATGACGTCGAAATTATTGACGATTCGCCAGTCGAAGCCGCTCAGGCTTCCGAAACATCGACTCCGACTGCCGAACCGGTGGATGCTGGTTTAGCAAAAATCTCCGAACTGACTAATGATCTCCAGCGCACCCGGGCGGACTTTGAGAATTTCCGTAAGCAGGTCGATCTGCAAAAGACCCAAGCTATGTCGGCGGCACGTTTTGCTACAGTTGAAAAATTCTTGCCATTACTTGATGATATTGATCGAGCAATTTCGGCCTACCCGGACCAACTCAAACCGCTCGAAAAAAATCTTGCCAAGCTCCTCCAATCGCTCAGTTTGCAGAAAATTCCGTCCGATCCGGGAGTAGAGTTTAACCCGGATTATCATGATGCTGTTTCGGTGGTGGATGAAGGCGGCGATACGGAAGTGATTTTAGAAACTTTGCGTCCTGGCTACCTTTACGAAGGCTCAGTCTTGCGCCCTGCCATGGTCAAAGTCGGTAAGTAACTCAAAGTTGGCAAGTAACTTGCAATCTGGGTTATAGCCTAAAAAGCTAGCCGAACCTTGTCCTAACATGCTATAATTAATACATGAACACTTCCGGAGGTAATAATCTTTATCAGGCGATTCGTCGTCGCGTGCGCGCCTGCGACTACCTAGTTGTTGCGCAGCTTTTTTTACAAAATAACTTTTTGCTCGATCGTCCCCTGCGGGCGGATGATATTAAACCTCGGCTACTCGGCCACTGGGGAACTTGCCACGGTATCGACGTCGCTTATGCGAATCTTAAGGCTTTCTTTGACCCGGCTAGCTTTGAGCTAGACAAGAAATCTCAGGCCTCCAAGAGCGACACTAAGCTTACGAAATTTGGTGCCGCTTTAGAACATGCGCGCACCGCTTCAGGCAAAGTTTATACTGGTTACGCAAAACAAACGGAGGCTGAAACAGTTCCAAAAACAGATTTTTCATTCATTCTTGGTCCGGGGCACGGTTTTCCAGCCCTTCAGGCTAACCTTTTTGTCGACGGGGCTCTAGAGGAAGTGGACAAAAAGGCTTCTCGTGACGAAGCTGGTATCGCTTACCTCTGCAAGAATTTTTCTTGGCCTGGGGGATTTCCGTCGCACGCAAGTCCGATTACACCTGGTGTAATTTGTGAAGGCGGTGAGCTTGGCTATGCTCTCGGAGCAGCTTACGGTTATGCACTTGGTCATCCTGAGAAAACCATCGCTGTAATGCTGGGTGACGGGGAATTAGAGACTGCCACAGCGTTAGGCTCTCTTAACCTTGTTAAAACTGTTGGCGACCAGACTTTTAACGGCCGTGTATTGCCAATCTTACATCTTAATGGTTATAAGATTTCCGCCCCCACGCTTTACGGTCGTAAGTCTGAACGCGAGCTAAAAGAGCTTGTGCGCGGCTTCGGTTATACACCGTTCTGGATTGAGGGCGATTCGCCAGAAGCCTTCCAAAAGGCTTTACAAGATTCGGCGAAAATTCATCATCCATTCTTTATTCTTAAGACCGAAAAAGGTGCCACTGGTCCAGCTGAAGTTCATGGTAAGAAGATTGCTGGCAACTTCCTTGCACACCAAATCCCGCTCCCGAACGCTAAGACCGACCCTGACGAGCTAAAGATCCTTAATGCCTGGCTCAAATCTTATGAATTCTCTGAACTTTTTAACACCGAGGAGGGCTTTAAACTATGATTGATCAAGTAGAACATCCCGGTCGTGACAAATTCTCGCCGGCCAAACGCCTTGGCGCGATTATGGCGAGCTACATGTTGCGCCACGAAGATTTTTATCTGTTTTCGCCAGACGAAACAACCAGCAACAAACTTGACGCGACCTTTGAGGTTTCGGCACGTGCTTGGGCTTTGCCGGAAGAAAGTTGGGATTTGCCCGAAGCTAGAAATGGTCGTATTGTTGAAATGCTTTCCGAGAATACCTTATTCGCCTGCATGGTTGGTCATCTCATGAATGGCGAGCCGGCTGCGATGACCAGTTATGAGTCCTTCTTTACGATTATTGCTTCGCAAGTCATGCAACATATTAAGTTTCTACAACAGTCAGCCGAGGTTGCTTGGCGTGGTGATATTCCGGCGGCCAACCTCCTTTCTACTAGTACTTGCTGGCGTCAGGATCATAACGGTTTTACCCATCAATCCCCAGCTCTCATCTCACTTTTGCTTAGTAATCCGAGCGACCGTGTGAATTGTCTTTTCCCGATTGACGACGTTGCCGCTGAAGCTGCATTTATCTATATGATGAACTCCCAGAATGTTGTAAATCTTACAACATTCAACAAGACTGACCAGCCACGTTGGATTGATTCGCACCAAGCTGACTCAATGTTTCATGACGGTGGCGCAGCAATTCTTGATTTTGCTTCTGACGAGGCTCCAGATTATATTTTTACCGGTGCTGGTGACATTATTTCGTGTGAGGCGCTGGCTGCAATTGAGATTCTGCGTGAAGATATTCCGGCCAAACATTTTCGTTTTGTTAATATCTCGGCCTTGTCGTATAATGCGATTGGTACGACCGATCGCAAGCTTACTCAAGACGAGTTTGATCAACTTTTCACAAAAAATAAGCCAATCATCGCAAACTTCCATGGTTATCCGGATGCTCTGCACGGAATTTTGGCGAAATATGCCGATCCGAAACGTCTTAATGTCCACGGTTTTCTCGAACACGGGAGTACGACCACTCCGTTTGAGATGCTTAGCTTGAACCGTGCCTCGCGCTATCATCTTGCGCTTGACGTGGCACAGCTCGAGAAACGTGATGACTTGATTAAAAAATATCAGAAAATTCTTCGTGATAATTCAGCCTATGCTCGTGAGCATGGCGTTGATCAGATCGTATAGTTGCAGATTAAGCGAAAGAAACCGGCTAAAAAATGGGCGACCTCGCTGAGGTCGCCTTTAGGGTATTGTCGTATTAAACGACGGTGTTTTTGTATCAGGAATCGCGCAGGTTTACCAGTCCACCGATGAAGTCGGCTTCAAACAGTATTTCGCCGAGGGGAACGCCGATCGATTCGCTGCCGCTGAACTTGCCCAGCCAGCCGTCCAGAATGCGGCGGTATTCCAGGTCTACTGTCATGTCCATGGCGCCAGATTTCACGTATTCTCCTGGCCCGCGGATCGGCAGGCTCGGGTCGACCGCCATCAGCGCTTCTTTTAGACAGCTGTAGACAAGTTCTGGATCGGCGGCATAATCTTTCAGCTCGCCGTGGTAGCTCATCGTGAAACAGGTTTTACCTTTGTAGCGTACTACGGTCATGCCGCCGAACGGCTCGCCACCGAACCACTTGTCGGAAAAGCGGAAGTCGCCCTTTTCCCAGATGACCTTGGTGCCGCCGTCGGCGTAGACATACTCGATCACGCCGGTCTCGTATTCGCGCTTCAGTGTGCCGCGATCATCCATAAGCTCGGAAATCATTTTCCCGCGGTGCTGTTCGCCACCATAGCCTTTCAGCTGAGCCTCGTAGAGAAACCGTTTCAGATTCTCCAGATGCGCGTCTTCGAACCCGTCTTCGACTCTTTTGCTCATTTTTGTAAACCCCCTAATCCTTGATGTGTTAAGATGCTTGACTCTAATTTGTTTAATACCTATCGCCTCCCGATGGTCTATTTCTAGAGCTCACCAAAAATCCTCCTCCCGCAGGAGGGATATTCTCACTATAGCACAGATTGCCGAAAAAGTCAATAGGAGAAAGGAATTTCCTGCAAAAATATAGAAATATGCTATAATATATGTTGTATGGAATTATTAACTTTAGTCATCTCGCTGCTTATTCTCGGCCAGACGACAATTATGACTATCAAAAATAGCAAAAAGCCGCTTCTAAGTTCCAATCAAAAGCGTAAAGTTTATGTTGACACCTCTGCCCTCATGGATCCGCGTTTACTTGCGGTGGCGCAGACGGGGTTCATTGGTGATGATCTCATCGTGCCGCGCAGCGTCACGAACGAGCTGCAACTGCTCGCCGACGGTAAAGACTCGGAAAAGCGCTTGCGGGCTCGGGCTGGGCTCGATGCTGTTCGTGAACTTGAGCGTGTAGTCTTTTTTAATCTCACTATTCTGGGCGATGCGCTTGACCATACCCCGGTCGATAATCGGCTGCTCGAGCTTGCTAAGACTAACCATGGATTAATCTTGACTAATGATTTTAATCTTCGCAAAGTTGCTGCCACTGAGCATGTCGATACGCTTAGTATTAACGAGCTTGCCCTTGTTATGCGCAATCAGTACCTTCCTGGCGAGCGCACAAAGGTAAAAGTAGTTAGTGCCGGTAGCAACCCTCATCAGGGTGTTGGTTACTTGCGTGATGGCACAATGGTGGTAATAGATCAAGCGAAAGAAAAAGTCGGTCAGGAAGTCGAGGTGGAATTTATTCGGCTAAATCAGACTTCTGCCGGCAGTATGATGTTTGCAAAGCTGGTCAACAACCATCCACCGTCAAAATCTTCCAGTACTGGTATCAGTCAGCCACAGGCTAAAGGCCACCAATCAAAACCGGCCAAAGCGCCTAAAGCAGCGAAGGCGTCTAAACCCTATATGAAAATTGCTACAAAATTTTCTAATCGATCAGGAAGGAACTCTACGAGAGCCGAAAAGCAATCGGTTAGCAACAAAAACACTTCTAAATCCGCCGAAAGCCGCCTCGTCGAATTGGCGAACTCTGCGCCTGACAATTCTAACAAATCTCGTTAATAACAGTCTTTATTAATCCCCCCTCACGGCGCTCTCTAGAACGCCGTGAATCTTCTTTGGTAAACGTTATTATCTACGTCGCGGGCCGTAACCATTACCTCGTTCTCTGTCCCGTCCAATACGTAGGTTAAGCCGCTCGCTAGGATTGAAGGGGTGACTGTCCCACTCGAAACAATTTCACCGTCAACGACAATCTCATAATCTAGTAGCTCGGCCGTCATTGGCTCGCTGAAGCTAATAAGCAGATTAGAAACTCCAGTGACTGAATTGGACTGTTTGACGATGTCGACTACGCCACCCACGCTTGAGGTGCATGGATCAAGCTCGTCATAGTTATAGCCCTCTGGCACTATCCGGGTTTCATGACCACTTACCTGATCGATGATCCGAGTAATTGTTACCTCAACTTTCAAGCTGTCAGGAGTACAGTCCCTTGCCCGCAGGTTATTGAGCGAATTAAACATTACCTTCTCAGTCTTTGCGTTAGACTTTTCGCTGCTATACCAGCTTGGCCAGATATCTTTCTTTCCAGCTACAGTTAGCTCTTGTATGCCGGATGGACGTACTGGCTGATCGCCCGGCTTCCACTTGCCTTCTTCTTGATAAAGTTCTTTGTGGACTTTCTCCATATAAGTATTAATCATTTGCCGAGTAATTTGGTTGGTTCCGCTAGTGAGCCCGGATCCGTCATGGTTGCCGTTCCAGACCATGGTAGAAATTGCTGTCGAGTAACTTGCCATCCAGGAATCCTTAGCAACGTTACTGTTGGAGGTGGTAGTCGTACCAGTCTTGCTGGCAGTCCAGACGCCAGGCACCACGAAACCGAAAGAAGTAGCTTGAGAGCCAAAGTTCAGAGTGCGCGCCGACGAGTCACTCAGGATACTCGAGAGCTCATAGGCGACTTGTTCGTCAATGACACGCTCCGGTGCCTCATCACGCCAAGTATCGACCACCTTTCCAGATGGATCTTTAATCTCTAGCACATAGGTCAGATCTTTGTATGAGCCACCACGTGCAATCGAGGCATAAGCGTTTGCATGCTCCACCATTTTTACGGTACAGCCACTACCAATCGCCATCGAAAGTCCCGCCGAAGAGTTGTCCGCACAATAAGACTTATCGCCGAGCGCGTGTGCAATCTCAAGTCCTTTATCAATGCCAACGATTGCCAAAGCTTTCACTGCGCCAATATTAAACGAGTTGCCTAGCGACTGTCGAATCGTGATATCGCCAAAGAATTTTCCAATCGCGTTCCCGAGCGAACATGCTCCAGTGTATCCTGCGCAATAAATTGAATCAATGTTTTCGTCGCGCAAGATCGAACCTGGCCCATAAACTATGTCGCCATTCATTGAAAAGAGTGGTGCGTAATCTAGAATTGGCTTAATTGTTGAACCTGGTTCAAGCGTGGAAGTTGTCGCATTCACCTCGCCGTAAACTGGCGTATTCCAGTCCACCGACCCCACCATTGCAATGACCTGGCTCGTTTCTACATCTACCGATACTAAAGCCACGTTATCACTGTTGTTCAAGTACAGCAACTTCTCACCCTCATCAATGGCCTGTTCGGCAAACTCTTGTGCGCGATAATCTAGTGTCGTTTTGATTGTGTAGCCGCCACTCCGCATCGTCTGGATGCCGTATTTTTCTTCCAGCTGTTTCTTTACCTCCATCACGAAATGCGGTGCTTTCATGTCGGTATACTGGCTGCTCTCTGGTAAGATCTGATCTAGAATCGGCACTGCTTTTGCCTCATCCGCTTCCTCTTGGGAAATATAGCCTAACTCTACCATCACGTCTAGTGCTTTTTGTTGACGTGCAATTAGCGCCTCATGCCCGTATTCATTATACGGGTTCAAAACGGCCGGGTTATTTGGAATAGCCGCGAGCAAAGCCGATTCAGCTAAATTCAAATCCTTTGCGCTTTTCCCAAAATAAGTTTGTGCTGCACTTTCGATGCCGTTCCGACGTCCCCCGAAAGGCGACTCGTTTAGATACATCGTAATGATCTGCTCTTTGCTATACATCTTTTCAAGCTCAATCGAGAGGATTAGCTCCTTGATCTTGCGTGAGAGCCCACCACGGTTTGCCGAAAAGGCTTCGTCTGCAAAATAAACCTGCTTAATCAGCTGTTGGGTTAAAGTCGATCCGCCTTGGACTCCCTGACCAGTTAGTGTCGAAAATGCTGCGCGCATCAAGCCCCACAAGTCTACCCCAGGATGGTTATAAAAATTCCGGTCCTCAAGTGCTACGATCGCTTGACGAACATAGGTTGAGATATCGTCACCCTCAACGACAAGCCGATAGTTCGCATCTCCTTTATCTTCCCACAACACTACTCCGTTTCGGTCAAGATACGTGTTCACGGTTTCCGAAATCGTCAAGTCGTTAAGTTGGATCTCTTTCAGCTGATTTTTATAATAAACGAATAACGCCCCCACCCCAATAATGCCGATCAGAATACAAGCTGCAAAAATCTTCCCAACCCGCTTTAGGCCATCCTTTGAGAACCAGTAGGCCTTAATCCGCTCCCAGCGAAAATGCGCAAAAAATCTTGCCGGCTGCTCCTTTGGTAGCGGCGCCAAGTTCTTATTGGATTTTTTTGACTTTCCTTGCATAGTTTTAACTTTCTCCGAAATCTTCTTTTTTTGAGAAACCAAGCTTGAATAAACCCCCATATTCCCCCGTTTGTCAGGGTTATTACCTGAGCTATTCGCAGTTTTAGTCATATCTTCATTATAACATATCTACTACAAAACAAAATAACATTTTTGTAATATACTAGTTGACAAAAATAATAATCTGTGCTACGATTAAAATAATAAGGCCTGCCAAAGGTCAGGTTTGGCGTGCTTATGAACCTTGCATAGCTTAGCTTGTAGAACCCGTTTCCATATTTTTTGCCGAGGAGGAAAATTATGTCTAAAACTTTGTCAGAAGCTGCTTATTGCGGCAAGAAGCATGTCGCCTTCGGTACTAAGATCCCGCCCTTCTTCGGGCAACGTACGCCGGGTGCCGACCCGCCAGTTCGAGAAATGCCTGGTGTTCGTTTTAGGTTTTTAGCCTATTCTCTGAGTGACGGTCGTCGGGATAACAATGGCGACCTAAATGAATCGGTTATCCGCCGAATAGGCCTTTTGTCTCCGAAAGGTGATGTTCTCTGCGACGGGGCTTTTATCCCGGGGAATCTCATGGCAATTTTGAAGGGCGAGTTTTCGCAACCGGATGCCGACGAGTGCTGGCTGCTCCAAACTGTTTTAGTCCAGGCTGACTCGATGATCTGGCGGTTTCTTGATTGGAAATGCCCAGAGCGTCAAGCCTTACTGGAACTTCAGAATGGTGACTATTGGGGCTTAGAGTTCGGGTTTACCGTACCTCTGGTGAAAAGTGTAGCGCTCGAGACGACATACGATGTTACCATGTATCACCGCCAAGAATTCTGGGCGCCGTTTGGCATCAAATGTCTAGGCAAGGCCCAAGACCATTACCACGTTGCCGTCACCAGAAGTGACGAAGTCAGCTGGGATACGGAAATTCTTTGACCCAATTTGGACAATCCGTACTTGTCGCGCCGCACCCCCTGCTAATTCTATAAGCCAAAAACAGCCGCCCTTCGGGGCGGCTGCCTGCGTCATTGGAGCATTAGTTTTACCGTACTACTGCAAATTTATTCTTTCCGCGTTTTAACAGTGCTACTTGTTCAATTTTTGTATCTTCGGTCACCTTCTCTCCATTCACGGTGATTGCTCCAGCACTAGTGAGTTTGCGTGCCTCGCCCTTGCTATTAGTAAGTCCGGTCGCGACTAATGCGTCGAATAACGTCGCCCCACGTTCTGCTACGGCTAGGTATTCACCGAACTCGCGAATCTCATCTTCGGTTAACTCGTTCAGATTTCCGCCAAATAATCTTTCGGTCAAATTCGCCACCGCTTCGGCATTCTCGCGACCATGAACAACTTCGGTAGCGCCGAAAGCTAACGCCTTCTGGGCGACGCGGCGCTCTGGATGTTCGGCCTGTTCTGCCATTATTTTCTCAACTTCATTTTTCTCGAACAAGGTATAAACCTTCATCAAGTATTCTACGGCGCTATCGGCTTGATTAAGCCAGAACTGGTAGAAGTCAAATACTGAAGTGTAATTTCCGGAGCCGTTGTCTTTGCTTGCGAGCCAGATCGCATTACCTTCCGATTTGCCGAATTTTCGCCCCGTTACTGGGTCAATAATTAGTGGTGTGCTCCAAGCGTCGGCTGAAGCGTTTTCTAAACGTTTAATTAGGTGAATCCCGCTCGAGCAGTTGCCAAACTGGTCCGCGCCACAGAGTTGCAAATCGACGCCATATTCACGATAGAGATGTAAGAAATCGTACCCTTGGATCAAAGTGTAAGAAAACTCTGCGTAAGAAATCCCGCTGCCGCCTTCGCCGATCCGATTTTGCACAAACTGGCGGTCGAGTAACTGCGTCATCGAGAAAACTTTTCCCACCTCGCGCAGGAAAGCTAGGTAATTCATATCTTTGAACCAGTCATAGTTATCGACCATTACAGCTTCTCCGCTCCGGATTACGCCTTCGACCTGCTTCTTGATGCAGGCTTTGTTGTGTTCGACTTCGTCGAGGGTCTTCAGATCGCGCTCACCGTTGTCCTTCGGATCGCCGATTTGGCCAGTCGCTCCACCCACCAGAAGATATGGCTTATAACCGTGCCGCACGAAGCATGCACACATCATTAGGGCTGCTAAATTCCCAATCGTCAGGGAATCGGCCGACGGATCCGCCCCCCAATAAAATTTCTTTGAGGCTCGAGTATCGAGTTCGGTTGGATCTTTGATTGTTGTCTCAGCGTGAAATCCACGCCAGATTAGTTCTTCTGATAGTTTCATAGTACTATTATAGATTATTTTCTTCATTTTGAGGCAAAAGCCTTGACGACAATTCACAAACTTGTTAAAATGGAAACATATTTGGTTGTGTTACTCCTGCGTTATCGCAAGAGTAACTTTTTGTTTGTAAACAGTTTTGGTCTTGTGGACTTCTACCGCTTCTTCAAAAGTAACCTTCCGCATACGCGTCCCTTTCACAAATCTTAAACTGCTATCTGGTATCGACCAGGTAACTGCGTCCGGCTTTTGCTCTACCCCTAGCCTAGCAGAGAACAAACCAAAAGTCCACCCCTATCTCTTGACAAAATTGATGATCTGTGCTAAAATGGTAGTAGACAATACTTATTAAGGGGGTATTATAAGCTAATCGCACATTAACGTTCCTGCAAAATTCCAAACAAATGAAGGAGAAATGCCATGATGAAGAAAACTTGCCTCTGTTTCCTGTCCTTGCTCTTGGCGCTTTTGCTGGCAGCTTGCCAGGAAGGCGCCTCCGCTGAACCATCCTGCTCCAGCCTCAAACCGGCAACCAAAACTCAGGACGCAATCGTCATTACTCAAGATCAAGACATAGCCACACCTACTCAGCCCGTCATTTCCGATGATTCCATAATTGCTGCACCTACTCCGGATATCGAAATCACCGATCCTAAGAACGCCGATCTGACGAACCGTCAGATTATCGAGGGCATTCTTGCTGGTGACCGCTATACGGAAATGGGATGGCCACTTTCGGCTTACGAGTGGGATGACAACTGGCTTATGTATCATCCTCATTTGGGGGCAAATGCTATAGCGGTTTGCCCTGATTATCTCTATCCGCTCGACACCTGGACTCCTGAACTTATCCTTAAATCGTATATGGACGGAAGCGCACCTTGGTTAGCAACAACCGACTCTGAGTATGAAAGTGTTGCTTTTGTGCTTGGTCGTAATAATGAAGCGGTACTATTCTCGAAAGATTATAACTACATTTTTATTATCACGGACGATGGGTGGTTGACTATTAATGGCGTAAGAAGCATCCCATATCAATGCGTAACTTATAGCGATATCAGCCCGTTGCAGATGGCTAAAAACTATCAATCTGGCCTCTGGGACGGGAGTCGTGTCTGGTCTGAGGACTATCGAACCTCAGTTGAGTTTGGGTATGGAACTAAGCTCAAGTACGTCCATTATGATAGTTTTTCCGGCGACGAGGCATCGTATGCCTACGCCTTCCATGGGGTTGCAACTAGCCCTTGGTGGGAGAATCAAGATCAGTACAAAGTTGACGTATATGGCGAACCTGGCGACCGGGTTATTGTGGCCTATGTCGAAAATTTTTACCCAGATTTACCGGATGGTAAAATCGAAGGCAATGTTAGCGGAGAGCTGATTGATGGCTATGCGATTGACTGTGCCCGGCGGGATGCAACATCTGTTATCACTACGTCTGGCCCCTATTATTTTCTAAGAGGCGAGCTACTTGGACATTGGGCGATCCCTGTCGAGTCTGCTAGTGACGCTTTTCTGCTGAATCATATTCAGTACACGGATGGCGATCATGTCTACTTTTTTAGTGGCGACAAGTTTATCGACCTGCGTACCAACGGCGAATATAAGGTACTTCTCGACAATATATGTGCCAATGATTCACAAGAGTGTCTTTGCTGGTTCTTCTATCTTGAAGATGGAGATCTGAAGTGTATTGGCACCGACGACACTGAAGTGGTTGGCCGGTTTGACGTTATCGCTGATAAAAAAGTTGTTGCTGCTACTGGTAGCTACGATGTTTTTCTGCAGTTTGAGAACGATGCTAATGTATATCATCTCGACGGCTTTTACAGCGACGGCTCCTACCATGTAACTGCGCTCGGTTCTGGCACTGTTGAGGAATATGAAGCTGCCTGGAATAATTGGGTGCAACTCAACAAAGGGTATTTCGACAACTTTGCCGAATACTGCCAGACCAAGAACGGTTTCGTTTCTTAGACGAATCGCCCTCGCTGAGTTGGCCACCTGCGCTTAACCAACTATTTTGGCGTAGAATTTTTGCAGAACAAAAAGGCTCCTCGCCCGAGGGGCCTTTTTCATGCTACAATTAAAATAACTAAGCGGGAGAACCCTATGAAAAAAGTTTCAGCCTTCAAATCATCGGGGCAGTCAGGACGGAGAGCTCGCTCTCTGGATACTGTGACGGATGGCAAAACTAAGAACATTAAAAAGGTTCTTAGTTTTGATATCGACCAGACCTTAAATATCGCAAAGACTCCGATCCCGCCGGAAATTGCCGAAGTGCTCGTAAAATGTCTTAACTATTTTGAAATTTGCCCGATTTCTGGCCAAAAATACGAACAATTCTTGATTCAGATCGTTGATAAGTTGAAGGAGGCTGGCGTCAGTGAGGAGCAACTTACTCACCTTCACTTTTTTGCGGCTCAAGGCACGCAGTATTATAATTACGATCCAGCGAAACACGATTGGCGCCAAGTTTATAATTTCCCACTCAAAGAGGAAGATGTTGTAAAAATTACAACAGTTTTGGAAGAATCGGCTAGGGAACTAGGCTATTGGGAAGAGGACAAACTCCTGCCGGGCGACCAGATTATCGAGAATCGCCTCTCGCAGGTCACTTTCTCAGCGCTTGGCCAAGCTATGGGTACCTCCGAGAAGTATGATTGGGACCCCGATATGAAGAAACGCGAAGCGATCGTAGCGAGATGTAAGGAAAAACTTCCGGGCTTTCTCTATGAAATCGGCGGGACGACTTCGATTAACGTTGCCGCGCCGGGCATGAACAAACAGTTCGGTATGACCCACTTGCTCGAAGAGCTCAAAGTTGATAAGTCGGAAGTTTTGTACTTTGGTGACATGACTCAGCCTGGCGGTAACGATTACCCGGTCGTCCAAATGGGCATCGATACAATTACCGTGCGCTCGCACGAAGACACGCTCTATGCTTTGCGCGGGATTCTTGGGGTGATTTCGGCTTAGCTGTTTGCCCTTATACTAAGTTATTCCGTCCGTGGTTTTTGTGCTATAATTAACGTATGAAATCATATATCGTGGGCAACTGGAAGATGAATTTTTCGGTCGGGGAATCTTCCGTCTATCTTCA